>JBBSVH010000277.1:0-1500 GCA_038233685.1 Lysobacterales bacterium | reverse complement strand
GCCTGGCGCCGGCTTCTGGTCAGAATGCTGGTGGCGGCGAGCCGAGCGGCAAGTTGCTGGATGCGATCAATGCAGCTTTCGGCGATTTCTCGAAGTTCAAGGAGCAGTTCAGCGAGACCGCGATCAAGACCTTCGGCTCCGGCTGGGGCTGGCTGGCACAACGCACTGATGGTTCGCTGGCGCTGGCCAGCACCCCGAATGCAGCTACTCCGCTGACCGGCGAAGACACCCCGCTGCTGACGTGCGATGTGTGGGAGCACGCCTATTACATTGACTATCGCAACGCGCGGCCGAAGTACGTGGAAGCGTTCTGGAAGCTGGTGAACTGGGACTTCGTTGCCAGCAACATGAAGTAAGCGCGAAACGTCCGCACATGTGAAAACGGCCGGGCGATCCGGCCGTTTTTCGTTGTGACTCCCGCGATGTCGCCTACCGCCGGGTGTTCGCTCCGCGGCTCAAACGCCGCTTCGCGATTCGCCCGACGGTCTCGCCATCGCTTGCTGCAATGCCTCGATCACAGGTGCAACCTGCCCGTGTCGCCCAAGCGCGTCGCCAACGCGTTGCAAGGTCGCGACCAGCTCGCCGGGGGCATCGGCCCGCATCGTGGCGTGGCCGACCTTGCGGCCATCGCGCGGTTGCTTGCCGTAGTCGTGCCAGTGGCCGCCGGCTTCGTCCAGCACCGCGGACGCGTCCGGCATCGCGCCGATCCAGTTGAGCATGCAGGCATGGCCCAGCATCCGCGTGCTGCCAAGCGCAACGCCCAGCACCGCGCGCAAGTGGTTCTGGAACTGCGAGGTCTCGCTGCCCTCCAGCGTCCAATGCCCCGAGTTGTGCACGCGCGGCGCAAGTTCATTGGCCAGCAATTCGCCCTCGTGGCAGAACAGTTCGAGCGCGAACACGCCCACGTAATCCAGCGCGTCGGCCAGGCGGCGCGCGTGGCTGAGCGCGGTGTCGTACAACGCGGCATCGACCGTGGCCGGCGCCAGACTGGCCGAGAGCACGCCATCGACGTGCCAGTTTTCGGTCAGCGGCCAGGCCCGGAATTCTCCATCGCGGCTGCGCACGGCGACCACGCTCAGTTCGCGCTGGAACGCGACAAAGCGTTCCAGGATCAGTCCGACCCTGCCCGCCTGCGGCCCCAGCACTTGCCAGGCCGCAGCGACATCGGCAGCAGTCTTGATTCGGAACTGGCCCTTGCCGTCGTAGCCCAACCGCCGTGTCTTGAGGATGCAGGGCAGGCCGAGATCGGCGACTGCGGCATCGAGCTGTTCGCGGCTGGCGATGTCCGCGAACGGCGGCACCGGAATGTCGAGTTGGTGGAACAGGGTTTTTTCGGCAAGCCGGTCCTGCGCCACGGCCAGCGCACGCGGGGTCGGGAATACCGGCACGCGCTCGGCAAGCCAGCGCGCGGATTCTGCAGGCACGTTCTCGAAATCGAACGTCGCCACATCGATCCTGGAAGCGAACTCCTCCAGCGCCGCCTGGTCGGTGTAATCGCCG
>JBBSVH010000276.1:0-1522 GCA_038233685.1 Lysobacterales bacterium | reverse complement strand
GCGATCATCAAGTGCGCCAAGTGCGTCTTGAGCTGGCCGAAGTAAGGCGTGCGCCGCGCCGCGTGCGACCGCACCGCCTGAGCGATGGTGCCCTCGACCCCGGCGCGCCGAGCGTACTCGGCTGCAAAGTCAGGGCTCTTCTCGCGCGCTCGTCCTTCACGCAACGCTTCGTACTCAGCCTGCGGACGGATGCTGATGGTGCGCCGCGGCGGCGTCGAGTCAGTGCACTTGGCGAGCACCGGACATCGTCGGCAGGCCTTCGAGGCGAACTTCACCTTGATTACCGGCTTGCCGCTATGCGTCGACGCCATCGTCCAGCTGTTGCTCGTCTGCCCGGTCGGACAGGTCGCCTGCCTTCGCTCGAAGTCGACCACGAAGTCACGTGCTGCAAACCCCAGCCCCTGCTTGACCTGCCAGTGGTTGTCGCCTCGCGTGGGGCCGACGAGTTCGACGCCGTAGCACTGACGCGCCTCGACCAGCAACTCGGCGTTGACGTAGCCGGTGTCAGCAATGTGGGTGGAGGGCAGCAGCGTGCGCTTGGCCAGCGCAGCGTGGATAGTCCCGGTCACCGCATCGTCGGTTACTGACGCTGCGGTCGTCTCGACGTTGGTGATGAGGTTGGGAGTCGTCTCTTCGCAAGTCTCGGTCAGGTGCAGCTTGTAGCCCGTCCAGACCGTGGCGCCCTTCTTGTGATAACGCGCGTCGGTGTCATAGGGCGAGGCAATATGGCGCTTGGCCGGCGGCGCATTGTCGTGGGCACGCCAGAGCACGCGCGGTGGTCCGTCCGGCGGATTCTCGACCAGGAAGTTCTGCACCCAGACCTGGCGCAGCGTCTCGACGGCTGGCAAGCGTCGCAGCACCATAGTCTTATCGGCGGCCGCAAGCGCTTCGAGCAAGCCCATCCCGTCAGCACCCGTCTGGGCAGCCCATTTCTCGCGACCTGCAGCGCTCTTGGGCAGCCAGAACTCCCGGGCTCGCAGGCCATAGCGGTCCACCCAAGCAGGCGTCGTGTGCGCCAGCAGCCACTCGGGAGCCAGCGTCGCCAACTCGTCGAGCGCATGGCGCAGTGTCTCGGCCACGCCTTCAAGCCGGGTCATCGCTCGCATGGCACCCAGCACGTGGGTGGAGTCACTGCGCTGGCGGCCACCGGCCTTCAGCACGCCGTGCGTCTTAGCCAGTGCCAGCACGGCGTCAAACAGCCGCCGCTCGGCGTCGTGCTCCAGCAGCCGGCTTCGAAACTCGCTCAGCACCGTGTGGTTGAAGCCGGCATCGCCGAGCTCCAGGCACAGCAGGTACTTCCAGTCGATGCGGGTGCGCACCGCGTGGGCGGCTTGGCGGTCGGTCAGCCCTTCCATGAACTGCAGCAGCGTCGCTAGCGCCAAGCGCACTGGCGCCTCGGCCGGCTGGCCGCGTGCCGGAAACAGGTCGGCGAAATCGTGGTCTGTGACGATCATGTGCAGCTCGTCGAGCATGCGCATGACAGGACTGCCCTCGGGGAAGATCGCTCGTGCTACCTGGGCGG
>JBBSVH010000275.1:0-1522 GCA_038233685.1 Lysobacterales bacterium | reverse complement strand
TGGCGCGGCCGGCAAGACCGGGACCAGCAATGACAGCCGCGACAGCTGGTTCGCCGGCTACACCGGCGATTACCTGGCCGTTGTCTGGGTCGGCAACGACCAGAACAAGCCAACCGGCCTGTACGGCGCGACCGGTGGCATGCGGGTGTGGTCGGAAATCTTCTCGAGACTGCCCAGCGCGCCGTTGCAGATCGCCAGCGAGGGCCTGGACTGGCAATGGGTGCAGGCAGGGCACAGCACCGAGGCTGGCTGCCCGGGTGCAAGCCGCGTCGCCTTCGTGGCCGGCTATGCGCCGGGCTACCAACCGTGCGTGTACGCCCCCCGCAGCGACGATCCCTACGGCCAGCCATACCCGGGCGACGCTGGCCCGGAGATGATTGAACGTGCCGGCGAGGCGATCCGCGGCTGGCTTGGCTGGGGTGATCGTGGCGATCCCGCGCGCGAGGCGCCGCGGGACGCTCCTCCGCCCGAACCCGTGCCGCAGCCCTGACCCGTTCATGGGTGTCGTGACTCGATGTCGCGCCTGAGTTCCGGCGTTCGCGAGGCGCTGGCTGCAGGCGCGGCGCTCGCCGGCCATGTCCCGGGATTCGTCGCGCGGCCGGCGCAGCAACGGCTGGCGCTGGCGGTGGCGGATGCCTTCGAGCAGCGCGGGGTGCTGCTGGCCGAAGCCGGCACCGGTACCGGCAAGACCTTCGCCTACCTGGTGCCGACGTTGCTGTCGGGGATGAAGACGATTATTTCCACCGGCACGCGCGCGCTGCAGGACCAGTTGTACCTGCGCGACCTGCCGCGGGTGCGCGACGCACTCGGTACCGGCGTCAAGACCACCTTGCTCAAGGGGCGCTCCAACTACCTGTGCCGCTACCGGATGGAGCAGGCCAAGGGCGAGCCGCAACTGTTCAAGGGTGGATTTTCGTCGCGCGAAACCGCATCGCAGTTCCAGCGCGTGGTTGCGTGGAGCGGGCGCACCCGGATGGGCGACCTGGCCGAGCTCGACGCCCTGCCGGAAGACTCGCCGTTGCTGCCGCAGATCAGCTCGACGGCGGACAATTGCCTGGGCAGCGAATGCCCGTTCTGGAGCGAATGCTTCGTGGTGCAGGCGCGCCAGCGCGCGCAGACCGCCGACGTGGTGGTGGTCAACCACCACCTGCTGCTGGCGGACCTTGCGCTCAAGCAGGAAGGCTTCGGCGAAATCCTGCCGGGCGCTCAAGCGTTCGTCGTAGACGAGGCGCACCAGCTGCCAGAACTCGCCGCGCAGTTTTTCGGCGAGTCATTGAGTGCACGGCCACTGGTCGAACTGGCGCGCGACGCGCTCGGCGAATGCAAGGAGGTGCCCGGCTCGCTCGCCGCGTTGCAGGAACCGGCGCGCGCGCTGGAAGCGGCAACCCGTGGACTGCGTGCGGCGATGGAACCGCTGCCGCATCGTGGGACCCGCTGGCGCGCGCTGGATACCGTGGATGTGGATTCCGCCTGCCTCACCCTGGCCGATGCGCTGGACGTGCTGGAGCGTGCACTTGCACCG
>JBBSVH010000274.1:0-1549 GCA_038233685.1 Lysobacterales bacterium | reverse complement strand
CGCCGATCAAGTCGATCCGCCTGGCCAGCACGGTGCCCGCAGCCGAGCGCACCCCATTGCAGCTGCTGCGCACCGATTCCAGAAGCTTCGTCGACGCCACCGAATCACGCCGTAACCGCCGCGATGGCTGGTACCTGCGCCCGGCCGGGCACATCGACCTCTGCAACGTCCCTCTGCCTGTGCGTACGCCGCCCGGTACTTGAACATCTCCCCCGCGGACCCGCCTCGCGCGGCCCGCGCCTAAGCTGTCCTTCATATCTCGCGAACCTCACTGGAACTCCTCATGCGCCACAGCCTGCTCGCAATCGCCTTGATCACCTCTCTCGCCGCCTGCGGAAGTTCGCTGGCGCCGTCCGCGCCAGCTGGCGTGGAGAGTTCCGCTACCACGGCGCCGGATACAGCCGAGGCCGACGCGCGCTTTGCCGACCTGTCGGAGCGCGCACTCGATGGCTGGCTGAAACTGTCCCCGGTCAGCGCTACCCAGATTGGCGACCATCGCTACGACAGCGAGATCGACGACATGAGCGCTGCCGGTCGCGCTGCCAGCCTGGAGTTCGGCAAGAAGATCCTGGCCGAGCTGGAGGCAATGGATGCCTCGACCCTGTCCCGCGACAACCAGGTCGATGCGGCGGTGCTCCGCAACCAGCTGCGCTACGACATCTGGGGAAGCGAGACGCTGCAGTCCTGGGCATGGGATCCTCAGGTTTACAGCGGCCTCGCCGGCAGCGCGATCTACGGGCTGATGGCGCGCGAATTCGCGCCGCTTCCCGACCGCCTGCGCGCGGCCACGGCGCGCATGGAGAAAGTGCCCGCGCTGCTGGCCCAGGCCCGCGAGAACCTCGACCCCGCGCGCGTGCCCAAGGTCCATGCCGAGACCGTGGCCAAGCAGAACAGCGGCATCCTGAGCATTGTCGACATGTTCATCACCCCAAAGCTGGGGGAACTGTCCGAGGTCGATCGCAAGCGTGCAGTCACGGCGACGGCCGCATTGAAAGACGCCGTAGCCGAGCACCAGAAGTGGCTGGACAACACCCTGGTCCCCAACGCCAAGGGCGACTTCCGCATCGGCCAGGAGCACTACGACCAGAAGCTGAAGTTCGCGCTGCTGTCGTCGCTGTCGCGGGCGGAGATCAAACAGCGCGCCGAAGCTGAAGTCGAGCGCGTGCGCGCGGAGATGTATGGCATTGCGCAGTCGGTGCTCAAGGACAAGCCGGGCGCACCTCCGCTTGGCGCCAACCCCGCGCCGGAGCAGCAGCAGAAGGCCATTGAGGCAGCACTGGAGCTGGCCTACCAGGACAAGCCTGCGCGCGACGAGGTCGTGCGGGCCGCCGAGGTGGCGCGGGCCAGCGCCACCGACTTCGTGCGCGAGAAAAACCTCTTCACCCTGCCCGACTCGCAGGTCAAGATCATCCTGATGCCGGAGTTCCAGCGTGGCGTGGCCGTGGCCTACGCCGATTCGCCCGGGCCGCTGGACAAGGGGCTGGACACTTTCTATGCCGTGTCGCCCATTCCCGACGACTGGACCGACGCGCAGTCCGAATCGTTCCTG
>JBBSVH010000273.1:0-1553 GCA_038233685.1 Lysobacterales bacterium | reverse complement strand
TTGACCTCAGCACGCTGAGCCTTGCGGACAAGGACGCGCTGATCCGCTCGCTGCTGCCGTTGGTTGGGCGGCTGGAAGCGGCCCTGGCGCGCATCGCCGAACTCGAGGCGCGGCTGGCGAAGCTGGAGCGGCCTGCCAAGACGCCCGACAACTCTTCGTTGCCGCCGTCAAAGGGTCAGAAGCCTGACGTGCCGGCTGGTGGAAAGCTGCCGCGCGCAGGCCGCCCCGGCGTGGCCCGGGCGCTGGAGCCGAACCCGGACCGCATCACCGATGCCAAGCTCGAGGCCTGCCCGCACTGCGCTGCTGCTTGGCCGCAGGCGCCACAAACGCCGCAGATGGTCTACGACCGCAACGAGCTGGCGCCGGTGCGGCCCGACGTGACGCGGGTGCGGCTGTTCGGTGGACGCTGCACCTGTTGCGGGGAGCGCGCCATCGCGCCAGCACCGGCCGGGCTTGAGCCAGGCTCGCCGTTCGGCCGCTCGGTCGAGGCCTTGGTGGTCTACCTGCACTACGCCCAGGCAATCGGCATGGAGCGGCTGCGCGCGCTGATGGGCGAGGTGTTCGGCTTGTCGATCAGCGAAGGGGCGATCAGCAACATCCTCGCCCGCGCCCAGGCGCGGCTGGGTGTGGCGGCGGCAACCATCGCGGGGCAGGTCACAGCGTTCCCGGTGGTCGCGTCCGACGAAACCTCCGTGCGGGTGGCGGGCAAGACCTGGTGGGAATGGGTGTTTGTCACCAGCGCCTGCGTGCTGCACGTCATCCGCCCCAGCCGGGGGGCGGCCGTGGTGCGGACGCTGTTCGGTGCCCAGCGTCCGCGCGTGTGGGTGTCCGACAGCTTCGGCAGCCAGCGCGGCCATGGCGAGCTCTGGCAGATGTGCCTGGCCCATCTGCTTCGTGACGCTCAATACGCCGTCGACTGCGGCGATGGCGGCTTCTCGGCGGCGCTCAAGCGCCTGCTGCTGCGCGCAGTCGCGATCGGGCGGCGGCGTGACAGGCTGCGCGATACCACGCTGGGGCAGTATCGCGCCGACCTGGACCGCAGGTTGGACAGGGTGCTGGCCCTGCCACGGTGCGGGGCGGCGGCCGAAAGGCTGCGCCGGCGCATTGCGCGTGACCGCGAGCACCTGTTCGTGTTCGTCACAGACCGCACTGTGCCGGCCACCAACAACGTGTCCGAACGCGCGCTGCGGCCCAGCGTGATCTTCCGCAAGGTGACCAACGGGTTCCGCTCGGAATGGGGTGCGGACACCTATGCTGCATTCCGCTCCGTCGTCAGCACCGCCAAGGCTAACAGCCGCTCCGTGCTCAACGACCTCCGCCAGGCGTTGGCCACCACCTCACCCAACAAAGCCGCAACCCAACCAGGGTGAGCAATTACAAGAATCTAATATCTTCCTAGGGTCTGTTCGCATCTGATGATTTGCGAGACTCTTCGCTGCGCCCGAATCGCGGGCGGTTTGCGGAGGAGAGTTGATGCAAGTCATGACGGACGCGCAGTGGGCGAAGTTCGAGGCGGCGATTGCTGCTGCGGCGATCCGAGGCGGGCGGCCGCG
>JBBSVH010000272.1:0-1561 GCA_038233685.1 Lysobacterales bacterium | reverse complement strand
GCTGGCCCGCGACCGGCTCGAACAGTTGGAGGTGCGCAGCTTCGAAGTCGAGCACGTCGGCGCTCTGGTACATCTTGACTTCCACCATGGCTCGCGCAAGGTCCTCACCCGAGCCGGCCTGTGGGCCACGCCGATGCTGGTGGGCTTCATCGACGACCGCTCGCGTCTGGTCTGTCACCTGCAGTGGTACCTTGACGAGACGGCCCAGACACTCGTACATGGTTTGTCCCAGGCGTTCATGAAACGCGGCCTGCCCAGGGCCGTGATGACGGACAACGGCTCGGCGATGGTGTCCGAGGAATTCACCTGCGGGCTGGCCCGGCTGGGTATCGTGCATCAGACGACGCTGCCGTACAGCCCGTACCAGAACGCCAAGCAAGAATCCTTCTGGGGCCGCATCGAGGGCCGACTGCTTCCGATGCTGGAGGGCGACGATGCCCTTACGCTGGAGCGGCTCAACGAGGCAACCCAGGCCTGGGTCGAACAGGAGTATCACCGCACAGTGCACTCCGAGATCGGCGTCACGCCGCTGAGTCGTCATCTTGCCGGTCCGTCCGTGGCACGCCCGTGCCCCGGCTCAGCAGCACTGTCTGAGGCCTTTCGTATCGAGGTCAAGCGCCGCGCGCGTCGAAGCGACGGCACCTTCAGCTTGCAGGGCTGTCGCTTCGAGATTCCCGGGCGGTACCGCCACCTGAACGATGTCCATGTTCGCTACGCGCGCTGGGACTTGAGCCACGTTGACCTGGTCGACCCGCGCACTGGCACCGTCCTGTGCCCGATCAAACCGCTGGACAAGTCCGCCAACGCAGACGCACAGCGCCGCAGGCTCGACCCCACCCGACGAGACCTCTCGCCGCTGCCACCCAGCGGCATGGCCCCGCTGCTGCTCCAACTGCTGGCCGAGCACGCCGCCACCGGCATGCCGCCGGCGTATCTGTGCGCGCCCGATTCCGCAGCGCTGCGCACCAACGATCAAGAATCCGTATGAACCAAAGACTCCTGGCCCTGTACGGGCTCAAGTGGAACCCCTTCTCGCCCGAGCTCCCCACCGAGGCGATCTTCGTGCACCCCAAGCTGGAGGACTTCTGCTGGCGCATCGAACACGCCCAGATCCGCGAGGGAGGATTTGCCATGATCCACGGCGACCCCGGCACCGGCAAGAGCATCGCGCTGCGCCTGCTGGCCGAGCGACTGTCCAGGCTCGTCGACGTGACCGTGGGCGCCGTCAGCCACCCACAAAGCAACCTGGCCGACTTCTACCGCGAGCTGGGCGACATCTTCGCCGTGCCGCTTCGCCCGCACAACCGATGGGGCGGTTTCAAGGCCTTGCGCGAGCGCTGGCTGGCGCACCTGGAGAGCACCCGCCTGCGCTGCGTGCTGCTCATCGACGAGGCACAGGAGATGACTCCGGCGGCCCTGTGCGAGCTGCGCTTGCTGGCGAGCGCGCGCTTCGACTCGCAGCCGCTGCTGTGCGTCGTGCTGGCTGGCGACGCCCGTCTCATCGACAAGCTGCGGCGTGAGGACTTGATCCCGCTGGGTAGCCGCATCCGCACCCGGTTGG
>JBBSVH010000271.1:0-1618 GCA_038233685.1 Lysobacterales bacterium | reverse complement strand
CGAAAGCATCCGAGCAAGCTCGGATCTACAAATCCGCACCGCATCCCTGCAGGACCGTCGCATCGACGCGATGCGCCCAGCGCGGGCGCGGAAGTGCGGTAGTTCGCGTCGGATTTACCCACCCGCGCTGGCCTGCCTGCCTTGCCGGCGCGACACTCTGCGATTCCCGGTGCGGCAGATCCCTCGACTCCCCAATCATTTTTTCTGCAGCGTCAAAGCCGCACGTGCTGAACATGAATTCCTGGTCAGGAATTTTTCAGCCGGTGTTTGGTTTTGCATTCGGAAATGTCGTGTCGTTTAACGCGCCGCTGGAAAACTAGGTCGTGAAGCGGGGCCAGTCCCCTCGCCAAGCGATGAGCAGTGATGACCAATCCACGCCAACCTGCCAACCCGACTGCCCCGGCCCCGTTCCTGCTGGATACGGCGACCCTTGCCCACGAGAGCGAAATGCGGGCTGACCATGAGATCGGGCACCGCATCGTGGCGGACGCGCTGGGCAGTGCGGCCCCGCGCGACTGCTATCCGGGCATGTTCGCCGCGGCCATCGAGACCACGCGCATGCCGATCTGCGTGTCCGACCCACGCCAGCCGGACAACCCGCTGATCTACGTCAACCGTGCGTTCCGCGACATGACCGGCTACACCGACGACGAGCTGCTGGGCAGCAACTGCCGGTTCCTGCAGGGCCCCGACACCGATCTCGACACAGTGCGCGAGATCCGCTGGGCCCTGCGCGACCAGCACGAGATCGCCATCGAGATCCTCAACTACCGCAAGGACGGCTCCAGCTTCTGGAACGCGCTGTTCATCTCTCCGGTGTATGCCGACGACGGCAGTCTCCTCTATTACTTCTCCTCGCAGCTGGACGTGAGCCGTCGCCGTGACGCGGAGGATGCCCTGCGCCAATCGCAGAAGATGGAAGCGCTGGGCCAGCTCACCGGCGGCATCGCGCACGACTTCAACAACCTCCTGCAGGTGATGTCCGGTTACCTGGAACTGATCGAAATGTCCGCCGACGGCGCCACCATCGATCCAGCGCGGCTGAAGCGCAACGTCGGCCGCGCGCGCGATGCCTCCAACCAGGCCGCCAAGCTGACCCAGCAGCTGCTTGCGTTCGCGCGCAAGCAGAAGCTCGAAGGTCGCGTGGTCAACCTAAACACCCTGGTCCACGGCATGGGCGACGTCGCCGAGCGCACCCTGGGCGCGGATATCGAATTCCAGCACGCGCTGGCCCCGGACCTGTGGAACTGCCGCAGCGATTCCACCCAGGCCGAAGTGGCCCTGCTCAACGTGCTGATCAACGCGCGCGACGCCCTGGCCGATGCCACGCGCCGCCGCGTGATCATCGAAACCCACAACGTCACCGTGCTCGAGGAAGACGCCTTCGCCTACGAGAACCTGCCGCCGGGCCGCTACGCCAGCATCGCCGTCACCGATACCGGCCACGGCATGTCGCCGGCCGTGCTGGCGCAGGTCATGGAGCCGTTCTTCACCACCAAGGAAGAGGGCAAGGGCACCGGCCTGGGTCTGTCGATGGTGTACGGCTTCGCCAAGCAGTCCGGCGGCGCGGTGCGCATGTATTCGGAAGTGGGCGAGGGCACCACCGTGCGCCTGTACT
>JBBSVH010000270.1:0-1620 GCA_038233685.1 Lysobacterales bacterium | reverse complement strand
GCGCCAGCAGTTTGCTCGCGGCCGGCTGGCTGATTGACAACTGCGCGGCGGCGCGGCCCAGGTGCCGCTCCGTGTCGAGAACACGAAGCAACGCGAGCTGACGCGTGCGCAGCCGCAGCAGCAAGGGCAGCGAAGGGGGCAAGGCAGGGTGCTTCATCAGGTTCTAATACCATTCCGCAGTCTTTGATATAGGCGTAGCATGGACTGCTTGGATTGTCAGGAGCGGTCGATGAAAGAGCTGATCACGTGTGATGAAGCGACGGTCGAGGTGCTGAAGGCCCGGCTCAAGCAGGCCACGACGGTCGCCGAGTTCCAGCGCATCCAGTGCGTGCTGATGCGAGTCACACTCGACTGCACGGCTAGCGAGATCGCGCAGGTGCTGGGCTGGGCGACGGCCACCGTTCACATCACCCACTCGCGCTGGGCGAAGGAAGGCGACAGCGTCTTTGACCTCAAAGGCAGAGGGGGGCGTCACTACCAGAACCTCACCGTGGCTGAGGAATCCGAGGTGCTGACACCCTTTCTGGGGCAGGCCACGGCTGGCAACGTCTTGAAGGTCGCCGAGATCCAGACGGCTTACGAGGCGCGGGTGGGCAAGGCGGTGCCCAACAGCACCATCTACCGCATGCTCAGGCGCCACGGCTGGCGCAAAGTCACGCCCCGGCCGCGACATCCCATGGCGGATGTGACGGCGCGGGGCGTCTTCAAAAAAAGTTCCGCCGGCTCGTGCGCCGCGAAGTCCGTCGCCATGCCAAGCAGCGACGCCGTGTGCGGGTGATGTTTCAGGACGAGGGGCGCTTTGGCCTGATGGGCCGGCCCCGGCGGTGCTGGGCACCCAGGCCGGTGCGCCCAGTCGTGGGAGCGCGCCTGCAGCGCCAGTTCCTCTACGCCTTTGCCGCCGTGAGTCCACACGATGGCGTCATGGACAGCCTCGTGCTGCCATGGGTCAACGCCGACACCATGACGCTGTTTTTAGCCACCGTTGCTGAGCGCCACCCAGATGAGTTCATCGTGATGGTGATGGATCAGGCGGGCTGGCACATTGCGGCCGACCTGGTCGTGCCGGCCAACATGCGCTTGGTGTACCTGCCGCCCTACAGCCCCGAGCTCAATCCAGCCGAGCACCTGTGGGAGTCGCTCAGAGAAGACCACTTCGGCAATGCCGTCGCCAGCGACCTCGACGCTGTTGAGGCAACGCTTGCGAAAGGGCTGCGCGCCATGGAAGCGGACCTGCCTCGCACTCAGAAGCTGACCGGATTCAACTGGATCACTTCTATATCAATGAATGCAGATTAGTATGAGACGCATGCGCAAGACGCAGGCGCCTACAGTTTGATCCTTGCGAACCCGCCGTTAGCGGGCAGCCTGGATCATGAGAGCACCGCCAAGGATCTGCTGTCGATCGTCAAGACCAAAAAGACCGAGCTGCTGTTTCTCGCACTGTTCCTGCGCCTGCTCAAAACCGGTGGCCGCGCGGCCGTGATCGTGCCCGACGGCGTGTTCAAGCCCTATGCGGGCGTGTCCACCGCCATCCTGTTGTTCACCAAGACGATGAGCGGCGGCACGGACCACGTGTGGTTCTATGACGTGCAAGCCGACGGCTGGAGCCTGGACGACAAG
>JBBSVH010000269.1:0-1623 GCA_038233685.1 Lysobacterales bacterium | reverse complement strand
TGTCGAGGCTCCCAAGGTCGAGTTCGCCGCTGCCGGTAAACGGCGTGGGCATGATGGTGTAGACGCCCTGAAGGTGATCCGTTAGGGTCATGCTTATTCCAGAGCTCCCAGGCCGGTCAGGTCGCGGCCCACGATCAGGGTGTGGATGTCGTGGGTGCCCTCGTAGGTGTCCACCGTTTCCAGGTTGAGCATGTGGCGAATCACCGGGTACTCGGTGGTGATGCCGTTGCCGCCCAGCATCTCGCGGGCCAGACGCGCGCCCTGCAACGCCACCCGCACGTTGTTGCGCTTGGCGACCGAGACCTGCCCGAAGGTCATCTTGCCGCTGTCTTTGAGCGCGCCGAGTTGAGCAGCCAGCAGCAGGCCGGTGGAGTGATCGGTGACCATCCGCACCAGCTTTTCCTGCACCAGCTGGCGCGAGGCAATCGGCTTGCCGAAGGTGGTGCGCCCGGTGGTGTATTCCAGCGCCGTCTGATACACCGCTTCCAGCGCGCCGAGCGCGCCCCAGGCGATGCCGAAGCGGGCCGAGGTCAGGCACGAGAGCGGGCTTTTCAGGCCGCCGGAGAGGGGCAGCATGTTCTCTGCGGGAATGCGGCAGTCTTCGAGAACGATCTCGCCGGTCACGCTGGCGCGCAGGCTCATCTTGCGGTGAATCTGGGGCGTGGAGAAACCCTTGACTCCTCTGGGCACGATGAAGCCGCGCACCACGTCCTTGCCGCTGTCGTCTTCCAGCTTGGCCCACACCACCGCGAGGTCGGCCACCGGGCTGTTGGTGATCCACATCTTGTTGCCGTTCAGCACATAGTCGCCGCCGTCCTTGCGGGCGCGGGTCCGCATCGCGCCGGGGTCAGAGCCGCCGTCAGGTTCGGTCAGACCGAAGCAGCCGATCAGGTCTCCGGCGGCCAGGCCCGGCAGGTACTGACGCTTTTGCTCCTCGCTGCCGTAGGTGTTGACCGGGTACATTACCAGGCTGCCCTGCACGCTGGCCGCGCTCCTCAGGCCGCTGTCGCAGCGCTCCAGCTCGTACATCATGCCGCCGTAAGCACTGTAGCTGACTTCCGAGCCGCCGTATTCTTCCGGCGTGGTGGGACCGAGCAGCCCCTGGTTGCCCATTTCTTTCATGACCTCGCGGGCTGGCAACTCGGCGCTGTCCCACCAATCGGCAATCTGCGGCATGAGTTTGCTGTCCACGTAGGAGCGGACGCTCTGCATCACGAGCTGTTCGTCGCTGCCGAGCAGCGAGCGGGCTTGAAAGTAATCGAGCATGAAACTCCTTGTGGCCCAAAGGGGCTGAATTTAAGCGTCGGTGGGGGCGGTGAGGCCGAGTTCACTCAGAATTTCGGCAGTGTGCTGGCCCAGGGTGGGCGGCGCGCGGCGCACTTCCGGCTTGGCTCCACCGATATCCCACGGAGGCGAGGTGACAGTGGTCTTGCCCAGCGAAGCGTGCGGCAGAGTCCCGGCCACTTTGCGGGCCTGCACATGCGGATTGGCGAAAACTTCGGCCATGTTGTTAACTGCGCCGCGTTGTTGACTGCGCCGCACGGCACGCCCGCTCCTTCCAGGCGCTGCATGATCTCGGCGCGGGTCAAGCGGCCCAGTCCGGCCAGGAGCTGCACGTTGAGG
>JBBSVH010000268.1:0-1647 GCA_038233685.1 Lysobacterales bacterium | reverse complement strand
GGATTCTGCCCGGCGTCCTTGTTGAAGAACGGCGTCCGTCGGATCGCGACTGTGACGATCTGCGCGCCGGCGGCCTCGGTGGCGAGCCGGGTCTCGTCCAGGTCCTTGAACTTGCCGGTACCAGTCAGCAGGCGCGAGGTGTAGGTCTTGCCGGCGATGTGGAGCAGGTCGGATGCGTGTGTCATCGCGACATTATCGCCGATGGTTCAGCCGCCGCCCAAGGCGTGCACGATTTCCACGCGGTCTCCCTCATCAAGCACATGTTGGCAATGACGGGCGCGCGGCACGATCACGCCATTGACTTCAACGGCGACCCGACGCTCGGCCAGGCCTTCGGCCTCCAGCAGGGTCACGATGGTGGCATCGGCTGGGAGCTGGCGGGCTTGACCATTGAGCTGGATGTGCATGCGGTAATTTTCGCCTGTTTCGGCACGCAAGCGTGCGGCGGCGCACCTTGTGACTGTTACATTTTCGTGAAACCATCTGCGCCATTCGGCGTCGTACTGTCGCGGCGACACCCATCGTTGACAACGCCGACTTGTCCATTCCCGTCCCCCTCCGAGGAACGTCATGAAGAACAAATTCTCCCGTAGCGTGCTGGCTGCCGCCTTGGCCGTGGCCGCGATGCCGCTGCTGGCGCAGACCAAGCCGACCTTCACCCAGACTGTGTTCTTTGGCGACAGCCTGACCGACGGTGGCTTCTTCCGTCCGCTGCTGCCCATCTCGGTGCAGCCGGTGGCCGGCCAGTTCACCACCAATCCCGGTCTGGTCTGGGCGCAATACCTGGCGGACTATTACGGCAGCAATGCCGATAGCGCCTGGTTCGGCACCGGAGCCGGCACCCGCCCGGGCACCGGCAACAACTGGGCGGTGGGCGGCGCACGCGTGGGCGTCAACACGGCAGGCGCGTTGGGGTACACCCCCTCGCTGCAGGCGCAGGTCACCGACTACCTGACACGCGCTGGCGGCCACGCAGATGCGGGCGCCCTGTACACGGTGTGGGGCGGCGCGAATGACCTGTTCGCGGTGCAGGCGGCGCCGTCGCAGGCCAACGCCATCATCGGTGGCGCCGTCGCAGCCCAGGTCGGTTTGGTCGGGACGCTGACCAGCGCCGGTGCCAGGTACATCCTGGTGCCGACCATTCCGGATCTCGGACTGACACCGTCCTCGCGTGCGGGCGGCGCTGGCGCCATGGCTCAGGGCACCGCCCTTGCGAATTCCTACAACACCGCGCTGTTTGGTGCGTTGACGTCGGCCAACCTGCGCGTGATTCCGCTGGACACCTTCCACTTCCTGCAGGAAATCGTAGGAAATCCAGCGCCTTACGGCATCGTCAACGTCACCGGTACCGCCTGCCAGCCGCAGATCATCGCGCAGTCGCTGACCTGCAACCCGACGTCGCTGGTCAGCCCCAACGCCCCTTACGACTACGCTTTTGCCGATGGCGTGCATCCGACCACAGGCGCGCACAAGCTGATTTCCCAGCTCGCGTTGTCAGTGCTAGAAGGGCCGCGCCAGATCGCGATCCTGCCGCACTCGGAGGCCACGATCGGCCGGGCTCGCTCCGAAATGCTGGCGACTGGCCTGGGCAACCGCCCGGAACGCGATGGCATGCGCTGGTGGGGCAGCTTCCGTACCACCAACCAG
>JBBSVH010000267.1:0-1659 GCA_038233685.1 Lysobacterales bacterium | reverse complement strand
GCGCCCGGTGCGTTTCGTCATGTACTACCGGATCTTCAATATCCCGGTGATGCGCTGGATCTTCCGCACCACCAAGGCCATCCCCATTGCCGGGGCGAGGGAAGACCCTGCGCTGATGCAGCGGGCATTCGATGAGATCGACGCGGCGCTTGCGGACGGGCAGATCGTCGGGATATTTCCCGAAGGCGCCCTGACCCGCGACGGAGATATCGCAAAGTTCAAGTCGGGCCTGGAGAAAATCCTCGCCAAGCGGCCGGTGCCGGTCGTACCCATGGCGCTGCGCGGCATGTGGTCGAGCATGTGGAGCCATCGCGACGGCCGCCTGAGCCGCATGCGCGTGCCGCGCCAGTTTCGTGCCGGCATAGCGGTGGCGGCGGGCGCGCCTGTGGCAGCCGACCAAGCCACTGCCGCACTGCTTGAGCAACACGTAAGGGCGCTGCGCGGAGACGACGCCTGAGTGCGGCAGGGTTTTGGTTTTAGACGTCCATCGGCTAGGCTTGCCGTGGTCGGCGAACGAGCCGCACCGCACTTGCCACCGTGGCGCACAAGCACTTGAATCATCCATCCAAGGAGAAACACCGATGAGCACTGTTCCGCCGCCCGTGGGCACCGTTCCGCCACCCGTTAGCACCGTACCCGGCAACATACCCAACCACCTGGCATGGGCCATCATCGCCACGGTCCTGGCCACCTGCCTGTGCTGCCCGCTGGGGCTGGTCGGCATCGTCGCGATCGTGTTCTCGAACAAGGTCAACAAGCTGCTGGTGCAGGGCGACATCGACGGCGCGCGTCGTGCGTCCGATACCGCCAAGACCTGGTGCTGGGTGGCCACCGCGCTGGCCATTATCGGCCTGCTGATCAATGGCTGGATGTTCAGCACAGGCGGCATGGCGACCTACATGGAAATGATGCAGCAGTACCAGCAGTAGGCCAGGGCTGGCTGCGGCATGTGGCGAACAGGGCAAGTGTTTGGACTGGCGGCGGCCTCTGCAGGGGCCGCCGCTGGCGTCTGGTTGCTCCTCGAATTCGACCCCAACCAGGCCGGAAGCCCTTTTCCCGGCTGCTTCTTCTTTGCGTTCACCGGGTGGCACTGCGTCAGCTGTGGACTGACCCGGGCTCTGCATGCGCTGGTCCATGGCGATGTGGTCCGCGCGTTCTCGATGAACCCGCTGGCGATGACCCTGCTGTTCCTGTCACCCCTGCTGGGCGCATGGGAGATGGGATGGCGGCCAGGCGTGCTGCGGCCGCTGATCGGCGTGCTGTCGGAGCCTAAATTCTGGCTGGTGTTGCTGCCGGCGTACTGGGTAGGACGAAACCTACCGTGGTTCCCCTTCACCCTGCTCGCTCCTGGCTGAAAGCGTCGAGCGGTGCGGCGAAACGACTTCGCGCTGCGGCGCGCTCCTGGACGCTGCGCCAGTACCGTGTCGAGGCGCGGATCGGGCGGAAGCTCCCGTGGTATCCCTTCACGCTGCTCGCTCCTGGCTGAAAGCGTCGAACGGCGCGGCGAAACGACCTCGCGCTGCGGCGCGCTCCTGAACGCTGGCGCCAATACCGTGTCGAGGCGCGGATCGGACGAAACCTACCGTGGTTCCCCTTCACCCTGCTCGCTCCTGGCTGAAAGCGTCGAACGGCGCGGCGAAACGACCTCGCGCTGCGGCG
>JBBSVH010000266.1:0-1690 GCA_038233685.1 Lysobacterales bacterium | reverse complement strand
CCGGTCTCGTGCTGCATCGTGGCCCAGAGCGCCGTGATGTCGGCCCCTCCGGCGCGCGCACTCAGGAACCCGAGCGCCGTCATGTAGGCGTAATCCGCCACGCCCGCGGCCAATAGCGCGGTGGAACTGGTATCGGAATAGGGCAGGATCTCTACCGCCAGCCCCGCGTCGTCGTAAAAGCCCCGGTCGCGTGCGACGATCAGGCCGACGTGGTTGGTGTTGAGAGTCCAGTCGAGCGCGATGCTGACCTTCTCCTGAGCTTGGACGGCATGGGGCGAAGCAAGGAACGCAGTGAGCAGGATGGTTCGGATCATGGGGCTTCCTCCAGAAGCAGGGATTTGATGTCAGTTCGTATGCCCGCCAGCGCGGCTTCGGTCCGGGCGGCGTGATGCGTATCGATGGCGATGTCGGCGACGATGGCACCGGACGCGCCAGACATGACGAGGATGCGGTCGGCCATCTGCGTCGCCTCGTGCAGGTCGTGGGTCACCATCAGAACGCCGCGCGGCGTCTCATCCAGTCGGGCATGCAGCCAATCCTGCATTCGCAATCGCGTCACCGCATCAAGCGCCGAAAACGGCTCATCGAGCAGGACGAAGCGGCTGTCCTGTACGATCGTGCGCAGGAACGCGGCCCGCTGGCGCATGCCGCCAGAGAGTTCGTGCGGGTAGAGGCTTTCGCAGCCAACGAGGCCGAACGGTGCAAACAGTTTAGCCGCCTGGTTGTGTGCCGTCCGCCGACTGGCGCCCGCAACCTCCAGCCCAAGCACCGCGTTGTCCAGGATCGTAAGCCAGGGGAACAGCGCATCGCTTTGTGGCTGGTAGGCGATGGCCGGATGTGGGAACGCGATTTGCCCACCGTCCAGACTGGCCAGACCCTTCGCGAGGAGTCCCTTCGGGACGATTCCGGCCAGCCACTTGAGCACCGATGACTTGCCACATCCCGACGGCCCGATCAGGCACGTGATTTGCCCCTTGGCGAGGGTCGGCGAAAGATTGGACACCAGCACGCGCGGCCCCGCCGCGATGGTCAAGCCATCAACGTGCAGCATCGGACGCTCCACCGGGCGCAGTCAGTCGCTCGATCAGCCACAGGATGCCGAGCAGAAGAAGCGTCAGACACGCCGACACGACCACTGCGGCAAGAACAAGATCCGCCCGAAAACTGTTCTTCGCCGTCAGGATATAGATCCCGATCCCCTGCCGCGCGCCTGCGTATTCGGCAAAGATCGTGGCGACAATGGCGTAGGTTGCGGAGATGCGCAGGCCCGCAAAAAACGGCGCCCGCGCGGAAGGCAACGTCGCGCGGCGGAAGGTCTGGACCCGGCTCGCGCGCATCGAGGTCAGCAGGTCAAGATAGGCCTGCGGTACCTGTGCATATCCCGACAGCAGACTCAGGAGGATTGGAAAGAAGGTGACGAGGATCACCAGCAGCACCTTGGGCAGCAGCCCGAACCCGAACCACAGGATCATCAGAGGTGCCAGCGCCACCAGCGGAATGGTCTGACTGACGACGAGCAATGGGAGCAGGCCGCGCCGGAGCCAGGGGCTGAACTGCAGCGCCACCGACGTCGCGACGGCAAAAAGGACGGAGCAGCCGAAGCCGAGCGTCGCGACCGTTATCGTGGCAAGCGCGTGTGGCATAATCCGAGCGCGTTCCACCACGAGGGATCGCAGGACATCCCACGGGG
>JBBSVH010000265.1:0-1709 GCA_038233685.1 Lysobacterales bacterium | reverse complement strand
CGCGTGCTTCGAGTCCGTCGTCACCACGCGAAACCGCCTGCGCTTGTGGCTTTGCAGCCCGTGCTCGCGCATGACGCGTGCCACGCGCTTGTGGTTGATCGCGTGGCCACTGGCTTCGCAGACCTCGGCAGTCATGCGTCGGCGGCCATAGCGGCCCCGATGTCGGTGCTGCGAGTGCCGAATCTGCTTGACCAACTGCTCGTCGTCTTTCGCGCGCCTGGAGGGTGCCCGCGACCGCGCCGCGTTGAGCCCGCTGCGCGACACCAACAGCAGCTCGCACATCATCGTGGTCGAATAGGTTTGTCGATGCTTTTCAATCCACGCGTACCTCACATCGACTCCCTGGCAAAGTACGCTGCGGCCTTTTTTAAGATGTCTTTCTCCAGCCTGAGCTTGGCGTTTTCCTGCCGCAGCCGGCTGAGCTCGGCTTCCAGCTCCGACGCTGGCCGCGCCGGCAGTCGCTTGATCAACTCTTGGCCTTTGCGTGCCCGGTACACCCAATTGGCCAGCGACTTGCCCGACATCTCCAGCGAGCGCGCCACGGCTGCAATCGGCCGCTCACCCTCAACTACCTGCTTGACCGCCGCGTCCCGAAACTCAGCCGTGTATCTACGATCGGGTCCTGTCTTCATACGTCTTCTCCACAAAGTCAAATTAACAGACTTCGTGGCGTCCATTTTTCAGGGGCCAGTTCATATGAATCATCGTCGTAGCGGCATCGGCAGGCTGGGCCTGGCCTTTGTAAATCCTATGGACGCCGGCCCAGTGCTCAACGGTGCGCATCGGTAGCCAGCCGCTGCGCGACTTCCGTGGCACGCATGCGATGGGCGATCCGGCCGTCGTGCTGCTGGCCTGGCTGCGCCTTTCCATAGACTTTGCGCAACTGGAGAGAACCTAGATGACTGAGAGCCCAAGCCAAGGCGCACCCTTTGGTGACTGCAAACGTGCGGTGTTGAGCAAGACCCTGGCTGTCCAGGGCCATGGCGCCTTGGTCGCTGTGGATCGGCTCAGCCAGCTCATCACAGCCTGCTCGGACAACTTGGCCGACTACTGTCCGAGCGATGCGGCAAGCGGCCTGGGCCAGACGGCGCTGAGCTTCTTCGGCCAGCAGTGGCCACGCATGGCACGCCTGTCGGCGCAGGACGGCCGTCTGAAGGTCGGCGAGAGTGCCTGGCCGGACGCCGAGCCGCTCACCGTGATCGGGCACCAGCACCGCGACCACCTGTTGTTCGAGTTCGAGCGCGGGCGTCCCCTGGCGCCGGCCTGGTGGGATCATGCAGAGCGCACCGAGTTCGTGGATCGACTGAGCGCGGCCCGCAGCGTGGATGCGGCGATTCAGTTGCTGGTCGACACGGTGGCGCGTCATTCGGGGCTGGATCGTGTGATGTGCTACCGCTTCTTGCCAGGCTGGCATGGCGAAGTGATCTACGAGTCCTGCCGCGCAGGCGTCGACGGCTATCTGGGCTTGCGCTTTCCCGCCAGCGACCTGCCGGCCAATGCGCGTCAACTGTTCACACTGAACTGGCACCGCATGATCGCCGACGTCGATCAGCCCAATGCCGCCATCCGTACGTGGGGCGACGAGGGCGCGCCTGATATGCCGTATTCGGTGCTGCGGGCCGCGCATCCGGTCCACATCAAGTACCTCAGCAACATGGGTGTGCAGGCGTCCATCACGCTGTCGCTGGTCATCAACGGCCGGCTGTGGG
>JBBSVH010000264.1:0-1715 GCA_038233685.1 Lysobacterales bacterium | reverse complement strand
TCGCCAACGGTGGGCTGGCCATCGTATGACCTGTTTGGTTCCGGCTCTGCCGGCTTAGGCTGATGACTGATGCGTTGCTGTTTTAGTCACGTAAGGTCTGCGCTGCCGGCACGGCGGGGTCGTTGGTCTCCGCAAGGGTCTGTGCGGGGCCAGCAACGGCGTCGTCTGCGGCCAGCGCTGAAGCCCGCGGCAAGGGTGGCACTGTCGGTGACGCCGCCGACCCGGCGGCAACGCCATCCCCCTTGGCGCATGGTGTGCAGACCGCGACATGAGGCGCGTGGCAGTCACCGGCATCGGGCTTGTCTCGCCGCTGGGCCAGGACGCCACCGACGTATTCGAAGCGGCGCGCGCTGGTCGCTCGGGTATCCATCGGCTGCAGATCGCAGGCGCCCACAGACTGGTTGCCCCGCTGGCGGCCACGGTGCAGTTCGATGGCACTGAGCACTTCGAGCCGCCGCAGTTCCGCCTGCTCGACCGGGTCAGTCAGTTCGCTGTGGTTGCGGCTAGGCGAGCACTGGTCGACGCCGGCTGCGAACTCTCGGATGCCGAGCGCGAGCGCGCTGGCATCTTCGTTGGCACCGGTATGGGCGGCACGTTGAGCATCGACGAGGGCTACCAGAAGCTGTACGGCGAAAACTCCGATCGCCTCAACCCGATGATGATCCTGAAGGGGATGCACAACGCACCCGCCGCCTGGATTGGCATCGAGAATGGCTGGCGCGGCCCGAACCTGACGTACTCCACGGCCTGCTCGTCCTCCAGCGTGGCCATCGGCGAAGCCTGGCTGCGCCTGACCTGTGGAGCTCTGGACATCGCCATTGCCGGCGGCTCTGAGGCGCCGCTGTCACTGGGCTCGCTCAAGGCATGGGAAGCCATGCGCACGTTGGCCAGCGAGGACACTGCAGACCCGGCACGTTCGTGCAAGCCGTTTTCCCGTAACCGCAGTGGAATGGTGCTGGGTGAGGGAGCCGCATTCGTCGTGCTGGAATCCTGGGAGCGTGCGCTGGCCCGCGGCGCCGCCATACACGGCGAACTTCTCGGCTACGGTCTGACCACCGACGCTGGCCACATCGCGCGACCAAGCGTCGACGGCCAGGCAGCAGCCATGTCTGCGGCGCTGGCTGCGGCGGGTATCGCCGCCGATGAAGTGGACGCCATCAACGCTCATGGCACCGGCACGCAGGCGAACGACATTGCGGAGACCGCAGCGATCAAGCGCGTGTTCGGCGCTCGCGCCGGCCATATACCGATCAGCGCCACCAAGGCCCTGCACGGGCATCTGCTGGGCGCGGCCGGGGCCCTTGAGTTCGTGCTCTCGCTGCTGGCCTTGCGGCATCGCGTTGCCTTGCCAACCATGCATCTGGACGTGCCCGATCCGGACTGCGATCTTGACTACATTCCCCATGCTGCGCGCGTGGGCGCGGCGGGCCGGACCATGTTGTCGAATTCGTTCGCCTTCGGAGGCACGAACGCCGTGCTTGCGTTGCGAGCCGTGGACTGAAGACCAGCCTTGGCCAACAACTGGTTCTTCCGATCGGTGATCTGGTTGGGGTGTTCGTCCTTCTGCTGCGCCAGTTCGGCAAGCGGATGCTGTCGCCAATAGCGGTCGGCTGGTAGCCTAGGACGGACCAGACTCCGCCCCAGGCAAGCGATGGAAGTATCTGTACCGCGCCGTTGGTCGGGACGGCGGCACGGCCGATTTCCTGTTCGGCACC
>JBBSVH010000263.1:0-1755 GCA_038233685.1 Lysobacterales bacterium | reverse complement strand
TGGAAAAGCACATCATGCTCACCGTCCTGGACAGAAGCTGGAAGGAGCATCTGGCCAGCATGGATTACCTGCGCCAGGGCATCCACCTGCGCGGCTATGCGCAGAAGCAGCCCAAGCAGGAATACAAGCGCGAAGCTTTCGAGCTGTTTTCGGACCTGCTGGAGAAGGTCAAGAGCGAAGTGGTCACCGTGCTGGCCCGCGTGCGCATTCGCAGCGAGGAAGAAGTGGCCGCGCTGGAAGCCGAGGAGCGGCGCATCGCTGCGGCCAAGATCCAGCAGCTCCAGTTCCAGCACGCCGATTCGGGCGGCTACGGCGCCGACGAGGAAGCCGAGCAGGTCGAAGCCGCGCAGGCCGGTGTCGCCACCGCGCCGACCATCGTTCGCGAAGCGCCAAAAGTGGGCCGCAACGACGCCTGCCCCTGCGGCAGCGGCAAGAAGTTCAAGCACTGCCACGGCCAGCTGAGCTGAGCTGAGCTGAGCGTGCGCCAGCAGGTCACCCGCTCCCGGTCGGAGCGGGGCGCTGCCTGCGAACGTTAGACCCGCAAGCCAAACCTGCAGAAGGGCCCACGGCGGCGCATTCCAGATCCAAGGGCGATCTGCGAGCGCTGGCGGGCAGGCCCGGCTCCTGCATTCTGCCGCGCGGTTTGCACTTCGCACCCCCGCCACTGCACTCTTGGGCCATGCCCGACCGCCCTGGATCGATCCACGTCGTCGCCGCGGTCATCACCGACCCGCGCGGTCGCATCCTGCTGGCCCGGCGCGGCGACGGTCGCGACCTGGCCGGCCTGTGGGAGTTTCCCGGCGGCAAGCGTGAGCCTGGCGAATCCTCTGAAGCCGCGCTGGTTCGCGAGCTGCAGGAAGAGTTGGCCATCACCGTCCAGGTCGGCGCACCGGTCATCGAGGTTCCGCAGCAATACCCGGACAAGCGTCTGCGCCTGGACGTGCGCCACGTCAGCGCCTGGAGCGGCGCGCCGCGTGGGCAGGAAGGGCAGGCCCTGGCTTGGGTCGTCCCGGAAAAACTCATCCGCTACCCGATGCCGCCGGCCGATCGCCCGGTCGTGGCCGCCCTGCTGCAGCCGGACCGCTATCTGATCACCCCGGAACCGGATGGCGACGGAAGCCGGTGGCTGGCGCAGCTGTCGGTCGCACTGTCCGCCGGCGTTGCCCGCGTCCAACTGCGCGCCCGCGGTATGCCGACCGCCCAATGGCATCGATTGGCCGCCGAGGCCGTTCTGCGCTGCCGTAAAGCCGGTGCGCAGGTACTGGTCAACGGCGACCTGGCGCTGGCCAAGGCGTTGGGAACCGGCCTGCATCTGCGTGCACACCAACTGGCCGCATCCACAGCGCTCGTACTGGAAGGCGGTCCGCTGTCCGCCTCCTGCCACGACGCCGACGAGCTGCGTGCCGCCCAGGCCATCGGCTGTGACTTTGTGGTCCTCGGCCCTGTGCAGCGCACCGCATCGCATCCCGATGCGGCCCCGATGGGCTGGGACAAGTTCGCCCGGCTGCGCGAGTCGGTGTCCCTGCCCATTTACGCCCTGGGTGGCCTCGGGCCCGCCGCCAGCCCCCAAGCAAGCCGCCAAGGCGCACAGGGCATCGCTGCCATCAGCGGCCTGGGGCTGGCCACCTGAAGCGAGTAAAACCCACGTAGGAGCCCCCCCCGGGGCCGCGCGGGTGATGATTGTTTCAAACACACATCGCCGCAAGAGATCGCGCCCACGGGGGGCGGCGAAGCCGGGGCGGCCCGGGCCCCCGC
>JBBSVH010000262.1:0-1803 GCA_038233685.1 Lysobacterales bacterium | reverse complement strand
GCGCGCGTTCATGGGCGCGGCGCATCGCTTCGAGCACCGCGACCAGGTCGTTGCCGTCCACCTGCAGGCAATGCAGGCCACCCGCAATGCCCTTCTGCGCCAGTGTCTCAGCGCCGGTCTGCGCCTCGCGAGGAACGGAAATGGCCCAGCCGTTGTTGATCACGCACAGCACCAGCGGCAGCGAATAGGCGCCGGCGGAATTGAGTGCGGCATAGAAATCCGTCTTCGATGAGCCGCCATCTCCGCAGCATGCCACTGCGACGCGGTCCTGCTTGCGCAGCCTGAAGCTGAGCGCAGCGCCGGCGGCCATCAGGCATTGGGTGGAAATCGGCACGCACCATGGATAGTCGTTGCGCGGGCCCTCAAAATCATTGCCGCGCTCGTCGCCGCCCCAGTACATCAGCACCTCGCGCGGCTTCACCCCGCGCATGAACTGCGCGCCGTATTCGCGGTAGCTGGGGGCGAAGACATCTTCCGGCTTCATTGAGGCGCCGATGCCGACGTGGGTCGCCTCGTGGCCCAGCGATGCGGCGTACGTGCCGAGCTTGCCGGTGCGCTGCAGGGCGATCGACTTGGTGTCGAAGGTGCGCACATAGAGCATCTGCTTGAACAGCGGCAGCAATGCTTCGGCATCGGGCACCGCAGGTGGTAGCGGACCTGACAGCGTGCCGTCCGGCTTGAGGTATTGCAGGTATTCGATTTCGAACTTGGCGGCGACGGTCATTGCTGGAGCATCCGCGGCGAAAGCACAGATGATACCCGCAGGGCGCCCGTCAGCCATTGCGCGGCGCCGCATGCGAAACTGGGGACATGGGCATCGACGAGAACCAGCGCGACCTGGAGGCCGGCATCCACACCGACCTGTCCGGGCGAATGAGCTACGCCGGCTACCTGCACCTGGACCGGTTACTGTCCGCGCAACACCCTTTGTCCGATCCGCCGCACCACGACGAGATGCTGTTCATCATCCAGCACCAGACCAGCGAGCTCTGGCTGAAGCTGCTGATCCACGAACTGAGCGCGGCCACCGATCACCTGCGCCAGGATCATGCCTGGCAGTTCGGCAAGGTCGCCGCGCGCTGCAAGCGTGTGCTGGACCAGCTGACCGAGCAGTGGTCGGTGCTGGAGACGCTGACGCCGTCGGAATACATGGAGTTCCGCGACATCCTCGGACCGTCTTCGGGATTCCAGTCCCTGCAATACCGCACCGTCGAATTCCTGATGGGCAACAAGAATGCGGCGATGTTGAAGGTGTTCGCCCACGATAGGCCCGGCCATGCCGCGCTGGAGTCGGCGTTGCGGGCGCCGAGCCTGTATGACGAAATCCTGCGCTACCTGGCGCGCTGGGGCCACGATGTACCGGCGCAGCACCTGCAACGCGACTGGGCGCTCCCGCACGTGCTGGATCCGGACCTGGTGCCGGTGTTCGAGCGCATCTATGAAGACACGGACCGTTATTCCCGCGAGTACGCGTTGTGCGAGGACCTGGTGGACCTGGAAACCCAGTTCCAGTTGTGGCGTTTCCGGCACATGCGCACGGTGATGCGGATTATTGGATTCAAACCGGGAACCGGTGGCTCCAGTGGCGTGGCGTTCCTGCGCAAGGCGCTGGAACTCACGTTCTTCCCGGAGTTGTTCGAAGTGCGCACGGTGATCGGCTCCGGCGGCGCCTACGGCGGCGCGGCCCCGAACCGCTGATCCCATTCGCCGCGCTGCAGCGCACCATCTCGGATGAACACCGCTCGGTTTGACGCTGCGGCGCCGGGTCGGTCATTCTTGCGCGGTTGCCCTCCGTCCAACCGG
>JBBSVH010000261.1:0-1820 GCA_038233685.1 Lysobacterales bacterium | reverse complement strand
TTTGCAAACGCGGTGGGTTTTGCACTGGGTGAGAAGCTGCTGGCCCAGCGCTTCAACCGGCCGGACTACGACGTCGTCGACCACCGGACCTGGGTGTTGATGGGCGATGGCTGCCTGATGGAGGGCATCTCGCACGAAGCCGCGTCGTTGGCCGGCACCTGGCGCCTGGGCAAGCTGGTGGCGTTCTGGGACGACAACCAGATTTCGATCGACGGCGATACCGCCGGCTGGTTCACCGATGACACCCCCGCACGGTTCGAGGCCTACGGCTGGCAGGTGGTGCGCAACGTGGACGGGCATGATCCGGTCGAAATCAGGACCGCGATCGAGACCGCGATCAAGAAGACCGACAAGCCGACGCTGATCTGCTGCCGGACCCGCATCGGTTACGGAGCGCCAACCAAGGCTGGCAAGGAATCCAGCCATGGCGCGCCCCTGGGCACGGACGAATTGGCCGCCACGCGCACGGCGCTGGAGTGGCCGCACGCGCCTTTCGTGATACCCCCGGAGATTTCCGAGGCCTGGCAGGCCGGCGATGCCGGACTCGCCCGGGAAGAACGCTGGAACGCGCTGTACGACAACTACACGGTGGCTCACCCGAAGGATGCCGCGGAGCTGCTGCGCCGTTCGCGGGGCGAGCTGCCGCGCGAGTTCGCCGCCAGCGCCGACGCTTTCGTCGCCCGCCTGCAGCAGGAGGGCCCGGTGGTGGCTTCGCGCAAGGCTTCGCAGATGGCGATCGAGGCGTTCGCGCCCCTGCTGCCCGAGCTGGTCGGTGGCTCAGCCGATCTGGCCCACTCCAACCTCACCCTGTGGAAGGCAAGCAAGTCGGTGACCAGCAGCGACGGCGACGCCAACTACGTCTACTACGGCGTGCGCGAGTTCGCGATGACTGCGATCAGCAACGGCCTGGCGCTGCACGGCGGCTTCATCCCGTTCGACGCCACTTTCCTGGTATTCAGCGACTACGCGCGCAACGCCGTGCGCATGAGCGCGCTCAACCCGGCGCACGCGATTCACGTGTACACGCACGACTCCATCGGCCTGGGCGAAGACGGCCCGACCCACCAGCCGGTCGAGCACCTGGCTTCGCTGCGCTACATCCCCAACAACGACGTGTGGCGTCCCTGCGACGCGGTGGAATCGGCCGTAGCCTGGCGAGCGGCGATCGAGCGCAGGGACGGGCCGAGCTGCCTGGTGTTCTCGCGCCAGAACCTGGCTCACCAGCCACGCGATGCGAAGCAGGTGGCTGCGATTTCGCGTGGCGGCTACGTGCTGGACGAGGCCGAAGGTGGGGCCCCGGACGTGATCCTGGTCGCCACCGGATCGGAAGTGGGATTGGCCACGCAGGCGGCGACTTCATTGCGCGAGGCCGGCATCAAGGTGCGGGTGGTGTCGATGCCGTCGACGGATGTGTTCGATCGGCAGTCGGCCGACTACCGCGAGTCGGTGCTGCCCAACGCAGTGCGCAGGCGGGTGGCGGTGGAGGCGGGGGTGACCGGCTTCTGGCGCAAGTACGTGGGCCTGGACGGCGCGGTGATCGGCATCGACAGCTTCGGCGCCTCGGCGCCTGCCGAGGCGCTGTACCAGCACTTCGGGATCACCGTCGAGGCGGTGGTCGACGCGGCCAGGTCGCTGACCCGGGACTGACCGCCGCGACGCGTAAAGGGCCGGTTCGCCGGCCCTTTCTCATTTGGAGGACAGCCTGCTCGCCGCACCGGTCAGTAGCGGGTACGGATTGATCGCTTCGCCCTGCCACCAGTTGCGCTCGGGCCCCAGCACGAACACCGCGAAGTGCAGGTGCGGCCCATCCGGATTGGCGT
>JBBSVH010000260.1:0-1857 GCA_038233685.1 Lysobacterales bacterium | reverse complement strand
GTCGAGGTCGGACTTCCGCATCGGTGTCCTGGGGCTGGGGGTGCTCGGTGGCGCAGTGGCGCGAGCGCTGGCGGAATTTGGTTTCGATGTATCGGGCTGGAGCCGCAGCGCCAAGGCGGTCGCAGGCGTGGATTGCCGGCATGGCCCGCAAGGTCTTGACGTTGTGCTGGGGCGCAGCCACGTGCTGATGCTTTTTCTACCGGCGACGGGCGCCACCGCCGGCTTGCTGGATCAAGCGCGCCTGGCGCAATTGCCGGCAGGCGCGGTGGTGGTGAACCTGTCCAGGGGCGAGCTGGTGGACCAGGACGCCTTGCTGGAGGCGCTGGATTCGGGCCGCGTGTCCGCCGCCTATCTCGACGTCTTCGAGCACGAGCCGCTCCCATCCGACCACGCGTTTTGGCAGCACCGGGCGGTGCGTATCACTCCCCACGTTGCTGCCCTGACCGACACCCGCTTGGCATGCGAGCAGATTGCCGACAAGATCCGGCGCCTGGAGGCAGGCCTGCCGATCAGTGGTGTGGTGGATCGGTCGCGCGAGTACTAGATCGGTGCGAAAGAAGGCCAGGTTGGACTACCCCTGATTTCTTGGAGACCAATTCAGGAGAGGCGAAGTCCATCCTAAGCGCAGATTCGCAAGAACAAGTCTTCAACTTCTCTCCCCGCCGATCTTGCGTTCCGCAATCCGCGCCACCTGCGCGAGTACCTCGTTGCGGCCTGCATCGTCCACCGTCGCGCCCTGAAGGTAGCTGGTGAGCACCCACGGTGCTCCGCCGCCGAGCGGCCACAGGATGGCGATGTCGTTGGTGATGTCCTCGCCGTTGCTGCCAGTCTTGTCGCCCACCCGCCACGCATTGGATAGTCCCGCGCGCAGGCGCGCATCGCCAGTTTCGTTGTCGATCAGCCAGTCCGCCAGTTGCTGGCGTGACGCCGGTTGCAGAACGTCCCCGAGCACGAAGCGCTGCAGGCTGGCCGCCATCGCAGCGGGGCTGGTGGTGTCACGCGGGTCGCCGGGCGTGAACAGGTTCATCTGCGGCTCAAGGCGGTCGTTGCGGGTGACGGCGTCGCCGTGTTCGCGCAGGAAGCCGGTCACAGCGGTGGGGCCTCCGATCAGGCAGAGCAACAGATTCGCGGCCGTGTTGTCGCTGGTGATCATCGTGGCCCGGCACAGGTCGCGCACGGTAAGGTCCTTGCCGATGTGGCGCATCGTGACCGGTGCGTGATCGAGCACGTCCTGCGCGCCAATCGGCAGCCGCCGGTCCAGCGATAGCTGCCCGTGATCGGCCTGGTGCAGCACGGCGGCGGCCAGCGCAAACTTGAACGTGCTGCACATTGGGAAGCGCTCGTCCTGGCGATGACCCACGCGTACGGCGTTGGCGGTGTTGAGCAGAGTCACCCCAAGACGGCCGCCGCTGGCCGCTTCCAGCGCAGCGAAATCCCCAGCCAACGGTGCCGGCGTGGACGAGGGCAGGGGTGTCTTGGCGAAGACGCTGGTGGCCAGCGCCGAAGCGGCAGCCGTGCCGGTCCATTGCAGGAACTTTCGACGAGCAATCATGCAGGTTATCCGTTGGGGAAGACGCAAAAGCAAAAGGGACGGAGTGGACTACCTCCAGTTTCCCGGACAGTTTAATCAGCCACTATTCCGCGCAGCCGCTGCGCTCTTCGCCGCCGACGGTCAGAGACACCGCAATCGCATAAAGATTGTCGGACATGCCGTCGGAGCATCCGGGTTGCGGCCGTGTGCGCATGACGAACGGCTGGCCATCGAGCGCTCCCGACCAGACGCCGTTGGCGGCACTCCCCGAGAACGTGGTCCACACCCGCGTTCCCGCCTGGTCCTCGGGATGGGAGTAGGTGACG
>JBBSVH010000259.1:0-1862 GCA_038233685.1 Lysobacterales bacterium | reverse complement strand
CGGGTGCCAGCTCAGGTTGAGGCTGCGCAGGGTGCGTTCCGGGTGCGGCATGAGGATCGTGGTGCGCCCGTCGTCCGTGGTCAGGCCGGTGATGCCGCCAGGCGAGCCATTCGGATTGGCCGGGTAGCGCACCGCAGGGTCACCGGCGGCATCCAGGAAGCGAACGGCGACCTGCGCGGAAACCTGGTCGCTGGGGGCGTCGAACATGGCGCGGCCCTCGCCGTGGGACACCACGATCGGAATCCGCGATCCGGCCATTCCTCCGAGCAGGATCGAGGGCGATTCCAGCACTTCAACCAGGGCCAGGCGCGCTTCGAACTGCTCGCTGCGGTTGCGCATGAAGCGCGGCCAGTGCGCGGCGCCGGGAATGATCGCCTTGAGCTGGCTCAGCATCTGGCAGCCGTTGCACACGCCCAGGCTCAGGGTGTCGGGGCGTGCGAAGAATTCGCTGAAGGCATCGCGCAGCGCGCTGCGCTCCAGGATCGAGGTGGCCCAGCCGCGGCCGGCGCCGAGCACGTCGCCGTAGCTGAAGCCGCCGCAGGCCGCCAGCGCCTGGAACTGGTCCAGCGACACGCGGCCTTCGATCAGGTCGCTCATGTGCACGTCGTGCGCGTCGAAGCCGGCGCGGTCGAAACCGGCCGCCATCTCGATCTGCCCATTGACTCCCTGCTCGCGCAGGATCGCGACCTTGGGCCGTGCGCCGGTGGCGATGTACGGCGACCGCTCTTGCGCGTCGTGCGCGCGCGGCACTGGTACATCCATGTACGGCGACCGCTCCTGCGCGTCGTGCACGCGCGGCACTTGTAGATCCATGTACGGCGCGGCGACATCTTCGGCGGGATCGAACGCCAGCTTCGGCTGCATGCCCGGCGAATTGAACACGCGCGCCTGCGCGCGCTCTTCGTCCGCGCACTCGGGGTTGTCACGCAGCCCCTGCATCGCGTGGCTCACCGACCACCATGCGTCGAACAGCTCATCCCAGCGCCACTGCGCCAGGATCTGCCCATCCTGCTGCACCCGCACGGTCGGCGTCCCGGTGGCGCGTGCAATGCGCTGCGCGCACTCGGTCAATGCGTGGCGCTCTACCAGGTCGGCGAACGCCGCGCGATCTTCGCTGGCGACCTGCACCACCGCACCCAGCTCCTCGCAGAACAGCGTGCGGAACGGATCGTCGCCCCAGCCGTCGAGCTGGATCTCAAGACCGCGGTGCGAGGCGAAGGCCATCTCGCACAAGGTGGCAAACGCACCGCCATCGCTGCGGTCGTGATAGGCCAGCAGCAGGCTGGCTTCGCGCGCCTCGCGGATAAGTTCGAAAAAATCGCGCAGGCGCTGCGCATCGTCCAGGTCCGGCGCGTCGCCGCCGAAGGCCGGAAGTCCTCCGCTGGCGTCGGTCTGCGGATGGCACTGCGCCAGCACCGAGCCGCCAAGACGCTGTTTGCCGGCGCCCAGGCCGATCAGCCACAGCTCCGAGTCCTCTTCTTCCGCCAGCAACGGCGTCAGCTGCTCGCGCACGTCGGTCACCGCGGCGAACGCGGTGATCACCAGCGACACCGGTGACACCGACTTCACGGCTTCGCCATCGACCTGCCACTGCGCCTGCATCGACAGCGAGTCCTTGCCCACGGGGATGCTCAGGTCGATGTCCGGGCACAGCGCAAGGCCCACTGCCTTGACCGCGTCGTACAGCAGCGCGTCTTCGCCGTCATGGTTGGCTGCGGCCATCCAGTTGGCCGACAGCTTGACCCGGTGCAGCGAATCCACCGGGGCGGCGCACAGGTTGGTGATGGCCTCACCTACGGCCATACGCGCAGACGCGGCCGCGTCGAGCAGCGCCAGAGGGGTGCGCTCGCCGATCGCCATCG
>JBBSVH010000258.1:0-1867 GCA_038233685.1 Lysobacterales bacterium | reverse complement strand
TTCGCCGCGTCGCCCACCGCGCCGGCCCCCGAATCGGAGGTGCTGGAAAAGGCCCGCCGGCGCAGCTTCACCGCAAAGTACAAGCGCCGTATTGTGCGCGAAGCGGACCAACTGGCCGGCACCGGCGGTGTGGGTGCGATGCTGCGCCACGAGGGCCTGTATTCGTCACATCTGACCGATTGGCGCAAGGAGATTGAGCGGGGTGAGTTGGACGCGCTGACGCCCAGCAAGCGCGGACGCAAGACGAATCCCGACAAGGCGCTGGAGCGTGAGAATACCCGCCTTGCCCGTGAGAACGATCGGTTGGCGCAGCGCCTGGCTCAGGCCGAGGCGATCATCGATGTCCAAAAAAAAGTAGCGGCCTTGCTGGGGCTACCAATGAACAGTCAGCCGACGAACGGGAGCGACTCGTGAACGCCGTCGTGCAGCTGCGCGGCAGCCTGCCCATAGCGCCGTTATGTGCGGCGCTGGGCGTGTCTCGGGCCACCGTCAATCGTCGATTGCACCCGGTCACGCCCAAGCCGGTCACGGTCAGGCCAAAGCCGGTGCGTGCACTCAGCGACGAAGAACGCCAACGGATTGCCCAGACGCTCTGCGAGGACCGGTTCGTTGATCGCTCACCGACCGAGGTGTACTACACGCTGCTGGACGAGGGGCGCTACCTGGGTTCGGAGCGCACCTTCTACCGGGTGCTGGCCGAGCGCGCCAGTACGCAAGAGCGGCGCAATCAACTGCGCCATCCGCCGCACCAGCGCCCCGAACTCGTGGCCAGCGGTACCAACGAAGTCTGGTCATGGGACACGTCGAAGCTGCGCACCACGACCAAGTGGCAGTACTTCTATCTCTACGTTTTGCTGGACCTCTACAGCCGCTACGCCGTGGGCTGGATGATCGCACGCCACGACAACGCCGCACTGGCCAAGGTCCTCATCCGCGGTGCGCGTCAAGGTAGTTGTCGCCTCATTCATGCAGCCAACGACTGTTTATCGATGCTAGCCGAATGCGTCCTGATGACGACGTCGCGTTCGGGGTTGAGGGTCACGGCGCCGATAGGCGACCAATTCCGGGTTGCGCCGGACCAGCGAGCCGGATTGCGCTCTCGAGCTTTGAGGTAAACCTGATGTCGAGCGGCCAGAATCAGATGATCGTCGCCGGCATGGCGCTGAGCTGGACTGACGTAACGAATGCCGCTGTGGCGATGATCGACGTTGTACCAATGCACGAAGCCGGTTGCCCAGGTCCGTGCCTGCTCGAGGTCGGTGAAGCCCTTGACCGGGAACTCGGGCCGGTACTTGGCGGTACGAAACAGCGCTTCCGCATAGGCATTGTCATCACTGACCCGGGGCCGGGAGTACGACGGCTTCACGCCCAGCCACTGCAGCATCGCCAGCACGGTCGTCGCCTTGAGCGTGGAGCCGTTGTCGCCGTGCAGAACCGGCCTGGTTGTCATCGCGGCAATGCCCTCGGCGAGCGCGGTGCGACGCACCAGGTGCGCGGCATGGTTCGAATCATCCGTGTCGTGCACCTCCCAGCCCACGATCTTCCTGCTGTACAGGTCCAGGATCAGGTACAGGTGGAACCAGCGCCCCAGCACGACAGCCGGCAGGTAGGTCATGTCCCAGCACCAGACCTGGCGCGGGGTGGTCGCGATGTGCGTGGTCGGCGGCCGCACCGCCTTGGGCGCCTTGGCGCGCCCACGGTGAGCGTTCTGCCCCTGCTCGCGCAGCACGCGGGCGAAGCTGGACTCGCTGGCCAGGTAGATGCCCTCGTCGGCCAGCATGGGCACGATGCGGGCCGGTGGCACGGCGGCAAAGCGCGGCTCGTTGGCAACCCGCATCAGCCGTGCGCGCTCGATCTCGCTCAGGGC
>JBBSVH010000257.1:0-1869 GCA_038233685.1 Lysobacterales bacterium | reverse complement strand
GGCGGGTATCGTGCCCGCTGCAGCCTGACGCCATAACGATCGTGCCGGAAAGTTCGCGTCCTGCTGGTGGCATCCGCGCGGACAGGCCGCTACGGATGGCCCGACACGGTCGGCATCGGACGCGCCCTCAGTGGCGCGCTGCTCGCTCAGAAGAGCGCGGTTCCACCTAGCCCCCGACTGGGGTGTCCTCAGGTCTGGTGAAAGAAGTCCACGCTGCCGTCGTCGAGGTCGTAGCGCGCGCCAACGACACGCAGGGTGCCAGCCGCGATCGGATCTTCGATCAGCTTGCCGGAGATTTTCAGCTTCTCGACCACGTTGATGACATTGCGGCGCACCGCGTTGTCAAGCCAGTCGCCTTCATCGTTACGCGCCTGGATCGCTGCCGGCAGGATTGGTTCGACCATGTCGCCAATCGCGCCCGGGAAGGACGTGTTGTCCTTCACAACCGACACAGCCGCGGCCACGGCGCCACAGCGCTCATGCCCCATCACCAGCACCAGCGGTACCTTCAGTTCGGCCACGGCGTACTCGATGCTGCCGAGTCCTTCCTGCGATATCGTGTTGCCTGCGACCCGCACGATGAACAGATCGCCGAGACCGCGACCGAACAGCAATTCCGGCGGCACCCGCGAATCGGAGCAGCTCACCAGCACTGCGAACGGTGCCTGCGACTTGGCGATCTCCAGGCGACGCTGTGCGTTGTTCACTTCAGGGGGAAGCTCTCCCGCCAGGAAGCGCCGGTTGCCATCCATCAGCTTTTGCAGCGCTTGAGCGGGCGTTGCCGTGGTGGCGACCTCGGCGGCCAAGGCCGGGAGCGCAGCCGAAGCAGCCACGCCGCCTGCAGCCACCAGCGCGCGCAGCCCGGTGGAACCCAGCAGCGGCGCCAGCGCGGCGCTGCCGGTGCACGCGCACATCGCGGAGAGGGCGCGACGGCGATCCGGGGAAACGGGGGTCTTGCTCATGGACTTCTCCTGGCAGGGCGGGCGGCGGTTGGAACATGCCGCCAGCGTCGCGCAGGCCACGGCCAACCTTGGAGCCCCAGTTTCGACGCTGCTGCGTAAAACCCGTGTTATGTGACTGTCGCAGCGCATCGCAGCTTCACCAGCGGTCCGCGAAGATCACCACAGACTTCATTCACGCGCCGGTTCCGCTGCAGCGTCGCCATGGCGCAGCCGCTCCCACGTTGCCTTCCACACTTCGCCGAAATCACGCTCTGCGGCCAGCTGCCGCGGCGCAATCGGTCGCCATCCGTTGAGTTGACGTTGCGCGACGATGAAGGCGAAGAAGTAGTCGGGCTCGCTGCCCATGCGCAGGTCCGCCAGCTCCAGCTGTCCGTCTGACTCGCGGGCACGCATGAACCCGTGGTTGAACCACGCCAGGCGTCGCACCGCTGGAACGTGGCTGGCTTCCTGCAGCGCCTGCACGTTGGACGGGTAGCCGGTGAAGCGCATGGGGCCGCGGTCGACCAGCAGCGAGCGATACCCCTCCACGTAGCCGTTCGGGGTCATGGCCACCACGCGCCACAGCACGGTATTCAGTGGCATCGGCACCGAGAACCGGGGTGCGTCGCCCAGCCCCATTGCAGCCAACGCCCGGTCGGCCTCGCGCTCGACCATGCCCTTGGCCAGCAGCGACCCGCCGAGGTAGGCGCTGCTCAGCGCCAGGCCGGCGAGCAGCGCGCGCTGCGCCGCCACCCGCTCGCGCAGGAAGAACGCGGCCACGCACGCCATCAGCAGCCACACCGTGTACAGGGGATCGATGATGAAGACGCTCGACCACATCACCGGCGCGGTCTGCAACGGCCACAGCAGTTGCGTCCCGTAGACGGTGAAGGCGTCAAGCAGCGGATGGGTGACCAACGCCAGCTGG
>JBBSVH010000256.1:0-1915 GCA_038233685.1 Lysobacterales bacterium | reverse complement strand
GGTACCTGGGGCAAAACCCCGGGGCGAGGACAGCCGATCAGACTGGCTGCCCTCGGCAGCGAATGAGGTCGGCGAGGCGCGGGACGGCGGTGATACCGGGGACGCCAAGCCTGGCGCCGAGGTAGTCCCAGAAGGCGACGCCGAGCTTTTGGCAGGTCTTGCCGAGACCGAGGAAGGCGTCCCGGCAGTCGCGTCCGGTATCGGTTTTGGTGCCGCCGCTGATCTGGCGCTTGGTGACCTGGCAGCGAATATCGTTCTCGGAGCCGTTGGTGTGTAGCGGGATCGCTGGGCGGTCGAGCACCATCAGCAACTCGGCCTTGTTGGCGTGCAGCCGCTGCAGCAGGCGGTCGAGCATGACGAAGCCGGTGCGGCGGAGGAAGATGCGGTCGAAGCGAGTGCGCAACTCGCTACGGCGGCGCGGCGTCGGCGCCGCCCGATACGCCTTGAGGTCGGAGTAAAACCACCAGATCAGGCCGCGCATGTGCTGCTGGGCGGCCCGCTGGGACTTGGTGAAGGTCTCCAGCTTGTGCACCAGGCGCTCGGCGTGGATCCAGCACAGCGCGTGCTCGCCGACGTTGAACTGCCCGGCGTCGTCGCTGACGATGACCGCCTCGCGCAGGAAGCCGTGCTCGGTCACGGCGCCCCATAGCGCGCCTTCGGTGGCGACACGGACCGGGTCTGGGGTCACCTGCAACCCGGTGAGGCCGAGATGCTCGAGATGGCACAGCCAGGCCGTCTGGTTGGCGAAGTGGCGCTGCGGCTGCACTTGCAGCTGCCGGGTCACCGACCCCGCCAGGTCATGTTCGCGCATGTACTCAAGCGCCGCCGCGTTGACGACGTAGTCGGTATGGCCGGCGCGCAACAGTTCCAGGAAGTTCAGCCGGCTCTTGCTGCCCGTCGTGCCGAACCAGGTGAAGCGATCGTCGCCGATCTGCGTACAGACCCCGTTGGCGCCGCGGTGGCGCGCGCCGGTGTCGTCCACCGTGACCCAGGCGGCGGTCTGAAGCCCTGCCCGCAGCACCTCATGGGTCTCGGTGAGGAAGTCGTCCTGCCCGGCGATCAGCAGGCGCATGACCTGGCGCTTGCTGATGCTGAGCCCAACTGCCCGCAGCTGGGCCACCAGCCGCTCCACCGTTACCTGGCCCTGGTGGTATTGCATCAGCACATAGCGCCGCAGCTCGGGCCCGAAGTGGCCGCGGATGCCGTCAGGCAGCGGCGCCACCAGGGTCTCCCCCGTCGGCGTCAGCCAGCGCTCGCGTCGATAACGCACCGCCCGGGCGGTCAGCACCAGATCCTGCACCTGGTAAGGTTCATAGCCCTTGAATAGCGAGCCCGGCGGCGGCGTCACCCGCAGCACCTCGGTTTCCACCGCGACCCGCGGCGCCACCTTGCCGCGGCCCCGCCGCTTGCCCCGCTTGCCGCTGCGCTGCGGCTCGGTCGCCTGCTCCATGCCGCTCGGCTTGATCGACGGTCGGCCCTTCAACCCCTTCAGGCGAGCATTCTCATCGCGCAGCGCAGCCACCAGACCCGTCAGTTCCGACACCTTGCCGAGAAGCTCCAGCACTCGAGCTTCCAGTTCGGTTCGCGGCAGCTCGGATAGATCGGCAGGCGGCGGCATACCGGCAGAGAATCGTAACCGACCGCGTTAGGGAAGAGGGAAAATGCTCTCCGCCCCGGGGTTTTGCCCCAGGTACCCCATAATCCGGAACGACAGCACGCCAAGTGCGGGAGAACCCAAAATTCGATAGCAAAGCCACCAAGGCGCGGGATTGGATCAACGATCTGCACAGGAGATTTTTCGATGAGTGATCTACGCGATGCTGTTGCTGCGCTGGTGAGTGAGCTCGATCCGGACGGGGCGGGATTTCGCACGTCGGAAGCGACGGGGCGGCTGTATTCGGTGGCTGAGGACGAG
>JBBSVH010000255.1:0-1933 GCA_038233685.1 Lysobacterales bacterium | reverse complement strand
CAGCAAGGCGCCGATCAGGGCGACGCCCAGGTGGGGAACCCCGACCAGCATGACGCCGACGGCGCCGAGCAGCAGCGCGACCTGGCTGGTTCGGATCGGCCCCCAGCGCTTGCCGAGGACGGCGCCGAACTGGCTCGAGAACATCGCCGCGCCGTACACCGCCGCGACGTAGAAGCCGACCGCGATCGGGCCAGCGCCGTTGCGGGCCAGCAGGGCCGGCGCCGCGACCGCCGGCGCGATCGCCGCGGCCGACGCCGCCGCCTGGATGAGCAGCGTGAGCGGCAGAGTGGCGGCGGTGAGCGTCCGCGAGGAGCGCCCCGCAGAGCCGTCGGCGGGCGGTCGGAGATCGACAGGGGTCATGTCAGTTGCTCCACCGCGCTACGCGCGACCCGCGACGCATGAAACTGGTGTTCAATGCGAGTGCGGCGTCCGGCAAAGAGGTCGGTTTGTACTTGGTGCCTCGAACCCGTATGTCAGTTGGACCCGCGGCCCCACGAGCACCCCGCACTGTCGCCTTGGGCTTTGCGCCCTTGAGCACGCATCCTAGAGTTCGATGACGTGGGCCGCACGCCGGTCTCGCCGCTATCCCTGGGCAACCATTCAGGAGGCGATCATGGATGTCATCTACCCGCGCTGCGCCGGCTTGGACGTGCACAAGCAGACCGTCGTGGCCTGCGTGCGCATCGCCAGCGGCGGCCCGCCGCTGCAGGAGGTGCGCACCTTCGCGACGACCACCTCGGGCCTGCTGGCCCTGGCCGATTGGCTCGAATCCTTCGGCGTGGAGCACGTCGCCATGGAGGCCACCGGCGTGTACTGGAAGCCGGTGTGGCACGTACTCGAAGGCCACTTCGAGCTGGTGCTCGCCAATGCCGCGCATGTGAAGAACGTGCCCGGTCGCAAGACCGACGTCAACGACTCGATGTGGCTGGCCGATCTGCTGGCCCACGGCCTGATCCGCGCCAGCTTCGTGCCGCCGGTGGTGGTACAGGAACTGCGCACGCTCACGCGCACCCGAAAGCAGTTCGTGCGCGAGAGGAGCGCGCACGCCCAGCGCATCGAGAAGGTGCTCGAAGACGCCAACCTCAAGCTCAGCGTCGTGCTCAGCGACATCCTGGGCAAGAGCGGGCGCGCGGTGCTGCAGGCACTCATCGACGGCCAGGACGACCCTGAACGCCTGCTCGCGTGCATCGGCCGTGTCAAGGCCAGCCGCGCCGAGTTGCTCGAAGCCCTGCGCGGGCGCGTCAGCACACACCACCGCTTCATGCTCAAGCTGCATCTGGAGCACATCGATGCGCTGGACCAAGCCGTGACTTCGATCGAGAAGGAGGTGGGTCTGGGCCTGCAGCCGTTTCGACACGCCGCCAAGCTGCTGAGCACCATGCCGGGCTTGAGCGATGTCAGCGCTCATGTGATCGTGGCCGAGATCGGCATCGACATGTCGCGCTTTGCCACGCCGGCCCATCTGCTGTCCTGGGCCTGTCTGTGTCCGCGCAACGACGAGAGTGCGGGCAAGCGCCGCAGCACCCGGCTGCGCCGCGGCGGCAAGTGGCTCAAGACCACGCTGGTGCAAGCCGCCTGGGCCGCCGTCAAGGTCAAGGGCGGCTACCTGCAAGCGCAGTTCCATCGGCTGCGCGCTCGTCGCGGGGCAAAAAAAGCCATCATCGGCGTGGCCGCGTCGATGCTGACCGCGGCTTGGCACATGCTGCGCAATGGCACCGAATGGCACGATCTGGGCGCTGCACACTTCGATCGTGCTGACGCCCAAAAGACCGCCAATCGCCTGATCCGCAGACTTCAGCAGATCGGCTACGTCGTGCAAGCCACGCCTGCTTGATGAAGAGAGTTTCATCCTAGTGCTCCATTGCGCTACGCGCCACCCGCGACGAATGACTGAAGCGCAGGCAAGCTGGCTGTGCGACGAGATGCTCCGGGT
>JBBSVH010000254.1:0-1959 GCA_038233685.1 Lysobacterales bacterium | reverse complement strand
TGTAGGCTACCTGGTCAGTGGCGCAACCCTCGCAGCGCAAGACATGCCCGCCCAGTGCCGCCGTACGGCACTGGGTGATGGCCGACATCACCTTGAGTTGAGCCAGACTCAGATGGCCGCGCTGCGCCTCGCGCCAGGCCGGGCCATGCTCACGGAAGATGTCGGCGACCTCCAAGGCGGGCCGCCCCACGGCGGCAACCTCAGGACGGCGGCAAGGGCTCCAGCGGGCCGAGCACTTCGCGCAGCAAGTCGGTGGCCACGTGGACGTAAATCGATGTGGTCTCCAACTTGAAGTTGCCCCGTTTTCGCGGACACTTTTCAGGTAGCAGAGAAGGAGTCCGAAATGCCCGAGTCAAAGCCGCCATACCCGGCGGAATTTCGTGAACAGATGGTCGAGCTTGCGCGAGCCGGCCGAGGCCTGAAGCAGTTGTCGCGCGAGTTCGGCGTCAGCGCCAACGCGATCCGCAACTGGATGAATCGAGCCGATGGGCGCGAGCCGATGGCAGCGGCCAGAGGGACCGACTCTGCGCCGGCGCTGTCCAGCGCAGAGCGTGCCGAGCTGATCGAGCTGCGTCGGCGCCTTCGGCAAGTGCAGATGGAGCGCGACATCCTGGCAAAGGCTACGGCCTGGTTTGCCGGCAAAAGCGAGCGGACGTTCACACCGTCTACGAACTCGTGAAGGCGAACCAGGCCGAACTCCCGGTGCGTGCCCTGTGCAAGACGTTGCGCGTCTCGCCCAGTGGTTTCTACGACTGGCTCGAGCGCGCACCCGGCGCCAGGGCCCAGGCCAATGCGACGCTGCTGCAGCACATCGTGCAGGCCCATCGGGCCAGCGACGCCACCTACGGCATGCCGCGCATCCACGCCGAGCTGCGGGATCAAGGCCAGAGCGCTGGCCGCAACCGCATCGCCAGGCTGATGCGGCTGCACGGTCTGCGTGGCGTCAGCAGGCGCCGCGGCTGGTGCGTGACCACGCGCCGCGACAGAACCCGCCAGCCCGCACCCGACTTGGTACAGCGTCGCTTCGTGGCCACCGGGCTCGACCAGCTGTGGGTGGCGGACATGACCTATGTGCCCACCTGGGCAGGATTTGGCTACCTGGCGGTGGTGCTGGACGTCTACAGCCGCAAGATCGTCGGCTGGGCGTTCGGGCAGCAGCAAACGGCCGATCTGGTGGTGGCAGCGCTGAACATGGCGCTGTTCACACGCAAGCCGGATCTGCACGGGCCTGGCGTCATTCACCATTCCGATCAGGGCAGCCAATATACGAGTCTGGAATTCGGCAAGCGCTGCACGCAGATGGGCGTTCGACCGTCGATGGGCAGCGTCGGCGATGCCTAGGACAACGCCATGGCCGAGAGCTTCTTCGCAAGCCTCGAATGCGAGCTCATCGACCGGCGCGCCTGGAAGACGTTCGCCGAAGCGCGCATGGCGATCTTCACGTGGATCGAGGGCTGGTACAACCCGCGCCGCCGCCACAGTGGTCTGGACCAACGATCACCAGTCAACTTCGAACGGGCCCTCAAGGCCCAACCCCTGCCCATTGATCCTGCTGTTGTCGACGGGTTACCCAGCGAGTGCTTCGCACCTGTGGACAAGCCGCCTTCAGGGCCTGGCAGGGGCCCGTCGACTTGTCCACAGGCAAGCCCCCTGGATAACCCTGCACCGGAGACCGCCGACGATCCCGACTCGTCATCAACCGCCACATCGAAAACGTAGTCCCTCTTGTGTCCGTGATATTGGGGTAAGTCCACTTGCGGTGGTGATCGCCGAAAAACGGAAGCCCGGACACGATCGTCTCGAGCACGCCGCTCGGCACCAGTTCATCGCCGAAGAAGGTCCAGCGCACGACTCGGTCGTCGGGGCTGAAGTACAGCTGATTGTTGTTCCAGGCGATGCCGTTGCCGCCGGTCGGCCCGAAGCGCTGCTGCAAACCCGCACGGCCATCGCCGTTGCTAT
>JBBSVH010000253.1:0-1966 GCA_038233685.1 Lysobacterales bacterium | reverse complement strand
GAGCCGGTCGCGGGCCAGCAGCGCGCCTTCGCTTGTTCGACCATTTATGTGCTTGGGTCGGGCCTTCCTGTGCATGCCCTGGCCCAGCAGGAAGCGGCGTACCGTCGCATACGAGGCCACCGACAAACCGGCTGCCTGCAGCGTGACGCGCAGGTTGTCCAGGTGCAGTTGGGCCGTCCAGCCCGAGTGCTCCCGGTACTGCGTCGTCAAGGCGGCGACAGCCTGCTCACTCATGCTGGGGAAGCGACCTTCGTCGCCACGCAGCCGGTCGCGCAGCGCAACCAGCGGGTCGTCGGATCGCCTGGCCGCGTAGTACCAACGCTCCAACGTCGATACGCCGAAGTGCACGTCCAGGCCCGAGTCGGGGTGACGCCACGTCTTGGCCGCCAGGACCAGCAGCGCCTGGCGCAGGCGTCCGGGCTCGGGGGGTGAGGCCATCAAGGTACCGATGACCGAGAAGCGCAGCCGCGCCCAGCGATCGCGCTTGGGCGGATCGAATAATTTCTTCACATGAGGCTCCAGGAGAGGCCACACCGACGGTGCGGCTTGCTGGAGTCAAGGCTATGGCCCCTCGGCCGCGGGGTCCAGGTACAGGTTCTGCGTGTGATCAGCGGCCCTCGAATATCCCGGCGCCGGCCGCTCCCCCGGCGCGCAGCGTCAGCGGGCTGAGGAACACGAGCAAGCGCATCAGGCGGTGGGCCGGCGAACCCATGAAGCGCTCGAGCAGGGTGAGCGGGAACCCCAGAACATCAACGGGCGGCATGAAGCGCGCGCACGTCGCGCGCCACAACGGTGTCAGCGCGAACTGCTCTGTCCACCAGAGCTGCCAACGCCCCAGCGTCTGACGCGTGACGCCCAACTCGGCGCCCAGACGCGCGCGCGTTGAATTCGATCCGCCGCGCGACCCCGACACCAGCACCACCGCAAGCGCTAGGTACACCCGCCGGCCCAGGAAGCGCACCGACAGCGAGGTTGACCGTTTGCGGCACGCCGCACAGCAAAAGCTCAGCCGCCATGAATAATCGGCGCGCATGCTGCGCGGGCACCCTCGTGGCTTGCGCGGGTAGTTGGCTCGGTGCAGATCGCCACCACATCGACAACCGTCGGCGCGACACCGCGCCGCCAACTCGTGGTCAATGCGAACAAGCAGGGTGAGGAACTTGGGGTCTTGCAGCAAGGCATGGCACACTGGGCGGGTCTCCTCTTGTGGTCAAAAAAGAGCCTGCACTATGCCAAAAACCGGTCGCAACGATCCCTGCCCTTGCGCCAGCGGCAAGAAGTACAAGCACTGTTGCCTGGAAAAGGATCGGGCTGCCGAGCTCTCGGCGGCTGTTGGCCAGCGTGACGCGTTGCAGGAATCCCAGGCCCTGGAAGTGGCGTCCAACATCGTGGTCGACCTGGTCCATGACGGGCGCCTCGATGAGGCCGAACAAGCCGCCCGAGAGCTGCTGGCTCGCTACCCCGAGGTGCACGATGGCTACGATCGGCTGGGCATGGTCCATGAGGCCCGTGGCCAGTTCCGCGAGGCCGCCGAGTGCTACGGCAAGGTGATCGAGTTCACACGTGCCAATCCCGAGGACTATGACCCCGAGTTCGAAGACATCTTCCTCGCACTCATCGTCAAGCTTGAAGCCTCTGCGGCCCAGGCAGAAGGTGCGGTCAACGACGCCGACCGCTCCGGTTGACCAAACTCATCGGCCGCCCGGCCGAGGTTGAACCATGAGGTACATGGCTCAACCGGGGCCGCCTCCGGCGGCCCGGCAGGGGCCTCGATTGAAAGAAGATCAGAACAGCCTACGCAGCCCGCAACTACCAATGGCTGTTCACGATTGATGAGGGGCGACGAGGCCGGACCATCACGCAACTTGATCAATAGCAGGTGTCAGCCCATCAAGATAAGTGCTCATGCTCACAGACGCGCAATATTCGAATCGCGTTCTATAGGGCCTCTAATAGATGAGAGAAG
>JBBSVH010000252.1:0-1972 GCA_038233685.1 Lysobacterales bacterium | reverse complement strand
CCGGGCTGCCGGACACGTTGCAGGTGGGGGAGCTGCTCGACCTGACCCGGAGCTACTACGACGAGCCGATCAGCGTCGCCGAATGCGTAGCGCTGGCGGGACTTTCCGGCCTGCTCCGACGCCGCTACGGCAAGCTCTCCGGGGGACAGCAGCGACGGGTGCAGTTTGCGATGGCGATCTGCGGACGCCCGCGTGTGCTGTTCCTGGACGAGCCCACCACCGGCCTGGACATCGAGGCGCGCCAGGGAATGTGGAAGGCGATCCGCCAGCTGGTCGCCGACGGCTGCGCGGTGCTGCTCACAACCCACTACCTTGAAGAAGCCGAGGCGCTGGCCGACCAGGTCGCGGTGCTGCACCAAGGCCGCGTCATCGCGAGCGGAAGCGTTGCCCAGATCCGCGCGCACGTGTCGCAGCGTCGTATCCGTTGCGTGAGCACGCTCGATGCCAGCAGTGTCAGGCGCTGGCCCGAGGTCCGGCACGTCGCCGTGGTGGAAGGCGTGCTGCAGCTCGTGACCGACCACGCCGAGGCCGTAGTGGCGCGACTCCTGGCGCAGGATCCATCGCTGTCCGGATTGGAAGTGCAGCGCGCAGGGCTTGCCGAAGCCTTTATCGAGATTACCCGCGCCTCTTCACCGGCCGTCACTCTGGAGCAGGCCGCATGACCACGAGCGCTCATTCCCTTTCTGTTGCGCCGCGTAAATTCCGCTGGCGCTGCCATGCACTTGAAGCGAAGTACGAGTTCCTGCGCGTGCTGCGCGCGCCGTCGTTCGCGATTCCCGCACTCACTTTTCCGGTGGTGTTCTACGTACTGTTCGGCGTGCTGCTTGCCGGTGATCGCGAAGGCCACGCCGTATCGACCTACATGCTGGTGACCTATGGCGTGTTCGGGATCATGGGGCCGGCCCTGTTCGGCTTCGGCGTGGGCATGGCCATGGATCGGGAGCTGGGACTGCTGAAGCTAAAGCGCGCAATGCCTGTGCCGCCCGGCGCGGTGCTGCTGGCCAAGACCATGATGGCGATGACGTTCGCACTGATCATCACCGCGATGCTGATGGCCGTGGCGCTGGGGGTGGCTGGCGTGCCCCTGGATGCCGGAAAGCTTGCCCTGCTGGCGCTGATCAACGTGCTTGGTGCGCTGCCCTTCTGTGCGCTCGGCCTGTACATCGGCACGCTCGTCGGCGGGCAGGGCGCCGCGGCCGTGGTCAACCTGGTGTATTTGCCCATGGCATTCCTGTCGGGCCTGTGGCTGCCAATGGCGATGTTGCCGAAAGTCCTGCAGACCTTGGCGCCGGTGTGGCCGTCCTACCACTTGAGCCAGATCGCGCTCAAGGTGATTGGTGCCGATGCCGGCGGCAGTCTGCCGGTCCACGTAGCGGTGCTGCTTCTGTACTCGTGCGTGTTCTTTGTCCTGGCACGGCGCAGGCTGTCTTCATGAGCATGCGGGAGTGCCGCGTGTGCTTCCCGCTCGCGCGCCAACGCGCAGCGCTGAGGGGGTTCGGGAGTACGATGCGGCCGTGAAAACACCTCCTCCATCGCCACTCCTGCGCCTGCGCCAATGGCTGGTCCCCGACAGCCTGGAGCTGGGGTGGACGCCGCTGTCGCTGCTGGGCTACCTGGTGTTCCTGTTCGTGCCGTTCGTGTTCGCCGACGCCTCGGGGGGCGGCAATCCGGGGTCGTCCATACCAGTCGGGCACATTGGTCTGACGCTGGTGTCGATCGTCGCTTTCCTGCCGCTTTACTTCCTCGGCTACCGGGTGTCCGGTCATCGCGAAGTGCTGGCGATGCTGGGCATCGCTGCGCTCGGCTATGCGTTGCTGCCGTTCAACCCCTTCGCCAATACCTACCTCATCTACGCGGCCGGTTTCGCGGCCATGCTGTGCCAGGCGCTGTGGCAGCGTGTGGCGTGGCTTTTCGCCACGAGTGTCATTTTCCTGGTCGAGGTGATGTGGCTGGGCTATCCGCTGTTCATCGT
>JBBSVH010000251.1:0-1973 GCA_038233685.1 Lysobacterales bacterium | reverse complement strand
TGCACCACATAACAGTGGTGATGTTGCGGCCGAAGTTATGTGCTCCCCTACTATCGCTCAACGCCCGTGGCCGAGGATGATGGCCAATCTGGGCGCACATAAGTTCAGTGCGATAGCGCCCTACAGATGCCGCAGGAAGTCCATCAAGGCAGGCACCGGTCGACGGCGTTGTGGTGATGGAAGGCCAGTGATGTCGACCCTGGCCAATGCCCTGGCCTTCATCTCAAGGTCGACTTCGGCGTAGACATGCGTTGTGTCGAGCGACACGTGCCCGAGCCAGGCCCGGATCGTGTTGATGTCGACGCCGGACCGCAGCAGATGAACGGCCGTTGTGTGCCGCAGGGTGTGAGGGCTGATCCGCTTGCTGCGCATCGACTCGACGCCGCTGGCTGCCGCCGCCGCCGCACAGGTCGTGACCACACGATGCACGCCGAAGCGCGTCATCGGCTCGCCCGTGCGGCCTCTGAACACTGTGTCATCAACGCTGCGCTCGCGGATCAACGGGCGCAGGACAGCAACCGTCTGGGGCCACAGCGGACACACGCGCCACTTGTTGCCCTTGCCCAGGATGCGCACGGCGGGCGACGTGCCCAGCATGAGGCTGCCTGCACGCATGCTGGCCGCCTCGTCTGCCCGGGCGCCACTGTTGTAGAGGAAGAGCAGCAGAGCATAGTCGCGCGCACCCAGCGACGAACGTCGGTCTGGTACCCGCAGCAGCGCATCCATCTCCGGCTTGTCCAGATACCCAATGAGGGTCTTCGTCGCCTTCTTGAACGGCACTGATCGAACCTGCGAGCACCATGCCCCGTGTTCCGGCGAACGCGTGCCGATAAAACGCGCCAGGGAGTGAACGGCGGCAAGACGCTGGTTGCGCGTCAGCACGGTGCAAGCCCGGCCCCGCTCTATGTACTCAAGAAAGGCCCGGACGCGATCCGCCGACACGTCTTCGACAAGCAAGCGATCAACGTCCTTGTGTGAGGCACGCGCAACGAACGGCAGGAGCTGCGCCAGCGCGTCCCTGTAGCTGGCCTGCGTGTTGCGGGCCAGATTGCGCTCGTCCACCAGGTGTTCCAACAGGAAGCGACGCACCCACGGCGCCAGCAAGGCGTGGTCACGCATGAGCGTCCTCCTCGCAGTCCCGGACGTCGGCATAGGCGGCAAAGCGGCGGCTGGCCTGATGCAGCAGCTCCGGGGTCATCTGCAGGTAGCGCTGCGTCGATGCGATGCTCGCGTGGCCGAGGTAGGTGGCCAGGTGCGGCAGCAATTGCTGCACGTCCCTGCCATCCCCGTACCAGCGCACGACCCGGTGCACGGCAGCGGTGTGCCTCAGATCGTGCAGCCTGGGCGGACGGCGCTCTCCAGGCGGACAGCCAATCCCAGCTTGAGCACGCACCTTCTGGAATAGTGTGACCACGCGCGGGTAGTCAAGTCGGTGGCCCGAACGAGACGCGAACAGCGCCGACGACGCTCCCAGTGGCATGGGGAGTTCCTTGCAGCGCAGGTCGACGTATCGGAACAGGGCCTGCGCGGCCGCCGCGCCAAGCGCAACGAGCCGGGCCTTGTAGAACTTCGTCTCCCGAACGGTGAGGAGTCGTTGCGCTCGATCCAGGTCTGCGAGGGTCAAGTGCAATGCTTCGCTGACGCGCAGGCCGGCGGTGTACAGCAGCATCAGCAGAGCCCGGTAGGTCGGTGCCTGCAACCGACTCCACGGCGAGCGCAAGCCGTCGGTGGCATCCAACAAGCGTTGCAGCTCGGCGTGCGAGTACACGTAGGGCGTGAGGGGTGGCGGCAGCTGGGGCCGCCGATCGGGCAGCGGCAATGCATGGGCGTGGCCACGAGCGATGGCAAAGCGGTACAGGCCGACCAGCAGACCGTGCCGTGCTGCCCAGGTCGCGCTCAGTTCACCGCGGCCGTGCAGAAACAGCGACACGGCCTGCGCCGTCACCTCGGCCAGCGGCCGATCGCCGGTCTCG
>JBBSVH010000250.1:0-2050 GCA_038233685.1 Lysobacterales bacterium | reverse complement strand
TGCTCTGGGCGGCCAATGCCTTCTCGCGGGCGGACGTGCAGAGCGTCAAGGCCGCGCTGGGCTGGATCGCGGCGCTCGCCGGGCTGAGCCTCGGCGCCATGCTGCTGCTGACGGGGCGGGGCGCCACGGCGCTCGGCGCGCTCGTCCTGCTCGGACCGCTGGCCTGGAGCTGGTGGCAGGAGGGCCGCGTAGCACCCGGCGCCAAGGCGGCGTCGGCTGGACCGCGCATGTCGCGCGCCGAGGCGCTGCAGGTGCTCGGCTTGCACGATGGCGCGACCGAGGCCGACGTACGCGAGGCCTGGGTGCGGCTGATGCGGACGGCCCACCCCGACCAGGGCGGCTCGGATTGGCTGGCCACCCGGATCAACCAGGCGCGCGACGTGCTGCTGAAGCGGCGTTAACCACAATGCTGTTCACTTTGCGATCCGAATGGCGGCGATGAAGTCGATCCGTGTGGTCGGCTGCGGGGTGCGCGGCCGCAGCGGATAGCTGCTCATCTTGCGCTTGACCCCGCGCGGGACCTGCCGGCCCCGGGAACTCGCCACGCGCTCCTCCAAGATCTCGTCCAGCACCTGCTCATGCAGGGCGGGCCTGTGCCGAGGGGGGAAAAGCCGCGAACAGCGGCAGCTTGCGCCGGACCACGCGCACCGCGTGCAGGAACGACAGCCGGTCCGGGTCTTCGTCAACCCGCAGCGCCGCTTCGTGCATGAGCCCGCGCACGGCGAAGTGCGCCAGCAGCAGGCCCCAGAACTCCTGGCGCACCAGGTCCGGGGTCTTGCTGCGCAGCACGACTTGCGCCCCGCGCAGGTGCGTTTTCAGCTCGGCAAGCGCGCCCTCTATCTCCCAACGCTCGTGATAGAGCGCGGCCAAGTCCGCGGCGGACGCCTGCGCCTCGTCCAGGATCGTGGTCACCAGCCGGTAAAGCGGCTCGGCGTCGGCCACGCCCTGCAGCCGGTATTCGACCACGCGCACCCGCACACCGTTGGCCACGTGCCGCCGGTCCTTCTCGCTGGGGTAGACCACGGAGAGATAGGACCCGTCCGCCAGCACCGCCGCGCGTGGCAGGCGCAGGTTGCTCTTCACCCGCCACAGCAGGTCGGCGCCGGTGGCAGTTCCTGCCTGCCAAAGAGCGTGCCCGAAGAACTGCCGGTCGGCCAAGCACAGCATGCCAGGCCGGAGTGCCGGCACCACGTTATGGGCCAGCGTCGTCTCGCCGTCCGCAGTGCCGCCCAACTGGACACCGAACAGCACATGCGTGCCGTTCTCCACCAGCGCCACAAAGCGGAGCTGCGGGAAGGCGCTCTCGCCGCGGCTCGCGCCCGGATAGCCAAAAGCGGTGCCGTTCTCGGCCGTGTCGGCCACATCCAGGCAGGAGCCGTCCAGGCTGACCAGCCGCCACGCCCGATACCACGCCCCCTTGGTGGCGCGCGTCGCCACCGGCTGCACGACCTGCTCATACAACCGGCGCAGCGGCATCTCGCCCAAGCGGCTGCGCGCCTGCGAGATGCCGCTCTTGCCCGCGACCTTGACCGCATCGGCGCCCCACAGCCAACGCAGACCCTCGAGCAGGCAGCGCAGCACCTCGCGGGTGCTGGACCCCATGTAGAGCGCCATCGCGATGGCGTAGTAGACCATGACCTGCGCCGGCAGGTCGCGCTCGCGCTCGCTCGTCTTGCCCGTCTCCGCCAGAACCTGCTGCACCCGGTCGGGCGGGAACGTCTTGGCGATCACGCCAAGGCTGATGTGGTCGCTGACACGAACGCCGGCCGGAAGGCCGGCAGGAACACCCGCCATGCTGTCGACCCCAGAAAACCCAATCAGCAATATGGGGTCGGCAGCCGCCTAAATGAACGGTATTGGCGTTAACCAAGTCCTTTTACGCTGTGCTTCGAGGCGGTCGCTTGCTGGCCCGGCGCTAGCCCGCATCTCTCACACGAGATAGGTGCACCGGGGCTCTGAATCGGCGAAAGTTCTTCTGCAACACAGCCTTACCGCTGAGCAGAGGAAGTCCCCGGTGCCGACAGAGTGTATCCCGACGCAGATGGGATTT
>JBBSVH010000249.1:0-2098 GCA_038233685.1 Lysobacterales bacterium | reverse complement strand
TGCTGGTGGCGCAGACGGCGGCGACGGCCGTGGTCGCGGTCCTGCTCCTCGCCGCGGCGACCGAGGGCTACGTCTACCGCATCGGCGTGGCACCGGCCTGGGCGCGCATCGTGATCGGCTGCGGCGGGCTGCTGATGCTGATTCCGGAACCGATCACGGACGCCATCGGCTTCGCGCTGGCGGCGCTCGGCATCGGCGCGATTTGGCTGGCCCGGCGCCCCGGCCTGCTTACGCCGGCCGGGAAGGTTTAGGCCCGGGCGCGACGAGGCGAGGGGCCGGAGCGCCCAACCAGCCAGATCGCGTAACCGGGGCAAAAGTCCGGGGTTGGATCCGATTTAGCGCTTGCCCCGACGCGGCGGCGTACGATTCGCTCGCGGCATGTCACCCGCTCCTGAGCCGTCCAACCTTTCGCGCGCCGAGCTTGAAGCGCGCCTGATCGACCTGTTCGGCCAAGTCACGGAACTGAAGGCTCTGGTCGCGGCGCAACGCGACGAGATCGCGCGGCTGAAGGGCCTGAAAGGCCGCCCGTCGGTCAAGCCCAGCGGCATGGAGAAGAACACCGAGCCAACCCACGGCGGCAAGGGCGGCAAGCAACGCCGCCGCGGCAAGGTGACGCCGCGGGTCAAGGTGGAGACCGAGGTGCTGCGGGCAGCCCATCCGCCCGGCTCTGCGTTCAAGGGCTACGAGCCGTATGACGTGCAGGACTTAGTAATCAGCGCCCGGGCGGTGCATTACCGGCGCGAGCGCTGGCTGACGCCGGACGGCGTGATGATCGTGGCCCCGCTGCCCGGCGGCATCCGCGGCCATTTCGGCCCCGAACTGCGCCGCTTCGTGCTGATGCAGCACCACCAAGGCCAGGTGACGGTCGAGCGACTGGTCACCTTGCTGCAGGCGGTGGGCGTCAGCATCTCCAAACGCCAGGTGATGCGCCTGCTGATCGACGAGCAGGACGATTTCCTGTCGGAGACCAAGGAGGTCCTGCGGGCCGGACTGCAGAGCGCGGACTGGATCAGTGTCGATGACACCGGTGCGCGCCATCGTGGCGCCAACGCCGTGTGCACACAGATCGGCAATGACAATTTCGCCTGGTTCGGCACGACGGGTAGCAAGAGCAGGCTGAACTTTCTCAGCCTGCTGCGCGCGGGTCATACCGACTATGTGGTCAACCAAGCCGCCCTGGACTACATGCGCGACCATCTCCTGGCCGGACCACTGGTCGGCAAACTCGCGGCCCACGGACAGCGGCGGTTCGCCGATGAGCAAGCCTGGATCGACCATCTGGCCGCGCTTGGCCTGACCGGGCTGGAGGTGACGCCCAATCCGGTGCGCGTCGCCACCGAGGGCGCGCTGTGGGGCGCCGTCAGCGCCCACGGGTTTGTCTGCGAAGCGGTGGTGGTCAGCGACGACGCCGGGCAGTTCAACGTGGGGAAGCACGCCCTGTGCTGGATCCACGCCGAGCGGCTGGTGCATAAGCTGGAGACGGTCACCGACCAGCAGCGCGCCGCGCAACAGCATGTGCGTGGCCTGATCTGGTGGTTCTATGCAGACCTGAAGGCCTATCGCCTCGACCCGACGCCGCGCCGCCGCAGCGAATTACGGGCACGCTTCGACCGCATCTTCCGCCGCCGCACCGGCTTTGCCACGCTGGATCGTCTGCTCAAGCGGCTGCATGCCAACAAGGCGGAGCTGCTCATGGTGCTCGACCATCCCGAGATCCCGCTGCACACCAACGGCTCCGAAAGCGACATCCGCTGCCAGGTCACCAAGCGCGCCGTCAGCGGCGGCACCCGCACCGATACCGGCCGGGACTGCCGCGACGCGTTCCTGGGCTTGGCCAAGACATGCCGCAAGCTCGGCATCGCCTTCTGGGACTACCTCGGCGCCAGGATCGGCGTCGCAGGCGCTCTCGCCATCCCACCTCTCTCCCACCTCGTCCGTTCCCGCACCCAGCCCGCCGGCGCGGGCTGACAACCCGGACTTTTGCCCCGGTTACCCTTGAGGGCGGTCAGCACAGCCCAGCCATCCATACGCGGCATTATCACGTCGAGCAGGATGGCGCAGGGCCGCAGCTTGCGGGCCAGCTCGAGGCCGCTCTCGC
>JBBSVH010000248.1:0-2111 GCA_038233685.1 Lysobacterales bacterium | reverse complement strand
TTGCGCGGGCGTGGCGACTTGGTGCCAGCTGGTGCTGACGCCATCCAGAGAGGCCTCGAAACCGGCGGCATCGCCCGCGCGCACCGCCGCAAGCAGGACGGGCAGTTGCGGGGATTGGGTGCGGAATCCGTGTTGCAGGCGCACCAAATCGGCGCTGCCTTCCATCGCCGCGACCAGGTCCAGCAGCACCGAGCCGGTACCGATCGAGGTCAGCTGGTCAGCATCTCCTACCAGCAACAACTGCGCTTCGTCGGGCAGCGCGGCTAGCAATGCGTGCAGCAAGGCCAGGTCCAGCATCGAGGCTTCGTCCACCACCACGATGTCGGCATCCAGCGGCGCGTCGCGATTGCGGCTGAAGCGGCCGTCGTGCGGGCGGTAGCCGAGCAGTCGGTGCAGGGTCTGCGCATCATCGGTCGGCAGCTGCTCAAGCAGGCGACGCCACGCCGCATCGGCGGCTGTCGTGAAGCGCGCATGCAAGGCCTGCTGGCCGGTCCGCAGCGATGCGACCAGCCGCTGCGCCGCCTTGCCCGTGGTTGCGGCGATGGCGATGCGCGCCGGCGGCAGTCCCGCCTGCTGGCGTTGGCGCTGCGCCATCAACAGCATGCGCAGCACGGTGGTGGTCTTGCCTGTGCCCGGCCCGCCGGTCAGCACGGCCAAGCGTTGGTCCGACAACTGCCGGACCGCGGCGCGTTGCGCGCTGTCGGCGCCGGGCGCCGCAGCTTCGAACAAGGCTTCGATATCCGCAGCATCCACGCGGCCTGCAAACAGCGGCGGGGTCAGCCGGTGTTCGCGGAGGCGACGCCCGATCGCACGTTCGCGGGCGAAATTGCGCCACAGGTAGAAGCGGTCCTGCGCGTCGATCACGAAGGCGGTCGGTCGTTGGCCGTCGCTGATGCCTGCTACGTCGACATGTGCATCACCCACCATTGACTCGTTGCGCAATGCATCGATATCGTCGTCGTCAAGCAGCGGCGCGCCGTGCCGGCCGGCAGCCGTGCCGGAAAGCGGCAGCGCCGCGTCGGCATGGGCATCGGCCACGCTGGCCCAGGCTGCGGTGCGCGCGAGCAGCGGCGACCCGCCATGGGCGATTACCCAGCGGTGCAGCGCCTGCTGCAGTGCGCCCCACTCGGGAACCTGGGTTTCGATCGCGTCCTGCCGGAAATGGTAGCCGCTCACGCCGCCTGCTCCGTGGCGCCGAGCGCTCGGTCGATGGCGTCGATCAGGCCGTCGTCGAATCGATGCGCCCAGACGCCGGCCGCGGGCGCCAGGCCGACCACACGCAGGAACAGGTACACGGTGTCGCCCAAGTGGTCGGCGCGACGATAGTCCGGCATCCGCTGGCGCAGGTAGCGGTCCACTGCAACCGTGTAGAGCAGGGCCTGCAGGCGATACTGGTGCTGGTCCATCGCCGCACCCAGCTGATCTGGTGCGTAGTCCTCCAGGCGATCGCCCAGCCAGTTGCCCTTCCAGTCCAGCACATGGAAGCGACCGGCATGCTGGAACACCAGATCGATCTTGCCGGTCATCAGGCCATGCAGATGTCGCGCCGACAACCACGGCATCAACCCGGGCTGGCCATGCGCCACGCAAGCGTCACGCAGGGCAGCGACCTGCACATCGCGCAATTCGTAGTCGAAGGCCATCTCCGCACGCCACTGGCTGGCGGGAATATCCACGAGTCGCAGCCCAGGCAGGATTTCCGCCTCCAGCACGCTCTGCAGGCGGTCGGCGATCACATCCGCCAGCTGGCGTTGCTCATGCTCGCCGGCGGGCAGGCGCAGGCCGGAGTCGCGCAACGCACGCGAGACCAGGCCGACCTGCGCGCGCATCGGCAACCCGAAGCCGCGCTCTTCCAGCATCGCGTGCAAGGCATTACCGAACGCCGTTCCCTTCCAGCGTTCAAGCACCTGAAGCTCAGGATGCGGTGGCGCCTGAAGTGAGGCCTGCAAACCGATATCGACATCGACGGGTGCCTCGTCACTGGCCGGACTCTCCTCCTGCGACCGCAAATGTTCGACACGGATCAAGGTCGAAAAACTGTGCCGGCGCGCGTGCACGGCCAGAGGAGTTGGTTCGGGCAAGACCACGCGTGGACGGTTGTTGCCGCTTGC
>JBBSVH010000247.1:0-2137 GCA_038233685.1 Lysobacterales bacterium | reverse complement strand
TGGTGCATGGCAAGGCGGGTGAGGGCATAGCCCAGCAGCCCGCCAGCCAGGGCCAGAAGCGCCAAGCCCGCCAGCCGCTTCCAGGTTTTAGCGGTGCCACCGCTCATCGTCCGCCGCCTTTGCCGGCTACGGCCTTTCGTGGACGCTTTGCCGCTGCCGCCACCGGACCGGTGTTCAAATCGTTGGGATAAAGCGCCACCGCGAGCGCATAGAAGCTGCCTTCGGCGGCGGGCTCCTTGGCGATCACGTCGTACTCCTGCCAGAAGGCGTGCAGCCGCTGGTACAGCCGCTCCGCCTGTTCCGGAGACAGCTTGAGCACATTGCGATAGGCCATCAGCGCGCCGACCTGCGGGGCCTTGCGCGCGGTGTCGATGCGACCGTCCTGCAGCCCGCGCGCAATCTCCACCCGGCTCTGGTCGAACACGAAGCCCAGCAGCGCCTCACGGCGCTCGCGCTCACTCCTGCTGTCACCGCCGTCTCCGGCGCCCATGCCGCTGCGCTCCAGGCGCAGCTCGCGGGCCGCGGCGCGGTAGTGCTTCTCTACGATGCCCGATACCAGTCGGGTCCGCTCCACGAACACCAGGTCGTGCTTTTCCAGCTGCTGCAGGTGGTAGTAGAGGCGGGTCGGCGGGCATCCGAGCTCACCGGCGAGTTGCCTGGTCGTCTTCGCCTCGCCCACCAGCGAGTACACGATGAACGAGCGCATCGGGTCGGCCAGGACCCTGAGCAGCGCCGGCTCGATCACCATCTGGTCCTGGATCTGCTGCTTGGACATATCGTGCAACCCGCTCAACCATTCAACATGTTTGAATGGTAATTGCGGTCGCGGAGCATTGCAAGCGCCCGGCAGCCATCCACCCGCTATTTGCTGCTGACGTACTTCTCGCGCCGGATCTGTGGGATCGGCAGGCCGTGTTCCTTCAGCGCATCGAAACAGGCGTCGACCATGTTCGGGTTGCCGCACAGGTAGGCGATGTCGGTGGCCGCATCGGGCGCGAACTCGGCCAGGAACTGCTGCACGTAGCCGTGGCGCACGTCGGGGTGCGGCTCGGCAGGGAGCTCGCGGGAAAAGCACGGGACGAAGCGGAACTGCGGATGCCTGTCGGCGAAGGCGCGGAAGTCGTCGCCGTACAGCAGCTCCTCCGGCGTGCGCGCGCCGAACAGCAGGACCACTTCGGCGCCGCGCTCGGTGATGATCTGCTCGAGCAGCGGCAGCATCGCGCGATACGGCGTCACGCCGGTGCCGGTACCGATCAGCAGGTAGCGCCGGTTGGCATCGCCGGGCATCAGGCAGAAGCGGCCATAGGGCCCGCTGGCGTCAATGTGGTCGCCTGCCTCCAGTCCCTCGAACAGCGCAGTAGCCGCTCCGCCGGGCACGTAGCTCACCGCGATTTCCACCGCTTCGCCCGGGCCCATCGCGTGGTCGTGGATCGTGGCCAGCGAGTAGCTGCGCTTGGTTGCGGTGCCGTCGGCGTAGCTGAAATGCACCTGGATGAACTGACCGGGGATGAAGTCCAGCGGCAGGCCGTCATCGCGGACGAAAACGTAGTGGCCGATGGCCGGGGCCAGCATGCGGCGGCCGACGAGCTTGAGGGGAAAATGGACGATAGCCAAGGACTGGATGCAACACAGTGGTGCCGGGTCGGCCCCGGCGGGACGCCTATAATAAGGGTTTGCCCCCATCCAGGCGCCGCAGTGGCGCCGCAAGGCCCCCCGCATGCTGCTTGAACCCGACGCCGCCGCCCTCGCGCTCTGCGTCACCGACCTGCACAAGACCTACGACACCGGCGTGCGCGCGCTGACCGGCGTATCGCTGGACGTAGCCGAGGGCGATTTCTTCGCCCTGCTTGGCCCCAATGGCGCCGGCAAGTCGACCCTCATCGGCATCATCAGTTCGCTGGTCAACAAGACCTCGGGGCAAGTGAAGGTGTTCGGCGTGGACCTGAGCCGCGATCGCGAGCGCGCCATGCGCCTGATCGGGCTGGTGCCGCAGGAGCTCAACTTCAACATGTTCGAGAAGCCGCGCGACATCCTGGTCAATTACGCCGGCTTCTACGGCATCCCGCGGCACGAAGCGCTGGTCCGCGCGGACGAGGAGCTTGAGCGCGCCCTGCTGATCGACAAGGCCGACAGCATG
>JBBSVH010000246.1:0-2177 GCA_038233685.1 Lysobacterales bacterium | reverse complement strand
TGCGGTGGACAGGGCAACGGCAAGCAGGGCGGCGCGCGGGCGGATCAGGGACATGGACTTTCCTTTTAAGAGTTCGAACGTCGGAGCAGCCGGCGATCGTAGCCCGGCTGCGACGGCGGCACATGGGCCACAAGGCATGCGCGCGGGCTGCAATCGACCCTGCGGGCGCAGTGAAGTTCCCTGTGGATCGTGCGGGCAGCTCTGCTGCGGGGCCTCCGCCATGGGGCGGCATCACACTGAAGGTCCGATCGCCCGAGCCACCAGGCCCAGGGCCTGGAACCGGCACGCCGCAGGACATTCGCCGGAACCCATCGCGATCCGTCGCGGCGGACGGCAGGACGGACAGCGGACACCCCTGATCGCGATACAGCCACCGTAAAACAAGGCTTCGCAGCTGGCACGGGACTTGTATCGACCTCTGCGCAGAGCGCCCCTTCAGGACCAATTCTTAACGAAAGCTGAAGGCTGTAAGGAAATCAGCAAGTTTCTGTTGACTGATCTGCTTAGGTGTCCTACCTTACTACCACACCACCCAACAACGTCACTAAAGAGGCCCAACACCATGAAGACCCAGCTCCTGCCCCTGACCGCCGCCGCCCTGTTCGCCCTCTGCGCCGGCTCCGCCCTGGTGGCCAGCCACGAGGCCCACGCCGAATTCGCTGCGGCCCGCACCGCGGCCAGCACCTCCATCGCCGTGGACCTGCCCACCATCACCGTTCGCCCCGAGTCCATCGACCTGGCCTACTTCCAGGCCTACAGGATCGTCGACCTTGCCGCGATCACCGTTCGCCCGGACCCGCAGGACGTGGACGCCTACCTGGCCAGCAACGAGGCTCGCGTCGTCGACATGCCGTCGGTAACCGTGCGTCCGAGCGCCGAAGACGTCCGCATGGCCGCCGTGGGCGCACTGGTGCTGGTCCAGCAGCTGGCGTCGCGTTGAAAGTCGATGCCCGCGCTCCAGGGACGCCGTCACCAGAGGACCGGGGATCACGCAGCATTCGCGCTGCTTACCCGTCTCCCTTGCGAGCAAGGAGAGGATTGAGGAGGGGTGGGTTTGACGCGGCAAAGAGCCGTCAGACGTACCGGTTGTGTTCGAGCTCGACTGCGGGATACGCACGCAGCAACAGCCACAGCCAGAGCACCCCTCCTCAATACTCCCCTGCGCTGCGCGCAAGGGAGCAGGCTGAAACAGCGGCAGGATCAACGGCACGGGATGAGCACAGCCAGCACGTAGAATCCGCGCGATGAGCGCACCGGCACCAATCGCAGCAACCGCACCACTCGATATCCTGCTTTACCAGCCCGAGATCCCGCCGAACACCGGCAATGCCATCCGCCTTTGCGCCAATACCGGCGCGCGGCTGCACCTGATCGAACCCCTGGGTTTCAGCCTCGACGACCGGCAGCTCAAGCGCGCCGGACTCGACTACCACGAATACGCCAGCCTGCAGGTGCATGCCAGCCTGCAGGCGGCGCTGGACGCGGTGATGCCGAAGCGGCTGTTCGCGCTGAGCACGCGCGGCACCCGACGCTACGACCAGCCGCGCTACGCGCCGGGCGACGCTTTCCTGTTCGGACCCGAAACCCGCGGGCTGCCGGAAGACGTGCTTGCCGCGATCGAGCCGGACTGTCGCCTGCGCCTGCCGATGCGCCCGGGCAACCGCAGCCTCAACCTGTCCAACTGCATCGCGATTGTCGTGTTCGAGGCATGGCGGCAACAGGGTTTCGCCGGCAGCGCTTGAGGGCGCTGGAGCGCATCGTCCTTATCGCGTGCAAGCGCGCGTGAAGTTCGTCACGCCGTCGAGTGGCAAGAGCCGGAGCGGCACCTCGGTAGTTGCTGCAGTGGTCCACGACGGCTGATCTGCCCGTACTCGAACGACGGGCCGTCTACACGCGGTCGCCGCAAAGAGCGCCGTTCGCAGCGCACGAGCCTGAATCCCGAAGTGGGCATTTGCGCTTCAGCGCGACGCGGCATTGGCCCAGGCGTGGCCATTATTGCGCAGGCGCGTGGCTCAGGTGGTCACCGCGCTGTCTTTCCATCAGGTACTCAACCTGATCTCTGTCGCAGCCGACCCGGCCCATGGTCAGGCCGGTGTAGCTGTAACGTCAGCGCTGGTAACGTCGCGGGCGAGGGTGTCGCCGGTTGCGGACAACGAATCACTCACTGTTGGCGGACG
>JBBSVH010000245.1:0-2191 GCA_038233685.1 Lysobacterales bacterium | reverse complement strand
TAGCCCTTGTGGATCAGCAGGGTGACGTCACCACCGTCGTCGATCACCATCTCCGGGCCCTTGCCGCCGGGGAAGCTCAGCGCGTCCAGCGTGCAGTCCCAGTATTCCTCGAGGGTCTCGCCCTTCCAGGCGAACACGGGGGTACCGGTGGCGGCGATTGCGGCCGCGGCGTGGTCCTGGGTCGAGAAGATGTTGCACGAGGCCCAGCGCACGTCGGCACCGATGTCCTTCATGGTCTCGATCAGCACCGCGGTCTGGATGGTCATATGCAGCGAGCCGGTGACGCGCACGCCTTTCAGCGGGGCCTCCGCGGCGTACTTCTGGCGGATCGACATCAGGCCGGGCATCTCGTGCTCGGCGATGTCGATTTCCTTGCGGCCGAACTCGGCGAGCGAGATGTCGGCGATCTTGTAGTCGGTGAAAGCGGTGGGTTTACGTACTGCGTTCATGGCTGTTATCTCCGGATTTCCTGCGATTGGTTCGCATGATGGACCGGGCGCCGTTTACAGGAACATCCGCCGAGCCTGGCCGGACGATGGTGCCGCCAGCACGTGGAGTGCGGCAGTTGCGGATGATCCGCCCATGTCCCGGTCGCAGCGCCCCTCGGCGGAGGGGACGGTCATTATATCGCTTCTTCGCGATGAAAGGATATATGCGCGTGAACGTCGGCCTGGCGGCGGGTCATTGACAGCGTCAACTATCGGGATCAGCCCCCGACCGGCTACGCTCGGAATTCAAACACGCCAAGGCCGCCAACCCTATGCAGCATCCCCAGAGACGCCTGATCCTCCGACGCATGCTCCCGCTGCTGCTGGTGCTGCTGCCGGTTGCGGTTGGCGCGCAGACCGCAGCGCCGGGTGGCTACCAGCTGCCCCCGCCGCCACTGCAGGCGCTGGTCGACGCACCGCTGGCACCCCAGCCTTCATTGAGTCCGCGTCGCGACCTGCTGATGCTGATCCAGTCGCCCACGCTGCCGGGCATCGACGTGGTGGCCCAGCCGGAGCTCAAGCTCGCCGGCCTGCGTATCAATCCGCGCAGCTATTCGCAGAGCCGCTTCAGCTTTGGCAGCGACCTGTGGCTGCAGGACATCGCCAGCGGCGGCGAAATGCGCGTACAGGGTCTGCCCAGCCCACTGTCGATCGCCAGTTCGGCCTGGTCACCGGATCAGCGCCACATCGCCTTCAACCAGATCGATGCCGCCCGCGGCAGCAATGAGCTGTGGGTGGTCGAGGTGACCTCACGCCGCGCGCGCAAGCTGCTGTCGCAGCCGCTCAATACGGTCGCGGGCCGCGGTTACAGCTGGATGCCCGACAGCATGTCGCTGCTGGTCCAGGTCCGGCCGGTCGGACAGGGCGAGGCCGCGATCGCCCAGGGCATTCCCACCGGACCCAGCGTGCAGGAGACCGGCACCAGCGGCGGGGTGATCCAGATCCGCACCTACCAGGACATGCTGAAGAACGAAGCCGATGCCCAGCGCCTCGAGCACTACCTGCGCTCGCAGACGCTGCGGGTCGACCTGGCCGGCAACGCGACCCGCATCGGCGCGCCGGCGATGACCATGTCGGTCTCCGCCTCACCCGACGGCAAGTACCTGCTGCGGCAGCAGGTCGAGCGGCCGTTCTCGTACCTGGTGCCGGTGTCGATGTTCCCGCGGCGGATCGAGGTGATCGATCCGCAGGGCAAGCTGGTGCGCGAAGTGGCGATGCTGCCGCTGGTGGAAGGCCTGCCGGTTGGTAACGACGCGGTGCGTACGGGCGTGCGCGACATCGACTGGCGCAGTGACGCGCCGGCGACCCTGGTCTGGGCCGAAGCCCAGGATGGTGGCGATCCCGCGCGCGAGGTTGCCGTGCGCGATCTGGTGCTGATGCAGGCTGCGCCGTTCAAGACGCCGCCGGTGACCCTGGCGCCGCTGTCGATGCGCTACGCCGGCGTGCAGTGGGGCCGCGGTGATCTTGCGCTGCTTGGCGAGTACTGGTGGAAGACCCGGCAGGTCAAGGAGTGGCGGCTGGCGCCGGATAATCCCGAGCGTGCCCCCCAGCTGATCCGCGAAGGGTCATTTGAAGACCGCTATGCCGATCCAGGCTCGCCGGTGACCGTCACTGATGAGCATGGCCACGAGCGCCTGCTGATCGCCGATTCGCAGTCAATCTTCCGCATTGGCGAAGGCGCATCGGCCGAAGGCGATCGTCCG
>JBBSVH010000244.1:0-2199 GCA_038233685.1 Lysobacterales bacterium | reverse complement strand
CCAGCGCACCACCGGGAACTCGACCTTCAGGGCCTTCTCAATGGCGCTGATCTCGGCCAGCAGCACTCCCACGTCGGCGGACTGCTTGAGCGTGGCCTGCACCGAGACCATCACGTCGTTGCCCAGCTGCAGGGTGATCAGGCTGATGATCCTGTCGATCTCGGGCCGACCGGCGTAGAACCGCTCGATCTCCTTCTGCAGCGCCGGGGCGGCACTCTGGCCAATCAGCATCGCCTTGACCTCGATGGCTACGAATACCGCCACCACGACCAGCAGCACGCCAATGATCAATGTGCCCATGGCGTCCCAGGTCGGGTTGCCGGTGGCGATGGTCAGCAGCACCGCACCCAGCGCAAACACCAGGCCCAGCAGCGCAGCGGAATCCTCTCCGAAGATCACCACCAGCTCGGCCTGGCGGCTCTCGCGGAACCAGCGCCATAGGGAACGTCCGTTGCGGACCTTGTTCACTTCCTGCATGCAGGCGCGCATCGACACCGACTCGGCGACGATGGCAAACGCCAGCACGCCGACCGCCCACCACAGCTTGCTGGCGTCCAGCGCCTCGGGATGGCTCAGCTTGTGCCAACCTTCGTACAGCGAATACACGCCGCCGACTGTGAACAGCATCACCGCGACCAGGAACGACCAGAAATAGATGGCTTTGCCGTAGCCCAGCGGATAGTCGGCATCGGCCGGGCGCTTCGCCTGATGCAGGCCAAGCAGAAGCAGGCCCTGGTTGGCACTGTCGGCCAGCGAGTGCACGGTTTCGGCCAGCATCGCGCTGGAGCCGGTGAAGGCCGCCGCGACGCCCTTGGCCACCGCGATGGAGAAATTGGCCCCCAGTGCAAAAATAATCGCGCGTTTCGAATCGCCACCGCCGGCCATGGTTTGTCCTGTCTTTTCGAAGCGGGCCGCAGTCTAACAGGGGCCGCGTCCAGAACATTCTTTCACCGCAAACGTGGCAGGATATTGCCCGATGAACAGCCCAAAACGACTCCCGCCCTGGCACGAGCATTTCCGCCTTCCCAACGGGCGGGAACTGCTGATCCGTCCGATCCGCCCCGAGGACGCCGGGCCCATCCAGGGGGGCTTCGCGCTGCTCGGACCGGAGGAGGTGCGGCACCGCTTCCTCTATGCGGTCAAGGAGATGACGCCTGAGGCTGCGCACCGCCTGTGCCATCCAGATCCGCGCACCGGGTTCGCCCTGGTGGCCGCCGAACCGCTGCCGCCGGGCGAAGCGCTGGTGGGCGCCGTGGCGCGCACCGCCATCACCCCGCGCACGCGCGATGCCGAATTCGCGATCCTGGTCAGCCACTTCATCGCCGGGCAGGGTCTCGGCCGCCACATGATGCGGCGGCTGGTGAAGTGGGCCAAAACCAAGAAGCTCGACCGGCTCTACGGCGATGTGCTGGACCACAACCAGCCGATGCTGCAGCTGGCCGAATCACTGGCCTTCAAACGCCAGCGCGAGGACGACACGCCTGGTCTGGTGCGCGTTGTGCTGGACCTCAACGACTAGCCAAGGCGTCGTTCGCCACCAGCCCCGTAGATCCGAGCTTGCTCGATGCCCGCGCTTGCTCTCAATGCCAAGGTCAACCCCTCTTCGTAGATCCGAGCTTGCTCGGATGCTCTGGCCTGGCCCCGTGCAAGCGTCCAAAGCATCCGAGCAAGCTCGGAGCCAAAGCATCCGAGCAAGCTCGGATCTACGAGGGAGAAAAATCGATTCCGTCCGCGGAGCGGACGTGAGACCTGGGCAGGCTAAACTGCGCGCCCTTCCCCACGCTGGGCGCAATCGCGTCCGGCGCTGCTGCCGTTGCGCGTGCCGATGACTAACGACCAGAATTCCAACCCAGTTTCGACCCCCCCCTTGCCCCGATCCGGCCAACTGCGTGCCTGGTGGCGCGCGCCGTCCTCGCCTACCGCCCTGGCCTGGTTCGTGGCCCGCGCTGCGGAGTCCCGCGATGGCCCGGTGCTGGTGGTCGCGCGCGACAACCAGGGCGCGCACCAGCTCGAAGCCGACCTGCACACGTTGCTGGGGGCCAGCTCGACGCTGCCGGTGATGCCGTTCCCAGACTGGGAAACCCTGCCCTACGACCGTTTCAGCCCGCACCCGGACATCATTTCCCAGCGCCTGGCCGCCCTGCACGGCCTGCCCACGCTGAGGCGCGGCGTGGTGGTGGTGCCGGTACAGACGCTGAT
>JBBSVH010000243.1:0-2201 GCA_038233685.1 Lysobacterales bacterium | reverse complement strand
TACGGCGACCTGTTCGCGCACGTGATCGGCTACGTGGGGCGGATCGACGAGAAGGACCTGGAAACGCTGGGCGAGGGCAACGCCGCGCTCAGCCACATCGGCAAGACCGGCCTGGAGCGCTACTACGAAGAAGCCCTGCGCGGAAAAATCGGCTATGAGCAGGTGGAGACGAACGTGGAAGGTCGCGCCCTGCGTACCGTGGGCCGCGTCCCCGCCCAGGCGGGCACCGACCTGCGCCTGAGCGTGGACGCCGACCTGCAGCAGGCGATGGTGCTGGCCTTCGGCGAGCTGGAAGGCTCGGCGGTGGCGTTGGACCCGCGCAGTGGCGAGGTCCTGGCCATGGTCAGCCTGCCCAGCTACGACCCCAACCTGTTCGTCAACGGTATTTCCCACGCCGACTTCAATGCCCTCAACACCAACCCGTCGCGACCGCAGTTCAACCGGCTGGTGCTGGGCGGCGTGGCGCCGGGCTCCACGCTCAAGCCGCTGCTGGCGCTGGCCGGCCTGGACAGCGGTCTGCGCAAGCCGGAAGACAGGACGCTGTCGACCGGCATCTTCCGCCTGCCGGGCATGACCGGCCGCGGCTGGGCCGACTCCCACCGCGGCGGCCATGGCTGGACCGATGCGCGCAAGTCGATCGCCGATTCGGTGAACACCTACTACTACCGCCTGGCGACCGAGATGGGCGTCAAGCGCTTCGATGACTACCTTGAGCGCTACGGTTTCGGGGCCCCCACCGGCATCGACCTGGTCGGCGAAATCGACGGCATCCTGCCGTCGCCCGCGGCCAAGGCCAAGCTGGTCAACGAGCGCTGGTACCCCGGCGACCTGGTCAACGCCGCCATCGGCCAGGGACTGTGGAAAGTCACGCCGCTGCAGCTGGCGCGCGGCGTGGCCGCCCTGGCCGACGGCGGACGACTGCGGCGGCCGCACCTGGTGGCGGCCAGGCGCGACGGATTCGACACGCCATGGCGGCCAATGGCGCAGCCGCAACCGGTAGCCATCACCGACCATCCCGAGAACCTGCTGGTGGTCCAGGAGGGCATGCAGATGACCGTGCACGGGCCAGGCGGAACCGCGCGCGCGATCGGCGTTGGCGCGCCGTACCGGATGGCCGGCAAGACCGGCACGGCGCAGGTGGTCAACCGCCGCAAGGTCGCGGTGAACCCCAAGTCGCTGCCGATGCACCAGCGCCACCGCGCATTGTTCGTCGGCTATGCCCCCGCTGAGAACCCGACCATTGCGGTCGCGGTGATGGTCGAAGGTGGCGGCTACGGCGGCGCGACTGCCGCGCCCATCGCGCGCAAGGTGTTCGACGCCTGGCTGCTGGGCACGATGCCCGAAGGCGAAGACGCAACCGGTGACATCGATCCCGCGCCAGTTACCGCCGCAGTCGTACCGCTCACGCCGACGGCCGCCAGGCCTTGAGCCAGATCCTGGCTTGGCTCTGGGGCGGGCTGCGGTATTTTTCCCGCTCCCTGGATTGGGCACTGCTGGCGGCGCTGCTGGCCCTGATGGGCATTGGACTTGCGGTCCTCTACAGCGCGGGTGGGGAAGCACAGGGGTCGCGACTGGTATTGGCGCAGGGCGCGCGCTTCGCCGCCGGGCTGGGCGCGATGTGGGCGCTGTCGCGGCTGACCCTGGCCCGCCTGCGGGCGTGGACCCCGGCGGCATTCCTGGCCTCGCTGCTGCCGCTGGTGCTGGTGCTGTTCATCGGCACCGGAAAGCACGGCGCGCACTGGATCGACCTGAAGCTGTTCTACCTGCAGCCGTCGGAGCTGCTCAAGATCAGCCTGCCGATGATGATGGCCTGGTACCTGCACCGCGAGCCGCTGCCGCCGCGGCTGCCCACCGTCGTGGTGGCGGCGCTGCTGCTGGGCCTGCCGACCACGCTGATCCTGATGCAGCCGGACTTCGGCACTGCCATGCTCGTGGCCTCCAGCGGCGTGTTCGCGCTGCTTCTGGCCGGCCTGCCCTGGTGGTGGGTCGTGGTGGCTTCCGCCAGCGTGGCCGCCGCCGCTCCGGCGGCCTGGTTCTGGCTGCTTAGGCCGTACCAGAAAGACCGGATTCTGACGTTCCTGAACCCCGAGAACGATCCCCTTGGGACCGGCTGGAACATCATCCAGTCCAAGATTGCGATCGGTGGCGGTGGCCTCAGCGGCAAGGGCTGGGGGCAGGGGACCCAGTCGCACCTCAACTAC
>JBBSVH010000242.1:0-2204 GCA_038233685.1 Lysobacterales bacterium | reverse complement strand
AGCGAACCAGTTCTATCTGCGCGGCTTCAACCTCGACCACGGCACCGACCTGCGGACCACGGTCGACGGCATGCTCGTGAATCAGCGCAGCCACGCGCACGGCCAGGGCTGGACCGATCTGAATTTCGTGATCCCCGAGCTCGCCACGCAGTTCCAGTACCGCAAGGGGCCGTACTTCGCCGATGAGGGCGACTTCTCATCCGCCGGCGCGGCGTCCCTGCGCTATGCGATCTTGGTGGCGAATTCCCTCCGGCTCACTTCAGGCAGCAGCGGCGAACAACCGCTCGAAGCGGGACCGGGTCACGCAGGCTTTGGGCTTTCCCGCAATCCAGCACAGCAGTCGCCCGACGTTGATCGCTGCTGCCATCATCAAGTGGGCCAGATGCGTCCTGGCTTGGCCGATGTAGCGCGTATGTCGCATCCCGTGCACGCGTACAGCCTCGGAGAGCGTGCCCTCAATGCCGGCCCGCCGGGCGTACTCGGCCGCGAAGTCGGCCGTTTGCTCATGCGCTCGCCGCTCGCGCAGCGCCTCGTGCTGGGCCTGAGGACGCACCGTGATCTGTCGCTGAGGCGGCGTCGAGCGCGTACAACGCTCACGCATCTCACAGCAGCGACAGTCGTTGCGCGACCATCGGATCTTGATGATTGGCTTGCCGTACGGGTTCAGCACCGACTGCCAGTTCAGGCTGGTCTTGCCGGCCGGGCAGACGGCGCGCTGGCTGGCGAAGTCGATGCGGAAGTCATCGACGGCGAAGCCGTCGGCCTGCCTGGCCTGCCAGAGGTTGTTGCGGCGGGTCGGGCCGACGAGCTCAAGACCGTAGTGCTCGCGCGACTGCACCAGAAGCGCTGCGTTCACATACGCAGTGTCGGCGATGTGAAGGCGTGGCAATAGCGCGCGCTGCTGCAGCGCCGCATGAATCACCGGCGTCACGGCGTCATCGGTCACGGTCGCCGCTGTGGTCTCGACGTTCGTGATCAGGTTCGGTGTGGCGGCATCACACGTCTCTGTCAGATGTACCTTGAAGCCGACCCAATCGGTCTCACCTTTGCAACCACGGCGTACCTCGGTGTCGTGCGGTGAGGCGATGGCGTTGCCCGACAGCGGAACATTGTTCGATGCTCGCCAGATCACCCAGGGTTCGTCGGCCGACTCCTCGATCATGAAGTTCTGCACCCACACCTGGCGTAGCGTCTCGAGCGCTGGCAGCTGTCGCAGTGGTGCAGGCGCGTCTTGGGCGTTCAGCGCGACGAGCAGCGCCATGCCGTCGGCGCCGGTGTCCGCGATCCACTGCTTGCGACTAGCAGCGCCCTTGGGCCACGGGAAGCCGCTGGCACGCAGTCCGTAGCGGTCCACCCAGGCCGGCGTGACGTACGCGCGCAGCCAGTCAGGCGCGGCTTCGGCCAGCGCATCAAGCGCATGGCGCAGCGTCTCGACCACCAGCTCGTAGCGGCCAAGCACGTGTATCTTGCCCAGCACATGGGTCGAGTCGCTGCGCTGACGGCCGCCGGCTTGGAGCAGCCCGCGGGTCTGCGCCAACGCCAGCACCGCATCGAACAGCCGCCGCTCGGCGCCGTGCGCGAGCAGCCGTGCGCGGAATTCGCTGAGTACGGTGTGGTCGAAGCCCGGATCGCAAAGTTCCAGCCCAAGCAGGTACTTCCAGTCGATGCGGGTGCGCACGGCGTCGGCGGCTTGGCGATCGGTGAGCCCTTCCATGAACTGCAGCAGGCTCACCAGTGCGAGCCGCGCCGGCGACTCGGCTGGCTGGCCGCGTACCGGAAACAGATCAGAGAAGTCACTGTCGGCGACCACCAAGTGCAGCGCGTCGACCAGGCGCATGACCGGGTTGCCTTCGGGATAGATCGCACGGGCTACCCGGGCGGTGTGCTTGGGGATCGTGCTCGGCTGCTGGGCAGTCAGGGACATCGTCAGCCTCCATCAGGTTTGCCGCGCGCCCGTGCGTCACCATCGCCGCAACGCTGCGCGGTCAGCACGCATGGTGCACCTGTGGGAGGGGATTCGCCACCAAGATCTCTCCTGTTGGTGCACACCATCAACGGCCTGCACGCTTCAGTTCAGATGCTGGGCAACACTGGGCGGTTGCGCAAGGACGGGGGTCGTCGGACTATTACGCTGATCAGGAGATTGAAGTCATGAGCCGATGCATCGGGTGTAAAGGCAATTGTGTTCAATGTGTAATGTTGTT
>JBBSVH010000241.1:0-2223 GCA_038233685.1 Lysobacterales bacterium | reverse complement strand
GGGAGCGACGTAAGTCGCGACGCCTGGTGGCATCGCGACTTACCTCGCTCCCACAATCGCCTTGGCGGGTCATTGCGGCACGCACCCATCGAGCGGTCGCCACGCGTGGGATTGGCACTCCGCAACGCCGGTTTCAGGCCGCTACCTCGACTTGCGCAACATCGATTCAGCCAGCCGCTCGCGTAGCGCCGGGCTGGTCAGCGGCTGGTCGAACAACAGCACGCGCAGATCGTGTGCCGGGACCTCGATCTTCAGCGAATCTGCAATCGACACCTGCTGGCCGCTGAAGGCGTCGCGCCACTGGCCTGGCTGCAGGTACTCATCAAGCTCGATCGCCTGGGTCTTGTCGCCCTTGTTGAGCAGCACCAGGGCGGTCTGGGTTACGCCCTTGTGCTCGTACACGCGGTAGAAAGCGGCGCGGTCGCCCTTCAGAAGCAGGTTCAACTGCAGGCCGCGCTGCAGGGCCGGGGTTTCTCGGCGCAGGGTGGCAATGCGCTGCAGCGGACCGTATATCGGGCTCGTGGAGGCCGCATCCACGCGCGCCTGCCCGAAGTAGTTGCGGTTGCCTTCATGCTCGGCGCGTCCGCGCATGAAGCCGGTTTCCGATCCGTAGTAGAGCGCCGGTATGCCGCGCGCGGTGAACAGCCAGTGGTGCGCGTCGATGAAGCCTTCGTCACTGGCATTCATACGCGCCATGTCGTGGTTGTCGTAAAAGGTCACCAGGTCGTAGGGATTGGCGTAGGGGCCGTCCTCCAGGTACAGCGCCTTGCCCAGTTCGGCGAAGTCGGTGCCGGGTTTTTCGAACACGTCCACCATCTTCTGGCGCATCGGGAAGTCAAGCACGCTGATGCCGCCGTTACGCGGCAGGGTGTGGCCGGCCAGGGTCGCGGCGTCGTAGCCGAAGTGCTCCCCGAACATGAAGAAGCCCGGGTGTTGGGCGCGGATGCGATCGGCGAATTGCTTCCAGAATGCGTTCGGCATCCACGCAATGGTGTCGACACGAAATGCGGCGGCGCCCTGGTCGATCCACTTGAGATAGGCGCCGACCAGGTAATCCATCACCGCCGGATTGTCTTCGTCGAAGTCCGACAGCTCGGCCAGTCCGCCGACCTGGTTGTAGAACGCGTGCAGCGGATTGGTCTTCGGCGACAGCTGTTCTGGCGGCAGGTTCTGGTGGTCGGCGATCAGCGCGCCGTCGGCGTCATAGACCTTGCCGAAGGTCGGCTGGTCCTGCGGCATCGTGTACGAGGGCGAGCCGTGATTGGCGACGATGTCCAGCACCACGTCCAGCTTCTGCTCTTTCATGGCGCGGGTGAAACCGGAAAAGTCCAGACCGTCGCTGGGCAGGTGCTCATCCAGCTGGTGGAAGTTCACGCCCCAGTAGCCGTGGTAGCCGGACTTGCCGCGGTCGGTCCAGAAGCTGCCCCAGCTGGCTGGCTTGCCGCCGCTGAAGGACTGGTCGGGGTTGTCGACGATCGGCGTGACCCAGACCGAGGTGAAGCCCAGGTCGCGGATGTAGGCGGCGTTGTCCAGCACACCCTTGAAGTCGCCGCCGAGGTAGCCGATGTTGGCTTCCTCACCCTTGGGCGAGCCCGGTACCGGCTGGTCGAAGCTGGGGAATGCACCGCCCTGGTCGCGGTGATCGTTGGAGGTGTCGCCGTTGACGAAGCGGTCGGTGACCACGAAGTAGATCGACTCGCTGGCGAAGGGTTCGCTGGTGCCGTAAATCTCTGCCGCGGGTGCGGACTGCGCGAGTACGGTTCCGCTTGCCGCACACATTGCGGCCGCGCCAAGTGCAACAACACGTTGGACGAAACATTTCATGCCAGCGCCTCCTGGCGCGAGGGGCTATCGACCCGCAGTACGAACAGGCCGGCGATGAACAGGCTGACGCCGCCGATCACCAGCGCGTACACCGGCTCGTTGCCCAGGAAAAGCTTGAGGATAAAACCCAGGATGCTGGCGGCGACCAGCTGCGGGATCACGATGAAGAAGTTGAATATGCCCATGTACACGCCCATTTTCTTCGCCGGCAGGCTGTCTGACAGCAGCGCGTAGGGCAGGGACAGGATCGAGGCCCACGCAAAGCCCACGCCTACCATGGACAGCAGCAGCCATCGCGGATCGTCGATCAGCGTGAAGGAGATCAGTCCGAGCCCCCCAAGGCTGACATTGATCAGATGGCTGACCCGCAAACCCATGAGTCGCACCATCAGGGGAATG
>JBBSVH010000240.1:0-2234 GCA_038233685.1 Lysobacterales bacterium | reverse complement strand
TCAATTGATGTGACGGTAGTTGCTGGGGCCGCATGATCGAGCGCCTTTAGTTCGAGCATGCGAGGTCGTCATGGTGATTTTCCCCGGGCTTTCGCAGCCGCTGGAGGCGGCGGGCAAACAGATCGTTTCGTGGGACGACGGCGGCAGCCGTCTTTTGGTGGAGGCATGTAGTGTTGTGCGACGCGCGACTTGTCCGCGCTGTGACTGTGGCAGCGCCCGCCCCCACGGCCGCTACCGGCGCTGGGTGGCTGACAGCCCGTGCTTTGGTCAGCCAGTGACGCTGGCCGTCGAGATCCGCCGCTTCAAGTGCGTCAACTCGGCTTGCCCGCAACGGACGTTTTCCGAGCGGCTTATGACGCTCGCTGGCCCTGGCCAGCGGCGCACACGACGGCTGGCTGAAGGGCTGCGCTCGCTCGGCTACGCGCTCGGCGGCGAGGCGGCTGCCCGGTTGGCAGCGCGTCTGGGGATATGCATCAGCGGGCCCACGGTACTGCGCGAACTGCGTCGCGCTGGGTGTCAGAAGCGGGCGGCCGCACCCGTCATCATCGGCATCGACGACTGGGCGATTGCCCGCGGACACCGTTACGGCACGATCGTGGTCGATCTGCAGCGGCGACAGCCAATCGAGCTGCTGCCCGGGCGCGATGTGGCCACTGTCGCTCCTTGGCTACGGGCAACGCCCGGCGTCGAGATCATCGCTCGAGACCGGGCAGGCGCGTACGCGGAAGCTGCCCGCACTGCCGCGCCCGACGCCCAGCAGGTCGCTGACCGCTGGCATCTGCTGGCCAACCTGCGCGATGCCATCGAGCGGTTGCTGCTGCGCTGCACGCCGCAGATGAGACAGGCGGCCCACGAGGCAAGCGAGGTAACGCACCTTGAAGCCAAACCTGTCGAGGTGACTTCCGAGTCGGACGGTCTCGTACCGATCGAGCCGCAGAAGGCGTCGCAGCGCCGCAGCGATCAACGCCGAGCGCTGCGGCTGGCACGCTACGAAGAAGTGGTCCGTCGTCACCGGGCTGGTGAATCGATCCTTACCATCGGTCAGACCTTGAACCTTGACCGCCGCACGGTGCGCGGCTTCGTGCGCGCCGATAAATTCCCAGAGCGCACACCCCGCGCTGCGATCCCGACGTCGCTCGACACTCATCGTCAATATATGGCCGCACGAGCTGCCGAGGGCTGCCGCAACGCGATGCAGGTCTGGCGCGAGCTGCGCGCTCGAGGCTTCACCGGCGGCCACAGCATTGTGCGCGACGCCTTCGCGCAGCTTCGTGGTGCATCACCTGAAGGCGGCAGGCGTCCTGCCGTCTCGGCCGCCACGCACGCGGCGGCAATGCCATCGACCCGTCGCGCCTGCGCCTGGGTGCTTGGATGGCAGCAACGCAAGGTCGACGAGACGGAGCGCAGTGACCAAAAACGCTTCGTGGCAGCGCTGTGTCGCATTGAGCCGGTCGTCGCCCTCGCGCGCAGCCTGGCGCATCGATTCCTCGGCCTCGTTCGCCGCCGCGACGTCAACGGCTTCGACCGCTGGCTGTCTCAGGCACAAGCTTGCGCGATAGTTGAATTGAGACGCTTTGCGGCGGGGCTTGAAGCCGATCTCTCGGCGGTGCGCGCCGCCTTCAGCTCCCCTTGGAGCAGCGGCCAGGTCGAAGGCCAGATCAATCGGCTGAAGTACCTCAAGCGCCAGATGTACGGCCGTGCCAAGCTGGACCTGCTGCGCATCCGCGTGCTGCATCCGAACTGAGCAGCGTCACATCAATTGATATTGGTGGCGAATTCCTCGTGGTCTGTCAGGCGACGGCGCCGTAGAGCTTCACGAACGCCGAGCGTGGAGTACGTGCCTTGGGCTCGCCGGCCAGCCAGCGCAGCAACCTGACGACGTTCATTGCGGTAGCGACCATCAAATGCGCCAAGTGCGTCTTGAGCTGGCCGAAGTAGGGAGTGCGCCGCGCCGCGTGGGATCGCACTGCCTGAGCGATGGTGCCCTCGACACCGGCGCGCCGAGCGTACTCGGCTGCAAAGTCAAAGGTCTTCTCGCGCGCTTGCCCTTCACGCAGTGCCTCGTACTCAGGTTGCGGACGGATGCTGATGGTGCGTCGAGGCGGCGTCGAGTTGGTGCATTGGGCGAGAACCGGACATCGTCGGCAGACCTTCGAGGCAAACTTGACTTTGATCACTGGCTTGCCGCTGTGCGTCGACGCCGTCGTCCAGTTGTTACTCATCTGCCCGGCCGG
>JBBSVH010000239.1:0-2272 GCA_038233685.1 Lysobacterales bacterium | reverse complement strand
TGAACCCGTCGCCGCCGAGCGCGCACAGCACGTCGGCTTCTTCAGGCGTGCACTGGCCGTGCAGCTTCTGCAGTCTTTCAAGTGCCTGCCGTGCTTCCCCGGTGTTGCTGGCGAGGAACGCAATGCGCGGAATGCCAGTGCTGCCCATGGACGTCTCCTGATCAGGCACCGAGCATAACCCGGCACCCGGCGCGGCCCGCCGCGCATGACCGCATCAGGGCTGGGCTGCCAGCTGCGAAAGGCGCTGCACGGCAACCGAGGCGGTGGGATAGTCGAGCGTCTTCTGCGCTGCAAGCTCACCCAGCATCGAGAGGGTGAAGCGCAGCATCGGCTCGTCGCGCTGGATCCATTGACTGACCTTCTGGTCAGGCGTGGAACCGGGCATCGACAGGGCCTGTCCGGTAAGCGCGCACTGGTGTGCGGACAACTCGTCCCGCAGTACGCCACGCGCCACGGCATGCCATCGGCCGTCCACCTGGAGGCTTTCGATCTGCTGGGCAAGCCACTGGATCTGCAGCGCTTCGCCAAGCCGGAAGTAGACCTTGGAGACCTCGATAGGCTTGAGCTTGCGAGAGCGCGCCAGCTCGATGATGTCGCTGGACGACTCCAGGTACGGAAGCGCGGCCAGCTGCCCTGCAAGCGACTCCGGCACGCCTTTGCGGATCCAGTCCCGCAGGCTGCCCTCGTAGGCCGGCCTCATCGAGGATGGCAGCACGCCATCGGCGCCACGGATTTCGTTGTAGCCATCGTGGTAGCGTGCTACGGCGGTGGCGATATCCGGGATCGGCCCGGAGCGCTGCAACAGCCAGCGGGTGAACGAGCGCTGCAGCGTCCAGATCACCTGCAGGGCGTCGATCTGCACCGCTTCGGGCACGTTGCCATCTAGGGCGTCAATCTGCGCCCACAGCGCGCGCGCATCCAGCGTTTCACGGGTGATCGTAAACGCCTTGGCGACCTCCGCCGGGGTGCGTCCGGTGTCCTCCTGCATACGCATCAGGAAAGTAGCGCCCATGCGGTTGATGGTCGAGTTGGTCACCGCGCTGGCGATGATCTCGCGCTTCAGGCGGTGCTTTTCCATGGCCGCCGAATACTTCTTCTGCAGGGGTCCCGGGAAATAGCGCTGCAGCTCCTTGGACAGATAGGCGTCCTCCGGGATGTCCGACTCCAGCAGCTGCTGGTAGGCCACCAGCTTGGCGTAGGACAGCAACACCGCCAGCTCCGGGCGCGTAAGCCCCTGGCCGCGCGCCTTGCGCTCGGCAAGATCGGCGTCGGAGGGCAGGTATTCGATCTGCCGATCCAGCAGGCCGCGACCTTCCAGGACCTGGATGAAGTGCTGCTTGGAGCCGAGCCTCGAAAAGCTCATGCGCTCCATCAGGCTGATGGCCTGGTTCTGCCGGTAGTTGTCGAACAGCACCAGGTCGGCCACTTCGTCGGTCATCGAGGCGAGCAGCTTGTTGCGGCCCTCGACGGTCAGCTTCTTCGCCTGCACCTCTCCATTGAGCAGGATCTTGATGTTGACCTCGTGGTCGGAAGTGTCCACGCCTGCGGAGTTGTCGATGAAGTCGGTGTTGAGCAGAACGCCCTGCTGCGCGGCTTCGATGCGGCCCAGCTGGGTCAGGCCCAGGTTGCCACCCTCGCCCACCACGCGGCTGCGCAGTTCCGCGCCGTTGACGCGCAATCCATTGTTGGATCGATCGCCCACGTCGGCGTGGGTTTCCGACGCCGCCTTTACGTAGGTGCCGATGCCGCCATTCCACAGCAGGTCCACTGGCGCCTTGAGGATCGCGCTCATCAGGCCGTTCGGCGACAGCGTCTCGACCTCCTCGTCCAGCCCGAGCGCGTTGCGCACTTCGGGAGTGATGGCAATGGACTTGGCCGTCCGCGGGAACACGCCGCCACCCTTCGATATCAACGCCGTGTCGTAGTCGGCCCAGCTGGAACGTGGCAGGTTGAACATGCGCGCGCGTTCCTTGAACGACACCGCCGCATCGGGATCCGGATCCAGGAAGATGTGACGATGGTCGAAAGCGGCCAGCAGCCGGATGTGGCCAGACAGCAGCATGCCGTTGCCAAACACGTCGCCCGACATGTCGCCGATTCCTACGCAGGTGAAATCCTGAGTCTGCGAATCGCGGCCCATGGCGCGGAAGTGCCGCTTCACCGACTCCCACGCGCCCTTGGCGGTGATGCCCATGCCCTTGTGGTCGTAGCCCACCGACCCACCAGAGGCAAACGCATCGCCCAGCCAGAAGCCGTGATCGATGGCCAGCCC
>JBBSVH010000238.1:0-2301 GCA_038233685.1 Lysobacterales bacterium | reverse complement strand
GCACGTTTCCCAATCATCATCCCGACCCCAGCGATCCACATAACCTGGAAGCGCTGGTGCAGATGGTGGCGCGGCTGGATGCGGACCTGGGCGTCGCTTTCGACGGTGATGGTGACCGCCTGGGCGTGGTGACCCGCGCCGGCAAGAACATCTTCGCAGACCGGTTACTGATGCTGTTCGCCGCCGACGTGCTGCAGCGCAACCCCGGCGCGGTGGTCGTGTATGACGTGAAGTGCACCGGTCGCCTGCCCGCGCAGATCCTGCGACATGGCGGCAGCCCGCTGATGTGGAAGACCGGGCATTCGCTGATCAAGGCGAAGATGCGCGAAACCGATGCGGAACTGGCCGGCGAGATGAGTGGGCATTTCTTCTTCGCCGAGCGCTGGTACGGCTTCGACGATGGCATTTACGCCGCGGCGCGCCTGCTGGAAATCCTCGATTCCGAAGGCCGCACGCCCGACGAAGTCTTCGACGCCCTGCCCGACGGCATTTCCACGCCCGAGATCAAGGTCGACGCGCCGGATGGCGACCCGCATGCGCTGGTGGAACGCTTTCGCGCAGCGGCCAGCTTTGGGGATGCGCGTTTGACCACCATCGACGGCTTGCGCGTGGACTGGCCGGATGGATGGGGCCTGGTGCGCGCATCCAACACGACCTCAGTGCTGGTGATGCGCTTTGATTGCGACACCACCGAGGCGATGGTACGCATCCAGCAGGCGTTCCGTGAGCAACTGCTGGCGGTGCAGCCGAACCTGGTGCTGCCGTTCTAGCGCTTCAGCGGGTGACGGGCGCGGCGACGGCCGAGGCGTCGCTGGCGACGGCTTGCGCGGCCGCAGCCTCGCGCTCGGGCGTCTTCAGCGCGCGGTAGCGCTGCACCGCGTCCTGCAACTCCTGGTTGAGCGTGGACCCCTCACGTTGCTGGTCGGCCAGGATCACTTGCTGGCGCAGCAGTTCCTCGTGCTGGCGTTGGATCTTCTCGTTCAGCGGCTTGGGCACGCCTTCGTTGGCCAGTTCGTGATCGCCGGCCTGGCGCAGCAGGCTGAGCAGGCTCAGGCGCAGGTTGACCAGGCTGAGCTGGCTGGTCTTGATGCTTTCTTCCACCAGTGACGTGCGCTCGCCATACGCGCGCAACAGATCCGCTTCGGTCATGTACGACTCGACCATGGCCAGGTCGCGGCGCTGCCGGATCGCTTCGGCGTCCGCTTGCATGCGCGCCTGTCCAGCCGCGATGGCGGCGGCGGCGCGTTCCTGGTCGGTCAGAGCGCGCTCCACTCGCCGGGTGGGCAATCCGCTCTTCGGGCTGATTTCGACCCGCGCGCTATTGGCCGCTTCGGCCGGAAGTGCGTCGCCACACACCTTGCGGCCGCCTTCGGTCCAGCAATAGAGTTTTTTTTGTGCGCTGGCGCTGCCCACCGTCATCAGCAAGCCAATGGCGATGGCGGCGTCCAGCAGGCGTTGTGCAGTCGACATGTCGGCTCCCTTCAGCATGAGCAAGCGTCAGTGGACGCCGTAGCGCGCGCGGTAGGCGAGCAGGGCATCGCGATGTCCCACAAGTTCCGCGTTTTTGGCGGTGAACGCAAGCAGGTCATCCAGCCCGGCCACCGCAATCACCGGGATTGCATGATGGGCGGCAACGACCTGCGCGGCCGAGCGTGGATCCTCGTCGCTGGCGCGTTCCTGTCGATCCAGCGCGATGGCAATCCCGGCCGGGATGCCGCCGGCTTCGACAATGATGGCCAGCGCGTCGCGGATCGCGGTGCCGGCGGTGATCACGTCATCGATGATCAGCACGCGCCGGCCGGCCAACGCCGCACCAATCAGGCGGCCACCCTCGCCATGCGCCTTGGCCTCCTTGCGATTGAACGCCAGCGGCAGGTCGCGACCGCGGCGTGCGTACTCGACCGCCAAGGCCGTCGCCAACGGAATCCCCTTGTACGCGGGGCCGAACAGCAGGTCGAAATCGCCGATGGCGCCCGCGATGCGGGCAGCGTCCAGCGCATCGGCATAGCACGCGGCCAAGCCGGCGAGCAGGTTGCCGGAATCGAAACGGCCGGCATTGAAGAAATACGGGCTGGTGCGCCCCGACTTCAGGGTGAATTCGCCGAAGCGCAGTGCCTCGGCTCGCACGGCCAGTTGCAGGAAGCGCGAGCGATAGTCGTCCATGGCGCTAGTGTCCACGATGCGGCACCTTTTCGGCTACGCTCCCGCATTGATCCACGACGCGAGAGCGCATGCGCATCCTCAGTTTCAATGCCAACGGCATTCGTTCGGCGGCCAGCAAGGGCTTCTTCGACTGGTTCG
>JBBSVH010000237.1:0-2361 GCA_038233685.1 Lysobacterales bacterium | reverse complement strand
CTGCCGGTCGGCAGCGGTGCTCGGGGCTGCAGCAAAACCTCGGAAAAGCGCGTGCTGCCGCCGTTCACGGGCGGGGTATTGCCTTTTGACATGGCCTGCACGCAAGCCTACGCGGAACTGATGGCCGACGCCCTGTCATCTGGGCTTGCCATTGTCACGGCCGACGGCTACATCGCAGCCATTGCCGCCGCCAATGGTTCGGCCGTGGCGACCCGGTACACCGGGCCGTTCGAGGCTGTAGGCGGAGCCGTGATCGACCCTCGGGAAACAGCCGTGGTTGGTGCCAGCTCGAATGCCGCCTCTACGCCAAACGCTCCCGATTGAAACTCATCCGTGAGATTTCGGATTCGCCTATTGGCTCTCAAGAAACTCCTTCCAAGTGATTGATTTGGAATGACGTTTTCAGGCCGGTTGTGCAATGGGAACCATCTGCATGCCGAGTTTGGCGGCGCGTTGCGACAGGGCACGAAGGACGCGCTCGCGATAGCGCTCCTCGTAGTAGTCCTGACCTTGATCCGTGTACTCCTGGCCCTTGGTCAGCATCGTGTAGATCAGCCGTGCGAGCTTGTGAGCGGCGGCGGTGACGGCCTTGGGTTTGTCCATGCGTGAGCACATCCTGCGGAAGTACGCGCCCAGCGCCGACTTGCTGCTGCGCAGCGCTGCGGCGGCCAGTCGCAAGGCTTGCGCGGCGCGGTTGACGACGCGCTTGGTCTTGCCGCTCAGGATCTTGCCGCCGGTGATCTTGGTCCCTGGGCACAGACCCAGCCACGACGTGAAGTGCTTGATCGTTGGGAAGCGCGACATGTCGGTGCCGACCTCCGAGATAACAGCCAGCGCGGTGGTCACGTCCACGCCGTCAATGCGCGTCAAGTCCACGCCGCACATCCTGAACAGCTGTGTGCGCAAATCGAACTTCGGTGCATTGCGCGCACGACCACGCTTCTTGCCCTTGGCGGGTTCACCGTCGTGAACTTGCAGGCGCTGCAACTGCAGCTCGATCTCGGCGTCGCACTCGGCCAACTGCGTGCCCACGAAGTCAAACGCGCCCAGCGCCTGCTTGAGCGCAAACAGGTGTTCGGTGCGCCAATTGCCTTGCAGGCTCTTGGCAATCTCCTCGACGCTGGCGCGCACGCGCACGTTCTTCATCGCACCCAGCACCTGGCCGTCGCGCTCGCCGGCGACGATGGCGCGCAGGATCTTCTGGCCGCTCTCGCCGACCACGTCGGAGAGGACATTGGTGAGTTGGATGTTCATCTGGGTCAAGGCCTTTTGCATGTGCTGCACATACCGGCCCTGGCTGCGCAGCAGCATGCCGCGCTGGCGGTACAGCGAACGCAACATGCACACCTGCTCGGCCGGCCGGAACGCCCCTCGCAGCAAGCCGTAGGTCATGAGCTGCTGTAGCCACTGGCAGTCGAGCACGTCGGACTTGCGCCCCGAGACGTTCTTGACGTGGCGCGCGTTGACCAGCAACACGGTAAAGCCGCGCGCCTCGAGCAGCTCGAACAGCGGAATCCAGTACACACCGGTGGATTCCATCGCGACGGTGTCGACGGCGCAGGCCGTGAGCCAATCGGCAATGGCGTAGAGGTCGACCGTGAAGCTCGCGAACTCGCGCACCGGCTGATCGTCGCGATCCGGCGGCACGGCCACGAAGTGCGCGGCACTGCCGATGTCGATGCCGGCGGCGTTGGGGTGGGTGATCGTCAGCGCCGCAGCTCGGGACTTGCCGGGCTTAGGGATGACTTGCGCACTGCGTTGGGCCATGGATTGCTCCATCATTGAAAGTGGAATGTGGCGCCGCATCGGGTACGTCGTCTTGCTCACTCTCTCAAACGGGATATCGGCCTGGCGGCTGCGAACCGCCAAGTCGATTCACCAATGTCGATGACGTCACCCAGGACCACGCTAACCCGCGGGCAGTACGCACCACTGCTACATCGGTCTTCCGCGGCACCGCATTCCACCTTGCCACAACGGAGCGACCACGTGTTTCTGAGGCGCGATTTGCGGCAGCAGGCCGATTACTTCGCTAACTTTTCAGTCCCTGATGATTGCATCGACCCCCGACGCGATCCATAGTTCAGGGCCCGGGGACATCGTGCGCGGCTCGATCGAACAGTTGAAAACTGAGACAAGGACTGCATTATGAACATCGCACTGCACAAGAACGCGCGCACCACGCTGTGCATTCGCGCCGAGATTGCCGCGAGCGGCGAGATCAGCGCGCGTGAGTTGAGCCGGCGCTACAGCGTCACGGAAGCCACTGTCTATAAATGGAAGAAGCCACCGTTGAGCAAAACGACTTGGCGCCGTTCGAGCAACTGCTCACCGCGCTGGCTCAGCCATTCGGCGAATGCG
>JBBSVH010000236.1:0-2399 GCA_038233685.1 Lysobacterales bacterium | reverse complement strand
TCGCCAGGGACGCCAGCGGCGAGCAGACGCGGAGGGATCTGGCCGAAGGCGGCAGCCTCGCCACCATCGTCGCCCGTTACCTCTCTCCCAACCACCGGGACGCTCCAGGCGGCGGCTGCGCCATAGCCGCCATCGGCCCCGAGGCTGCCCGCCAGGGTGAGGGCATCCGCGCCGCCTTCACCCGTGGCATCCGCGGCTTCGCCGGCCGCCTCACCGGGCTGATGCCCCGCGGCGGCACCCAGCCGGCCGCAGATGCGGCGCTCGCCACCGTCGCCAGCCTGGTCGGCGCGCTGATTTTGGCCCGCGCGGTGGATGACCCGGACCTGTCCGATCGCATCCTCTCCGCCACGGCCCGCAGCCTGACGGAGACGCCCTGATCTTCGCCAACCTGCTCGCTCCGGCACTGGCCCGCTGCGGCATCCACTCCGGCTGGGCGATGGTCGCGCTGACCTTCCTGGTCTCGCTCTCCTCAGCCGGCGCCACGGGCAGCCTCGGCGCCCCGCTGCTTCCGCTGCAACGAGAAACCGGCTGGACGATGCGTTGACAAGCTATCTGCCGACCTTCACCTGGCGGGTGCGGTCTGTCCGCTGGCGGCCTGCTGGCTCTCGCCATCCGCGCCGGCCGAGCCCTGCTTAGGGTCTGACGCGAAATAAATAAATCAAATGTGATGACCGGAAGCGGAATATGGGCGCAGGTCGGCTGACGTGGTGCTGGCAGGCTGGCGTAGCCTGTTGGCGTGATCGATGTGGATGACATCCGGGCGCGGTATCGGCGAGCTATCCTGTTTCTGGACGAGCGAGGACGCCGGCTGTTTGCGGCGAATGAGGCCTTGGCGATCAGCTATGGCGGGGTGACCGCGGTTTCCCTGGCGACCGGCCTGGCGCGCAGCACGATCCAGCGCGCCATCGTGGAGCTGCAAGGTGGCTCCAATCCGATCGGGCAGCGGGTCCGCCGTGAGGGAGGGGGACGCAAGCGCGCGGTGGTGCTGCAGCCAGGCTTGCCGGCGGCGCTGGAGGCCCTGATCGAGGACGCCATCCGCGGTGATCCGGAGACGCCGCTGCGCTGGGTCAGCCGTAGCCAGCGCCGGATCGCTCAAGCCTTGTGCGAGCGCGGCTTCGCCGTGAGCCAGAAGCTGGTTGGCCTACTGCTGCGCGAGCTGGGCTACAGCTGTCAGGCCAACCGCAAGACCCTGGAGGGGGCGAAGCACCCCGACCGCGATGCCCAGTTCGCCCACATCAACACCGTCGTGCAGGCGGCGATGGCGGCAGGCCAGCCGGCCATCTCGGTCGATACCAAGAAGAAGGAGCTGGTTGGCGACTTCAAGAACCCCGGCTGCGAACTGCGTCCGAAGGGCCAGCCGGAGCCGGTGCGGGTGCATGACTTCGAGCTGCCGGAGCTGGGCAAGGTCGCGCCCTATGGCGTCTACGACCTCGCCGCCAATGCCGGCTGGGTCAGCGTCGGCGTGGATGCCGATACGGCGGCCTTCGCGGTCGAGAGCATCCGGCGCTGGTGGCAGCAGCTGGGCAAAGCTCGCTATCCTGAGGCGAAGCGGCTGGTCATCACTGCCGACTGCGGCGGCAGCAACGGTGTCCGGGTGCGGCTGTGGAAGCGCGAGTTGCAGCGCTTTGCCAATGAGACCGGCCTGGCGGTCACCGTGGCGCACCTGCCGCCCGGGACCAGCAAGTGGAACCGCATCGAGCACCGCCTCTTCGCCGCCATCTCGCAGAACTGGCGCGGCAAGCCTCTGGTCAGCCACCAGGTCATCGTCCAGTTGATTGGCGCCACAACGACGCAGACTGGCCTGACGGTGCGCTGCGAACTCGATGCCAGCAGCTATCCCAAGGGCATCAAGGTCACCGATGCCGAGATGGCCTCGCTCGCCATCGAGCGTGATCCGTTCCACGGCGAATGGAACTACACCATCTCACCCAACCAGCAGCCGCCTTGAAGTAGTTATTCCGCGTCAGGCCCTAAGCCTGGGCGGGTTGCTGGCGGTGGCCTTCGCCCAGTCCCGCTGGGTGGAGCGGGCCTTCTTCCCCTATGCGGTGGTGCTGCAGGTGACGCCGATCGTCGCCATCGCGCCGCTGATCCTGATCTGGGTGGATGACGTCACCGTCTCCCTCCTCATCTGCGCCTGGATCGTCGCCTTCTTCCCGGTGCTGTCGAATACCGTGCTCGGGCTGAACAGCGCCGACCGCACCCACCTCGCGCTGTTCCGGCTCTATGGCGCGACCCGCTGGCAGACGCTCTGGCTGCTGCGGCTGCCGGGCGCCCTGCCCTATTTCCTGGCTGGACTGCGGGTGGCGGGCGGGCTGGCGCTGATCGGCGCGGTGGTCGCGGAATTCGTCGCCGGCGCCGGCGGCACCGGCTCGGGTCTGGCCTTCCGCATCCTGGAGGCG
>JBBSVH010000235.1:0-2448 GCA_038233685.1 Lysobacterales bacterium | reverse complement strand
TTCGGGACTTGTGTGGCGCCCACATTTATCTGCTTCGCGACTTAAGTCGCTCCCACTCGCGGCGTTGGGCTGGATCGATGCCCGTCGCCTGGCGTTTCTAGATCGCGCCAGTGGACCGGCGCAGCGCGAGGGTGACCGGGATGGTCCGGCTTTCGACCTGCTCGCCGCGGACCAGCTTCAACAGGGTTTCCACCAGGATGCTGCCCGCCAGCTTGGTGTCCTGCTGCACTGTGGACAGGCTTGGATTGACGAAACCGGCCAAGGGAATGTCGTCGAACCCTGCGACAGCCACGTCATCGGGTACGCGCAGCCCGCTTTCGTGCAGCGCCTTCATCGCGCCGATGGCGATGAGGTCGCTGGCGGCAAAGATGGCGTCGAATGCGACGTCCCGCTGCAGCAGTTCTCCAACGGCCTCGTAGCCGGACTGTTCACTGGTGACCGCGTCGACCTGCAGTGCGGGACGGGTCGCCACGCCGTCGGTTTCCAGCGCAGCGGCATAGCCGCGATAGCGCTCCATGAATTCGGGATAGTGGTTGGAGGCATGGCCGAGGAACGCGATGTTGCGGCGACCTCGCTGCAGAAGGTGCGCGGTGATGTCGTGGCCGCCCTGGAAGTTGTCGCAGCCGATCGAGATTCCCGGCTCGCCGGGCAGTGCGGCGCCCCAGCGGACGAAGTGCGTCCCCTGCTCCACCAGACGCTGCAGGCGCAGCTGTGACTCCAGATAGTCGCCGTAGCCCAGCAGGATCAGGCCATCGGCCTTGTTGCTGTCTTCGTAGTCGGCCTGCCAGTTGGTCGAGAGTTGCTGGAACGAGATCAGCAGGTCGTAACTCTGCAGCGCGCATGCGCGGGTGATCGAGCCCAGCATCGACAGGAAGAACGGGTTGATCTGCGATTCGTCAGCCGTGGGATCTTCGAAGAACAACAGGGCCAAGGTGCCCGAGTGCTGCGTGCGAAGGTTGGACGCGTTCTTGTCGACCTTGTAGTTCAGCTGCTCGGCGATCGCCTGGATGCGCCGGCGGGTCTCTTCGTTGACCATCGGGCTGCCGCGCAGCGCGCGTGAGACCGTGGGCTGGGACACGCCCGCCAGATGGGCGATGTCCAGCGATGTCGCCTTGCCCTTGATGGTCATGAAGCCCCATACGGTAAAAACCCTGGTCCGGATGATGCCATGGAGCCCGTCCCGGGGTCATTTGGCCCACGTTCTTCGATACGGACGGCGCCCCACGCTCATCGAACGTGGGGCGCAGCGGTCAGCGTGAGTGGCCGCCGGGCCGACGCCGACTGCTGGATTTGCAGACACTTGCGTCCAAGTTGAGGCGATACCGCAGGCCCGCCTCAATCCAGATCGTTGCGCAGAAGCAGCTCGCTAAAGGCCAGGTAATCGGCGGTAATCGCTCGCGCGCTGGCAGGCCGCTGCAGCAACGCCGCCAGTGACTCCGGCAGCGCCACCGCGCCGACCAGGGGCTCGACCACGCCTTCGAACTTGGCCGGATGGGCGGTGGCGGCCACGGCCCAGTCGCCGGTGACGCCGGCTTTGCGCAGGTTTTCCAGCACCTTGATGGCGGTCGCGGTGTGCGGGCAGAACACCTCTCCGTGCGCCCGGTAGCGCGCGCCGATGGTTCCCATGATCTGCGCGTCGTCGACGCTTGCCGCGTCGAAAGCGGAGCGAAGTGCCCCGGCGTCCTGTGTGTACAGCCAGAGCAGGCGCTCGAAGTTGCTGGGCGCCCCGACGTCCATCGCGTTGGCCAGGGTCGCGACGCTGGGGCCGGGCTGGTACTCGTGCCCGTCGAAATACCGTGGCAGCACGTCGTTGGCGTTGGTGGCCAGCACGATGCGGCCCTGCGGCGCTCCCAGCGCACGCGCCATGATCGCAGCGACCGCATTGCCGAGGTTTCCGGTGGGGATCACGAAATTCAGGACGCGCCTCGTGGCCTCGTTGTGCTGCAGTGAGGCGTGCGCGTAATAGGACATCTGCGGCAGCAGCCGGCCCAGGCTGATGCTGTTGGCGGAGCTCAGGGGAACGCGCTCCTGCAGCGCCACGTCGCCGAGCGCCTGCTTGACCATCGCCTGGCAGTCGTCGAAAGTCCCATCGACTTTCAATGCGATGACGTTGTCGCCGAAACAGCCGAGCTGGTGCGCCTGGCGCGGTGACACACGACCGTCCGGATACAGCACGATCACGCGCAGCCCCGGCTGGCGGTGAAACGCCGCAGCGACCGCCGCGCCGGTATCGCCGGAAGTCGCCACCAGGATCGTGAGCGGTGGCGCATCGACCGCACGGATGCGGGTCAGGCACTGGGCCAGGAAGCGCGCACCGAAATCCTTGAATGCAGCGGTGGGGCCGTGGAAGAGCTCGAGCACGTGGTCGCTTGGCGTGGACAGGGGCACCAGCGGGCACGCCACCAGTCGAGCCAACGGCGCCCAGCTAAGCTACTCCTACGTGCAACC
>JBBSVH010000234.1:0-2449 GCA_038233685.1 Lysobacterales bacterium | reverse complement strand
TACTTCATGGACCGCGGCGAAGACGCGCTGATCGTGTACGACGACCTGTCCAAGCAGGCCGTGGCCTACCGCCAGAGCTCGCTGCTGCTCAAGCGCCCGCCAGGCCGCGAAGCCTACCCGGGCGACGTGTTCTACCTGCATTCCCGCCTGCTCGAGCGCGCCGCGCGCGTGTCCGAGGATTACGTGGAGAAGTTCACGAATGGTGCGGTCAAGGGCAAGACCGGCTCGCTCACCGCGCTGCCGATCATCGAGACGCAGGCCGGCGACGTGTCGGCGTTCGTTCCGACCAACGTGATCTCGATCACCGATGGCCAGATCTTCCTCGAGACCGACCTGTTCAACGCCGGCATCCGCCCGGCGGTGAACGCCGGCATCTCGGTGTCACGCGTCGGTGGTGCGGCCCAGACCAAGATCATCAAGAAGCTGTCCGGCGGCATCCGCATCTCGCTGGCCCAGTACCGTGAGCTGGCGGCGTTCGCGCAGTTCGCCTCGGACCTGGACGAAGCCACCCGCAAGCAGCTTGAGCGCGGCCAGCGCGTCACCGAGCTGATGAAGCAGGACCAGTACAAGCCGATGGCGATTGCTGATCAGGCGCTGTCGATCTATGCGGTCAACGAGGGCTACCTGGACGACGTGCCGGTGGGCAAGATCGGCTCGTTCGAATCCGGCCTGCATGCGCACTTCGCCAACACTTCCGGTGACCTGATCAAGCGCATCAACGAGACCGGCGACTGGAACGACGAGATCGAAGCGGCGTTCAAGGCCGGCATCGCGGACTTCAAGGCGACCGGTAGCTGGTGATTCGAACGGCGGGCCTAGCGGCTCGTTGAAGCTGCAACCGATAGGCAAGGCAAAGGCGGGTCGATACCCGCCCCACGCAGGAATAGAGCATGGCAAGCGGTCGTGAAATCAAAACCAAGATCAAGAGCGTGCAGAACACCCGCAAGGTGACGCGCGCGCTGGAAATGGTCTCGGCCTCCAAGATCCGCAAGGCGCAGGAGCGCATGAAGGCCTCGCGTCCGTATGCGCGCGCCATGAAGCAGGTCATCGGCCACCTGGCCCAGGCCAATTCGGAGTATCGCCATCCGTTCCTGGTAGAGCGGGAGAACGTCGAACGCGTCGGCTACATCGTGATCTCCTCCGACCGCGGCCTGGCCGGCGGGCTCAACAACAACCTGTTCCGCAAGATGCTGGGCGAAGTGCGACAGTGGCAGGACAAGGGCGCGGGCATCGACGTGGTCACCATCGGCCAGAAGGCGTCGGTGTTCTTCCGCCGGCTCAAGGTCGAGATGCTGGGCAGCGTCACCCACATCGGCGACAAGCCGCAGCTCGAACAGCTGGTGGGCGTGGTCAAGGTCATGCTGGACGCCTACGCCGCGGGCAAGGTCGACCGCGTGTACCTGGTCTACAACGATTTCGTGAACACCATGACCCAGCGCGCGGCGTTCGACCAGCTGCTGCCGCTGCCGGCCAACGATGCCACCGCCACCCCGCACGACTGGGACTACCTGTACGAGCCGGACCCGGCCACGGTGCTGGAGCACGTGCTGACCCGCTACGTGGAGTCATTGGTATATCAGGCGGTGCTGGAGAACGTGGCCTCCGAACACGCCGCGCGCATGGTGGCGATGAAGTCGGCCAGCGACAACGCCAACAAGCTGATCGACACGCTGAACCTGGTCTACAACAAGGCCCGCCAGGCCGCGATCACGCAAGAGATTTCAGAGATCGTCGGCGGCGCCGCCGCGGTCTGATACGCATCGCATTGCGCGCCTGTCGCGCTCCTGCACACCAGAATCGAGTTACGAGGAAGTAGAAGATGAGCAACCAAGGCAAGATCGTCCAGATCATCGGTCCCGTCGTCGACGTCGAATTCGCGCGCACCGATGTGCCGAAGATCTACGACGCGCTGAAGGTGGAAGGCACCGCCATCACCCTGGAAGTGCAGCAGCAGCTCGGTGACGGCGTCGTGCGCACCATCGCCCTCGGTTCCACCGACGGCCTGAAGCGCAATCTGATCGCCACCAACACCGGCAAGGCCGTGTCGGTGCCGGTCGGAGCCGGCACCCTGGGCCGGATCATGAACGTGCTCGGCGAGCCGATCGACGAGGCTGGTCCGGTCGAAGCCAGCGACTACTGGGAAATCCACCGCCCGGCCCCGGCCTATGCGGAGCAGTCCTCGGGCAACGACCTGCTGGAAACCGGCATCAAGGTCATCGACCTGATGTGCCCGTTCGCCAAGGGCGGCAAGGTTGGCCTGTTCGGCGGCGCCGGCGTGGGCAAGACCGTCAACATGCTGGAGCTGATCAACAACATCGCCACCAAGCACGCCGGCCTGTCGGTGTTCGCCGGTGTCGGCGAGCGCACCCGCGAGGGCAACGATTTCTATCACGAGATGGCCGAGGCCGGCGTCATCAAGCTGGAGAACCTCAAGGAGTCGAAGGTCGCG
>JBBSVH010000233.1:0-2503 GCA_038233685.1 Lysobacterales bacterium | reverse complement strand
GTCGCGAAGCTCTCTGCACTCCAGGCTCCAGCATGCAACGACACTCCTATCTATCGTGCCGCTCCTGCAACACCGCCACCGCATCATGCAGCGACAGCCCACGCGCACGCAGCAGCACGATCAGGTGAAACATCAGGTCGGCGCTTTCGCCCAGCAATGCGGCGTCGTCCTGGACCACGCCGGCCAGTGCGGCCTCGACGCCTTCCTCACCGACCTTCTGCGCGACGCCGCGCACGCCACCTTCGAACAGGCGCGTGGTGTAGCTGCCTTCGGGCCGGTCGCGTTCGCGTGTGGCCACCAAAGTGTCCAGTACGGCCAGGAAATTCGCGGGCGCTTCCGGAAAGCAGCTGGTGCGGCCGAGGTGGCAGGTGGGCCCGTGGGGCCGCGCCTGGACCAGCAGGGTGTCGTTGTCGCAGTCCGCCTCCATCGACACCAGCGCCAGCACGTTGCCCGAACTTTCGCCCTTGGTCCACAGTCGCTGCTTGCTGCGGCTGTAGAACGTGACCCTGCCGCTGTCGAGCGTGGCCTGCGCGGCTTCGCGGTTCATGTAGCCCAGCATCAGCACGCGCAGGGTGTCGGCATCCTGCACCACGATCGGCAGCAGGCCGTCGCCCTTGTTCCAGTCGAGCGTATCCAGATCGATGCCGGCGAACCGTGCGGGATTCTCTTCAAGCGCCACGGCGCACCTCGATGTTGTCGTTGGCCAGCTGGCTCTTCAGGTCTGCGATGGCGATCTTGCCGCTGTGGAACACGCTTGCGGCCAGCGCGCCGTCGACATCGGCCTGGCGGAACACCTCGGTGAAATGCTGTACCTCGCCTGCCCCGCCCGAGGCGATCAGCGGCACCCTGCACAGCGCGCGCACCGCGGCCAGCTGTTCGATGTCGTAGCCGCTGCGCACGCCGTCGCTGTCCATGCAGTTGAGCACGATCTCGCCCGCGCCGAGCGCCTGCGCCTGCACCACCCAGTCCAGGGTGCGCACCGGCAGTGCCACGGTCTTGCCCGGGTCGCCGGTGAACTGGCGCACCCGCCACTGACCGTCAGCTTCGCGGATCGAATCGATCCCTACCACCACGCACTGGACGCCAAAGGCCTGAGCGAGCTCGCTGATCAGTTCCGGACGCGCCAGCGCAGGCGTGTTGACCGATATCTTGTCGGCGCCGGCGTAGAGCACCGCACGCGCGGTCTCCACGCTGCTGATCCCGCCGGCCACGCAGAACGGGATGTCGAGCAGGCTGGATACGCGCTCGACCCAGCGGTAATCCACCGAGCGGCCTTCCGGGCTGGCGCCAATGTCGTAGAACACCAGTTCGTCGGCGCCAGCGTCCCGGTAGCGCAGCGCCAGGTCGACGATGTCGCCCATGTCGACGTGGTCGCGGAAGCGCACGCCCTTGACCACGCGGCCGTCGCGCACGTCCAGGCACGGAATGATGCGCCGGCTCAGCATGCCAGCGCCTCGGCCAGCTCGAAGCGGCCTTCCAGCAGCGCGCGCCCGAGTACGATTCCCGCGCAGCCCTTGGCACGTGCGGTGGCGACGTCGGCGGCCTCGCGCACGCCACCGGAGGCCTGAACCTGCAACTGCGGCGCGATGCCCGCGATATGCGAATAGAGATCGAAGTTGGGGCCTGAGAGCATGCCGTCACGTGCGATGTCGGTGCTCAGCAGGTGGCGCAAGCCGCCGTCCTGGCATCGCAGCGCCAGGGTATCCAGCGTTGCTGACGCAGTCTCGGTCCAGCCGTGCACCGGCAAGGTCCAAGTGCCGGTCTCGTCCTGGCGAGCATCCAGCGCCACGGTGATTCTTTCGGCGCCGAATTCCGCGATCCAGGCCAGCACCGTTTTGGTCTCGCGCACCGCCAGCGAGCCCACCACCACCCGGGCCGCCCCGGCATCGAGGATCGCGGCCACGTCGTCGCGCGAGCGCACGCCGCCGCCGGTCTGCACCTTCAGCGCGGTGCTGGCCACGATCTGCCGAAGCAGCGGCGCAAGCGTGTAGCCGCCGGCGCGGGCGGCATCCAGGTCGACCAGGTGCAGCCACTGCGCGCCCTGATCCGCGTAGGCCTGCACGGCACACAGCGGCTCCGGCTCATAGCGTGTTTCACGGGCGTAGTCGCCCTGGGCAAGGCGGACCACGCGTCCCTCGCGCACGTCGATGGCCGGATACACGGTGAAGTCGCTCATGCCAGGCCCGCCTCGAGGAAATTCTTCAACAGCTGCGCTCCGGCATGGGCCGAGCGCTCGGGATGGAACTGCGCGCCCGCCACGTTGCCACGCTGCACGACGGAGGCAAATGGCGACCCGTGATCGGTGGAGGCCACGCAGTCTTCGGACACTGGCGCCGCGTAGCTGTGGACGAAGTAGGCGTGGTCACCGTCGGCGATCCCGCGCAGCAGCGAACATTCGCGGCGCGAGCTCAGCGTGTTCCAGCCCATGTGCGGCACGCGCAGTCCCTCGTCACCGACCAGCTTGGTCACGCGCCCGGGGATCAGGCCCAGGCACGGGGTATCG
>JBBSVH010000232.1:0-2512 GCA_038233685.1 Lysobacterales bacterium | reverse complement strand
GGCTGCGCACGCGCCCTGCGCTTCATCGGCGGCGTGCCCCAACTGATCGTCCCCGACAACCCGCGCGCGATGATCGCCAGCCCGAACCGCTACGAGCCTCGGGCCAATGAGACGGTGGAGGACTTCGCGCGCCACTACGGCACCTCGGTGCTGCCTGCGCGGCCACGCCATCCCCAGGACAAGGCCAAGGTCGAGTCGGCCGTCCAGGTGGTCGAGCGCTGGATCCTCATGCGCCTGCGCCATCAGCGCTTCGCTACTGTTGACGATGTCAACGAGGCGATCGAGCCCTTGCTGCAACGCCTGAACAGCAAGTCGTTCCAGAAGCTGCCCGGCAGCCGTGCGAGCGCCTTCGCCGACCTGGATGCGCCTGCACTGCAGGCGCTGCCGCTGCAGCCCTGGGAGTGGGCGGCCTTCAAGAGCGTACGGGTGCACATCGACCACCACATTGAGATCGATGGCCACCGCTACAGCGTGCCCCAGAACCTGGTGGGCCTGCTCCTGGAAGCACGCATCACCGAGCACGCGGTCGAACTGCTGCACCGAGGCCAGCGTGTCGCTGCCCATCAGCGCAGCGCTCACAAGGGCGGCTTCACGACCGTCGTTGCCCACCTGCCGGCAGCACACCGTGCCCACCTCGAGTGGACACCCGAGCGGCTGGTGCATTGGGGCCAGAGCATCGGCGTGGCGACGGGCCGCCTGGTAGCGCGCCTGATCGAGGAGCGGCGGCACCCCGAGCACGGGTACCGGGCGTGTCTCGGATTGCTGTCGCTGGCGCGCCGCTATGGCAAGGAGCGGCTGGAGGCGGCCAGCCTGATCGCTCTCGAGCTGGGCACGGCGAAGTACGTTCACGTGAAGGCCATCCTGGTCAACGAGCGCGACAAGGCGGCCGTGAGCACGGCCCCGAGCTGGACCAGCCCGCCCCATGAGCATGTGCGCGGGCCCGGGTACTACCAGTGACTCCGGACGACGTCCGGCAACCGAACAAAAGGCATTCCAGATGATGATGAACACGACCCTCGACCAGCTGCGCAGCTTGAAGCTGCTAGGCATGGCAGCAGGACTGCAAGACCAGCTCACCAGTGCCGGCATGACGACCATGAGCTTCGAGGAACGTACGGCCTTGCTGGTCGAACGCGAGGTCCACTGGCGCGGCGACAAGCGACGTGAGCGGCTCTTGAAGGAAGCGCGGCTGAAGTATCCGCAGGCGGCCATCGAAGACATGGACGGGCGCGCTGGGCGCGGCGTCGACCGCAAGGCCGTCATGAGCCTGGCGCTGGGCGACTGGATCGATTCGGGCCACAGCGTGCTGATCACCGGGCCGACGGGCGCGGGCAAGTCGTGGCTGGCCTGTGCGCTGGCGCAGTACGCCTGCCGGCGTGGGCATTCCGCGTATTACCAGCGCATGCCTCGCCCGGGCGAGGAGCTTCGCATCCGCCATGGCAATGGGACCTTCGGCAAATGGCTGATGCAGTTGGCCAAGACGGATGTGCTGTTGCTTGACGACTGGGGCATGGCGGCGCTGGACGTTCAGGCCAGGTCCGACCTGCTGGAGATCATTGACGACCGGGCGGCCAGCAAGGCGACCATCATCACCAGCCAGCTGCCGATCGAGCACTGGCATGCGTGGGTTGGCGATGCCACTATCGCCGACGCGATCCTTGATCGTCTGATGCAGCAGAACCACCGGCTCACCCTGACGGGTGAGTCACTCAGGCAGAAATCAAAAACCAATCCAAAGGAGAAGAACGCAGACCCATCGTGACCACTACTTCTAAAATCTAAACGCGCAACTCAACACGCATGGCGACCGGTCACGATCAAGCGGAATCGTCGGTCACGTTCGGCTGAATACGCACCGTCTGGCACGCGCGCTTCTAGACGTGCCCGAAGACGACGCTCTCAAGGCTCAGCGCGACCGCGCTGTCTTGGATTGAAACTCTTATTAAAGGAAAAAATTATGCGCGCACTATGCTGGCACGGACAAGGCGATGTGAGAGTCGACACGGTGCCTGATCCCAAGATTGAACACCCCCGTGACGCGATCATAAAAATCAGCTGCTGCGCCATATGCGGCTCGGACCTTCATCTGCTCGACGGGTTTCAGCCGACGATGAAAAGCGGTGACATCCTTGGCCATGAAAACATGGGCACGGTGATCGAGCTTGGCTCAGAGGTGACCAATCTGAAGGTCGGCGATCGGGTGGTTGTTCCTTTCACCATCAGCTGCGGCGACTGTTGGTTTTGCAAACAGGGTTTGTATTCATGTTGCGACCGCACAAATCCCAACGCAGAAATGGCTAGAAAGGCGATGGGGCATTCCCCAGCCGGCCTCTTCGGCTTCAGCCACATGCTCGGCGGTTACAGCGGTGGTCAAGCCGAGTACTTGCGCGTCCCTATGGCAGACATAGGACCCATCAAAGTCCCTGACAACGTCACCGACGAACAGGCACTGTTTCTGTCTGACATCTTCCCAACGGGATACATGGCGGCTGAGAACGCCCAGATCAAAGAT
>JBBSVH010000231.1:0-2530 GCA_038233685.1 Lysobacterales bacterium | reverse complement strand
GGCCAAAGCGATCCGGTTCAATGAACAAATGCGCGTGCAGTGCCTGCGACTGGTGAAAGCGCCGATGGCCTACGTGGCCCGCCCGGAATTGGGGGAGGGCCTTCGCAGTTGCGCGCCTGGCCGTTATGTGATTTTCTTCCGGCCGAGTCCAAGGATGGTGCGGATCGAGCGCATCCTTCGTGGTGCGCGAGTTATGTTGGCACAGTTCGAGCCGCCGGAGAAAGGGCCGCCTCGCGTCCGCTTAGCCCTTACAGCCGAGGCGAGGCCAACCAACTGGCTAATTTTTAAGTCCGATGAAGTTGCCAAGTGTGACCGAGTTATGCACCGATATTGCGGCAGGAGCGCGCTGAGAAGTGGCTCCGCTTGTCTGAACAACTTTCCCCGATTTATAAGTGGACTGCGGGCAAGTTGCTACAGGTGCAGAGTTGTCCACGGCGTCGGTGGTCGCTTGCGACGAACCGACCGACGCGGTGGGCAACTCGGGGCGCACCAGGGATTTCATCTTACGCGGCCAGCTTCAACTGCGGCAGGTCGCCGAAATATTTCTCATCGGGCGTGAACCGCTCCAAGCTCGAATGAGGCCGCTGCGCGTTGTACCAGTTGATGTAGTCGGCAATGTCGGCGCGCGCCGCGCTGACGCTGTCATAGGCCATCAGGTACACCCTCTCGTACTTCACGCTGCGCCACACACGCTCGACGAAGACGTTGTCTCGCCAGGCGCCGCGCCCATCCATGCTCAGCTTGCAGCCGGTGGCCAGTACAACGTCGGTAAACTCCTCTGCCGTGAACTGGCTGCCCTGGTCGGTGTTGACGATCTCGGGCACGCCGTAACGGGCCAGGGCCATCTCGATCACCTCTTTGGCGTGGATCGCCTCCAGTGTGATTGCCACCCTGTGCGCCAGCACCTTTCGGCTGGCCACGTCCACCACGGCGGTGAGGTACACGAACCCTTGGGCCATCGGGATGTAGGTGGTGTCCAGTGCCCAGACCTGATTGGCCCGCGTGATGGTCAGCGTCCTGAGCAGGTAGGGGTAGATCTTGTGGCCCGGCGCGCGCTTGCTGGTGCCCGGCTGAGGCGCCAGCGATTCGATGCCCATGCGACGCATCAGCGTGCCGATGTGGCGTCTGCCCACCTGGATGCCATCACGCGCGAGCTGATCGCGCAGCATGCGAGTGCCCATGAAGGGGTGCTCCAGATGCAGCCTGTCGATCCTTCGCATCAGGTCCAGGTCGGCCGCGCTGACTGGGCGGGGCAGGTAGTACACCGAACCACGGCTCATGCCCAGCAGCTGGGCCTGGCGCGTGATGGTGAGATCGTGCGCAGGGTTGATCATCGCTTTGCGCTCAGCAATCCCGCCTTGGTGAGCGCGCCTTCCAAAAAATCATTCTCCAATGTGAGCTGGCCGATCTTGGCGTGCAGTGGCACCAGGTCCACCGGCTCCTCGGCTTGGGCCGCACCGCCGCCGAAAGCGTCTGCGGCGTGTTCGAGCAGCTGGCGCTTCCAGTCGGTGATCTGGGTGGGGTGCAGACCGAAATGCTTGGCCAGTTCGGCCAGCGTGCGGTCTTCACGCAAAGCCGCCACGGCCACTTGCGCCTTGAATGTCGGCGTATGGGTGCGGCGAGTACGCCGCGCTGATTTCTTGACCATCGGAAACTCCTTCTCGCCAAGCCAATTTCGGCTCAGCTTCATGCCCGGAGTTTCCACTTATCACGCTGTTCAAATTTGCGGGGCCACTTCTGCAAAAGACGGCCGAGCTAACCAGCACCCGAGAGGCCGTCGCCTGAGTGAGCAAGACCGATCACCACCAGCGTGAGGTCTGCCGTCTTGTGGCTGGCGGGGCAAGGACACTTATCACTCAGCATGCCTGACGGCCCATTCGCATCATTTCGGCAGTCAGGTTCTGCCATGGGACGTCAAATCCGGGAGCCGCGCGCAGACGTGTTTGGGAATTTTGTTCCAGTGCCCAGCAAACGCCGGCTTGGACGCTGTCAATGATTGGAGCCGCGACGTCGCGTTGAATTTCTGCGGCAATTCCGGCTACACCTGCGCCGCCAAGGATCACTGACTGCACGTCCGGGAACTTGAGCACGTCGTTGCAGGCCTGGGTCAGGAGACGGAGCGCACGCGGGCGATCGGCAGCCAGCTGATCGCCCTGCAACTCGACAGCATGGATGACCGCGAGTTGTTCGCCATAACCGCTGCTCAACGCCAGTCGCAGCAAGATCGGTTCCCACGCCCGCCCGCCGGTGACAATGGCGAAACGGCCAAGGCGCGCCGCTGCGATAAAGGATGCTTCCGCCAGACCGGTCACCTGAACTGGGCTGCTAAGGCGAAGTGCCTCAAGGCCCGGGTCTCCGAAACAGCCTATCAGCACGCTATTGGGGGCGTGCTGTTCATTCGACAACGCAGCGGCCCATGCGTCCAGCGTCGCGTGCGCGGCGATCGTGTAGCTGGCCTCGTCGGCGATGTAAGGCGCGCCAAACCGAGCAGTCACAACGCGGATCTTTATGCGGGGTCCCGCCAGTTCCT
>JBBSVH010000230.1:0-2539 GCA_038233685.1 Lysobacterales bacterium | reverse complement strand
TCGAGCAGCAGCCGGCTGAGGCGGCGGTAGCTGACGTGGTGGACGAAGCGCAGGTACATCGCCAGTGCGATGATGTTCAGGCTGAACGGCGTGCCCGTCTCCAGCCCCTCCGGCAGCGGGGCCAGGGTGGTGGTGCCGCAGCAGCGACAGTGCCCGGCGTAGCGCTCCACCCGCGTCACCACCGGCACGACCTTCGGCAGGTCCACCTTGTCGAAGCGGCTGGCGAGCGTCAGGTCAGCCTCTGCCAAAGCCGCCTCGCACTGAGCACAGCGGGACGGGCGGGCGGTGACGGTCTCGTCGGGAACCTCGGCCAGCAGGCGCCCGCCACCCTTGCGCCCGAGGCTACCCTGGCGCGGGCCAATCCGGGCAGGCTTGTCGTCGCGGTTCGATTTCTTGCCATGCGACGGCGGCAGGCTGGAGTTATCCGGCGTCTTTGGCGGGAGACCGAGCTTGGCTTCCAACGCCGCGACCCGTGCCGTCAGCGCCTGGACCTGGGCCCAAAGCGCATGGATCAGGGCATCTTTCTCGTCATGCGAGAGCGTCGACAGGTCGGGGAGCCGGTCCATCCAAAACTTGAATCAAAAACCCTAGGGTCCCGTCAAGGGCTTTGCCGATGCCTTCCGAAAGGCCGGACCAACAGCGGGGATGAGAAGCTATGGGGCAGGCGGCGAGGGTGGAGCATCATCGGCGCAGGCAACAACCCATGGAGTGGTTTCCATGACCCAGGCAAACGATCTGAGCAGGTCCCTTGTCGCGCTGCAGCAGGACACCACGCTGATCGCCGTGATCGAGTTGAGCCAATCGAGCTGGCTGATCGCTGGGATGGTTCCCGGCATCGAGCGCCAGCCGCTGAAGAAACTGGGCCCAGACGAGCAGGCCTTGCTCCAGCTGCTGCGGCGTTGGCAGGACGAGGCAATCAGGGCCGGACGTCCGATCACCCGGATCGCGGTCGCCTATGAGGCTGGCCGTGACGGCTTCTGGCTGGCGCGATGGCTGCGCGCGCGCGGCATCGAGGTGCATGTCATCCACCCGACCAGCGTGGCGATCTCGCGGGAACACAAGCGGGCAAAGACCGATCGGCTCGACACGGCGATGTTGATGCGGGTTTTCCTAGGCTGGCTGCGAGGTGAGCGGGGGCACTGCGGGATGGTAGCGGTGCCCTCGGCCGAGGAGGAGGACGCCAAGCGGCCAAGCCGCGAGCGTGAAAGCCTGGTCGGCGAACGCACCCGTATCGTCAATCGCATGAAGGCCGCCCTGGCCCGGCTCGGCATTCGTGGCTTCAAGCCCGAGTTGCGCCGTGCGCCGCTACGCCTCGAGGTCTTGCGGACGCCAGAGGCGCTGCCGATCCCACCCAACATGCTGGAGGAGTTCCGGCGCGACCTGGCGCGGCTGGCGATGGTGCGCGAGCAGATCTCGGCAATCGAGCAAGCCCGGCTGGATCGCCTGGAGCAGGCTCCGAAGTCGGGACCGCACGCCATGGTACGCCTCCTGGCCAGCATCACTGGCGTCGGCGTCGAGACGGCAGACATGCTGGTGCAGGAGGTCCTTTCGCGCGGCCTGCGCGACCGCCGGGCGGTTGCGCGCTACGCTGGGCTGACGGGTTCGCCCGACGAGAGTGGATCAAAACGGCGGGAAAAAGGGTTGGCCAAGTCCGGCAATGCCCGGGTGCGCCGCGGCCTGATCCAGCTTGCCTGGCGCTTCCTCATGTTTCAGAAGGAGAGCGCGCTTGCGCAGTGGTATCGGGCGCGGACCAGCGGCGCCCAGGGCGCGCGCAAGACCACCATGATTGTCGCCCTCGCCAGGAAGCTGCTCGTCGCCTTGTGGCGCATGGTCACCACCGGCGAGGTTCCGCACGGCGTCGTGCTGCGGCAAGCGACCTGACCCGTAACAGCGAGGAGCAGATAAACACAGTTTCGGCGTCCGGCCGCCCTGGCGCGGTAGGTCGCTGACAACGGTCCGAGGTGGCGGTGACCCGCGTACCTGCATGGCTTCCATGCCGAGATGAGAATGGGCCCGCCGCCCCGGAGCTTCGCCACCGAAGCGCATGGCTGCTTCATGGTCCGGACCCCAAGGGGTCCAACCGAATACAAGGTTGCGGCGCGATGTCTCGCGCCCAAGGCGGGCTCCCCTCGGTCGTTTCCCTCGACGCTCTCAGCCGACAATCGTTAGTCGACGAGCTACCACTACCTGCTCATTCACCAGGGTGAAGGAGAGAAGCGATGTGAAATCAGCTTGACGCGGGAAAGCCCCATACAAGCAGGTACCGGACAAGAGCCACATCTTCTACGTTCCAAGTGGCCATGGCGCAGCGCTGAAGGACCACCACTGGACCAAGATGGCCGACTTCATCCTCGGCGACGAGTTCCCGCCCGAGCGCATCGAGCGACGCCTGCCGTACCGCGATGATCATTGGACCCTGTTCGCCCGCATGGTCGGCAGCGCCCCCGGGTTCTGGCTGCTGTTCATCACCGCGTTCATGGCCGGGTTCATCTCCGCCGTCGTCTGGGGCCTGGCGGGCGTCGGCGCGGTCGCGCTGGTC
>JBBSVH010000229.1:0-2545 GCA_038233685.1 Lysobacterales bacterium | reverse complement strand
AGGCAGAGGCAGAGGCAGAGGCAGAGGCAGAGGCAGAGGCAGAGGCAGAGGCAGAGGCAGAGCGGGAGGTTGTATGCGGTGCGACTCTGGTCTCGCGCTGGCGCGGTCGGCCTGGTTCCTGCTGTGCAACGCGAGTAGCGAAAGCAAGAGGTGTCTGGCTATCGCCCGATTGCAATTCATCACGAGGCGGCGCTCTGCCTTTTCACTTGGGCAGCAGGAGAGGAACGAGCACGGGTGCTCAGGCTTGGCCTCGTCCCTCGCGCAGCAGGTGAGGACTACGCAAGGGCGCCCTAGCTTGGCCTCCTACGTTGCCCAGCAGGCAGGACTGAACTTGTCCCCAGATAAGGGACGCTAAGAAGCAGCGGGTCAGACCGCGCAGGGGTGCTTTAGCTTGGCCTCCTCCCTTGCGCAGCAGGGGAGGATCGAGGAGGGGTCGCTCTTGGCGGTGCACCTGCAGTTCCCGACGATGCCGCCATGCAACGTCTCGTTCCAGAAAAGGCCTATCGAGATTCGTATTGCCTGCACCCTCACTGCCCTAAACTGTGCGCCCCGCCGGTTCGACCCTTCCAGATGAAAGCACCTGCTTCCGTTCCGGCTGCGCCCGCCACGGCCGTGTCCGCTCGCGCCGGTCCGGCCGTCGTGCTGGCCCTGATCATCGTCTACCTCGTCTGGGGTTCCACCTACCTCGGCATCCGCTTTGCCCTGGAAGGTGGATACCCGCCCCTGCTGATGGTGTCGGGCACTCGCTTCCTCGCCGCCGGTGGACTGATGTACGTCGTGCTGCGCTGGCGCGGCGTGCCTGCGCCCACCCGTGGCCAGTGGCTGCGGCTGGCCTTCATGGGCTCGCTCCTGCTGGGCCTGGGCAACGGCCTGGTGACGCTGGCCGAGCAGTCGGTGTCCTCGGGTCTTGCCGCCGTCGCCATTGCCTCGATGCCGCTGTGGATGGCACTTTTTGGCGCGGCGCGTGGGCAGCACTCGAACCGTTTCGAGTGGCTCGGCATCGGCATCGGCTTCGCCGGCGTGGTTTGGCTCAATTCCGGCAGTTCGTTGACCGCTTCGCCGACCGGCCTGGTGCTGTTGCTGATCGCACCGATTGCCTGGGCGTTCGGTTCGGTGTGGTCGCGTGGCCGCGACCTGCCTTCGCCGTTCATGACCGCGGCCGGCCAGATGCTGTGCGGTGGCGCGCTGCTCACCATCGTCGGGCTGCTGCACGGCGAGTCCTTCACCCTGGGCACTCCGCACGGCACCGCTGCGCTGGTGTACCTGGCGATGTTCGGTTCAGTGGTTGCCTTCAGCGCGTACATCTGGCTGCTGCACCATGCGCGCCCGGCGCTGGTGGGCAGCTACGCCTACGTCAATCCGGTGATCGCGGTGGCCCTGGGCGTGTGGCTTGCAGGCGAGCGCTTCAGCGTCCACGACATGGGCGCCATGGCGGTGATCCTGTCCGGGGTGGTGATCATCACCCTGGCCCGCAGCAGGCGCAGCGCATGAGCGCGCCGCCGCTGGACCGCAAGGGACTGACCGTCACCGCGCTCACCTTCCTGCTGTGGGGCGTGGTGCCGCTGTACTGGTACCTGCTGCGCGAGGTGCCGTCGTTCCAGATCATCGCCCACCGCATCGTGTGGAGCTCGGTGCTGGTGATCGGCTGGCTGCTGCTGAAGAACGGGCTGGGCTGGTGGCGCAAGATCAGCGCCCAGCCCCGCGCCATCGCGGTGCTCGGCCTGAGCAGCGTGTTCATCGCGTTCAACTGGGGCCTGTACATCTGGGCCGTCGCCAACGGTCACCTGGTGGAAACCAGCCTGGGCTATTTCATCAATCCGCTGATCAACGTGGTGCTCGGGGTGATGGTGCTGCGCGAGCGCCTCAGCCCGGCGCAGTGGGTTTCGGTCGGACTTGCGCTGGTCGGCGTGAGCTGGCTGACGTGGCAGGGTGGTGCGCCGCCGTGGATCGCGCTTGGACTGGCGTTCTCGTTCGGCATGTATGGCCTGCTGCGCAAGCTGATCTCGGTGGATCCGGTTGGCGGGCTGGGCGTGGAGAGCGTCTACCTGTTCCTGCCGGCGCTCGGCTACGTGCTGTGGGCCGAGCTCGGCCACGGCGGCGGTTTCGCCAGCGGATTTGGCTGGCGCAACGACCTGCTGCTGATCTTCGGCGGGGTGGTCACGGCGGTGCCGCTGATCGGCTTCGCCTACGGCGTGCGCAAGGTGCCGCTGTCGGTGGTTGGCCTGCTGCAGTACATCGCGCCCAGCATCCAGCTTTTGATCGGCGTGCTGCTGTTCAAGGAGAGCTTCGGAATGGAGCGTGCGTTGGGATTCAGCGCCATCTGGCTGGGGCTGATCGTGTTTGCCTCCGATGGGCTGTGGCGCTCGCGGCGCAAGCCGGTGGTGCTGCCGGTGGCCGAAGGGCTGGATTAGCTGACGGTCGTCCCGAAGCGGGACTTCCTTCGGTCGTCCCGAAAAGGGGACTTCCTTCGGTCGTCCCGAAAAGGGGACTTCCTTCGGTCGTCCCGAAAAGGGGACTTCCTTCGGTCGTCCCGAAAAGGGGACTT
>JBBSVH010000228.1:0-2612 GCA_038233685.1 Lysobacterales bacterium | reverse complement strand
TGTGGACCTGCATCGGCATCACGTCCAGCTTCTCGACCACCTCGCGGATCGAATTCCACGCGGCTGCGCTGGCGCGCACCAGCAGGGTGTTGGTTTCCTCCACCGCGGCCACGCTCACCCGGTCGCCTGCGACTTCCAGGGTGACGGCGGCGTTGCCGCCCTCGCGCGGGTTGAGCGCCAGCGACCCGTTGCCCAGGCCTCCACCGCCCGAAACGCCGCCGCCGGAGCCGCCGAAATCTACGCTGCCGTTATCACGGTCCAAGCCGCCGTCACGGATCTGCACCGGACTGGTGCCAGGCATCAGCGACACGGGCGAGTCGCCGCCGTCCCCGCGCTGCGAACCGCCGCCGCTGCCGAAGACCTGCGCCAGCTGTTCGGCCAGGTCCTTGGCCTCGATGAACTTGAGTTCGTAGGAAAACAGGCGCCGGTCCTGTCCGGCACCATCGATGCGCTGCAGCCAGTCCTGGATGTCGTCCAGGTAAGCCGGCTGCGGGGTGATGACCAGCACCGCATTGGCTCCTTCCAGCGGCATGAAGCGGAACATTCCGGCGCTGGGAGTTCCGCTGTCGTTGCCGAACACCTTCTCCAGGTCCGCCACCACCTTGGTCGCGCGACCGGACTGCAGCGGGAACACGCCCACCGACATCCCCGAAAGCCAGTCGACGTCGAAGATCTCCACAGTGCGCAGGTAGTTTTCCAGTTCACTGCGGGTGCCGGCCAGGCTGATCAGGTTGCGCGAGGAGTCAATGCTGACGATCGCGTTGGGCCTGGCGTACGGCTCCAGAACTTTCTTCATTTCGCTGGCGGAGATGTATCGCAGCGGGACCACGCGTACTTCGTAGCCTCGGGCACTCGCAGGAGAGCCGGTGCTGGGCGCGACGTTACCGGCCAGGGCGCGGTCGGCGGGGACAATGCTGTAGCGGCCGCCGCTGTACACCATGCGCGCGTTGTTCCAGCCCAGCACCATCTCCAGCAGGCTCAGCGCCTCCGACGGTGACACCGGCTTGGGCGTGCCCAGGGTCACGGTGCCCTGCACTTCCGGCGCGATCACGTAGTTCTGGCCGAGCATGTCGCCGAGGATCGCCTTGACCACGGCGTGCACGGACTCCCCCTCGAAATTGAAGGTGGCCGAACCGGTCGTCGCGCCTGTAAGTCCGGGCCGCGGGGCTGCGGCGGCTGCCCGGTTGATCATCTGGCCGCTGCCGCGGCGGATCACCGCTTGGGGACCGGTTTCAGGCGCCTCGCGGGATTCAAATGGGGTGGTTTGAGCAACGCCCCGCGGCGCCACGGCACCCTTGTTGTCCACGCCGCGGCGGATGTCCGGCGTCGGATTGCTCGCGCATGCGGCCAGCAGGCCGGTCAACACGGATATCAGGATCAAACGTGACTTCATGCCATGCACTCTACGGGGTCTTGTCGGTGGGGGGCGGCGCTTGGTTCTGCCGCAGCTGTGCGCGCCTGGCCTCGATGCGCTGGCGAATTGCTTCCATCTGCTTCTGGGTGGTCTGCTCGGAAGACTGGCCGCCCGAATCACCCGGCTCGCCCGTGGTGACTTCCTTGGGAACCGGTGGCGGCGCGGGCACAGGCTGGGTCGCGACCGGCACACCAGAGGCCGCGGCGCCCGGGTCCGAGACTCCTGCCACCGGGACAGGCCTGGATCCGGTCCCCTGGATCGGCATCCCCGGCGCGACTGAAGTGGGCGCTTGGCCACCGCTGCCATCGAATACCCGCAATTCAAGGGTCCGCGGGCCTTCCGGACCGATGAAAGACGCGCTGCGCGGCTGGACTTCGACCAGCTGCCAGCCGGACATCGCCGGCAGCGATTCGCCCACCTGCACGCGCACCGAGTCACCGCCGCCCGTGGGCTGCAGGATTGCCAGCTGCGTTCCTGGCGTGATCAACACGCTGCTGAGCACGAATTCGAAGGCCTGTGGCTCCTCGGCGCCTTCGCCGGAGATGAAGAACGGCTTGGGCCTGCGGTCGCTGCTGAACAGGGGTCGTGCACTGATCTCGCGGTACTCCGACAGCCCCCCGAGACGCTCCTGTGGGTTCTCCGGCAAGCGCGGCAGCGGCTGCGTCAACGAAGCGTCGGCAGGCAGCGGTTCCACCCTGCCCCCCATGCCGGACAGCGCCAGTATCCACACGGACAGGCCCCAGGCCGACAGCGCGGCCAGCAGCCATGTGCGCGGGCCCGCGAGGTCAATACGCATTGGAACCCAGCCCGTCGGCCCTCGACGCCACCGCAGGTGCCGGGGCCACGCCCGCACGCAGGTAGCCGTACAGGTCGAAGCTCACGTCAAGTCCGTTGTTGCTGCCGGTCTGGCCCATGGTCTGGAACGTGTAGTTCATGGTCAGGAGGTTCAGATTGTCGACGAACAGACGCGGCGTGCCGGTCTCGAGCGCATGCAGCACTGCCGCCAGTTCAGGGGTTCCGCAGCGCAGCCGCACCTGGACCACCACGGCGGAGAAGCGGTCGTTGGCGCCTGGTGGCGGCATCGGCGAGCGGTTGCTGATCGCGCAGCTGCGGTTGCTCGGACTGGCCTGCTGGACCACGGTTTCCAGGCGCTTGACCAGCCCGGCTGTAGCCAGCTGGGGGCTGCTCTCGGGGAGGA
>JBBSVH010000227.1:0-2644 GCA_038233685.1 Lysobacterales bacterium | reverse complement strand
CATCTCGATCTCCTGAACGATCTCCTTGATAAACCCTTCCGTGAATTGCGGCGACATCTTGATGCGCTCGAAGCTCGAATGCGTGATGACCACCGCGTCCCAATCGCCCGTGGCGATGCGTGATACCAGCTCGCGCCGGCGATCTCCCTCCAGGTCTTCTTTCGCGGCCATCAGCACCGCCGCGTTCGGGTAGAGCCGAACGAACTCGGCCGTGTACTGCGCCAGCATGTGGTTGGGCACCACATGGCAGGGCTTGCTGATGAACTGAAGGCGGCGCAGCTCCATGCCGGCCGCCACACACACCGCCGTCTTGCCGGCGCCCACCACATGGAACAGCCCCTTGTTGCCGGTCTGCACCACCCGCCACACGGCATCCTTCTGGTGTGGGTGCAGCTCGAAGCAGTGGGAGAACCCCGGCAGCTTCAGGTGCGAGCCGTCGAACTGCCGCGGCCGGGTGGCGTTGAAGAGGTCGTTGTAGATGCGGCACAGCTTCTCGCGCCGCTCGGCGTCTTCGAACGCCCAGGCCGCAAACCGGTCCTTGATGAGGCCCAGCTTCTCTCGCGCCGCCAGTGTCTCGTCGGGGTTGACGAGCGTGCGGTCGCTTTCCGGGTCCGGATCGCGGACCGTCGGCACCTGCACGTTCAGCGCGCACTGCAGCAGTTCCATCGCGTTCATGCGCGAGGTACCGAACTCTTGTGTCACCTTGACGTTCTGGCGTGCCTTCCATTCTTCGTAGCGCACCGACCAGGCCCCGGCTTGTGCCGAGTAGCCCACTTCGCAGTCGGCCAGTTCAAACACCTCCCGGATGAAGGCCTCGACATCCATGGCCGGAATCCACACCGCGCCAAGGCGCGGCTCGATGGCCGTGGGCAGCAGGTCCTCCGGCTGCCCCCCCGTGCCAATATGACCTGCGCCACCTCCTGCTGAGAGATCAGCGAGCAAAGAGAGGTAGGTATGACAGTCAACTATCAACCGAAGGCAACAGTGTCCGTAGTCAAGAGTTCGTCCGATCTGCTGGCCTCGCAAGGAGCCCGTAGGGCGACTGAAGAGGCCAGCCGATCGGCGCCGCCGGCAGCCGACGCCGAAGTGGTGCCGCGCGCCCGGCGCCGACAATTCTCCAACGCCGACAAGCGCCGTATTCTCGAAGCGGCCGACCGTTGCACCCGCCCTGGCGAGGTCGGTGCGCTGATGCGCCAGGAGGGCGTGTACTCGTCGTCCCTGAGCACGTGGCGGCGCCAGCGCGAAGCAGGCGACCTGGCCGCCTTGGCACCACAAAAGCGCGGCCCCAAGGTCCCGGCCAATCGCACTGAGATGCTGCAGATCGCGCAGCTCACCCGTGAACGCGATGGGCTGCAGCGCGAGCTCGACAAAGCGATGCTGGTGATCGGGGTTCAAAAAAAACTTGCCACGCTGCTGGACACCCTGAACGACGACAGGAGCGAGAAGCCATGATGGCCGCCGCGCACGAACTCGCCCCGGCCTTGGGGACAGTCGCTGCCTGCCGCGCCGTAGGCCTGTGGCGTGGCGCACCCGCGCGCCGACGCGCCCAGGCTCGCCGTGCCTCGTTCGTCGGGCCACGATGCCCCCGCCCGCCGCGTCCTCGCCCGCCCCTGGCGCTCGATGCAACGGAGTCCCAGCGGGTACTGGATACGCTCAACAGCGAACGCTTTGCCGACATGGCGCCGGCGGCCGTGCATGCCACGCTACTGGACGAGGGCCGCTACTTGGGCTCGGTGCGCACCATGTACCGCGTGCTGGCAGCCAACGGCGGCACCCGTGAGCGGCGCAATCAACTCGTCCATCCCGCCTACAGCAAGCCCGAGTTGCTGGCGATCGCGCCGAACCAGGTCTGGTCGTGGGACATAACCAAGCTGAAGGGACCGGCCAAGTGGACGTGCTTCCACCTGTACGTGATCCTGGACATCTTCAGCCGCCTGGTGGTGGGCTGGTTGATCGCCGATCGCGAGGACGCCGAGCTGGCCCAGCAACTCATCGCCGAGGCGGTGGCGCGTCACGACGTTGAGCCCGGCATGCTCACGCTGCACGCCGACCGCGGCAGCAGCATGCGCTCCAAACCGGTGGCCGCGCTGCTGGTGGATCTGGACATCACCAAGAGCCACAGCCGGCCGTACGTGTCCGACGACAACCCGTACTCCGAGGCCCAGTTCAAGACGCTGAAGTACCGCCCGGACTTCCCGCCACGCTTCGGTTGTATCGAGGACGCTCGGGCCCACTGTCGAGCCTTCTTCTCCTGGTACAACACCGCGCACCGGCACTCGGGCATCGGCTACATGACGCCGCACAGCGTCCATCACGGTCAGGCTGAGCACCTGCGCGGCATACGCCAAGCCGCGCTGGATAACGCGTTCCGCGCCAACCCCATCCGCTTCAAGGGGCGCCGACCTGAACCCTATGCGCTGCCCACGGCAGCTTGGATCAACCCACCACCGTCGGAGATCGCCAGCCCGAAATCAACACAACCTTGCGCACTAAATTCATGACGACCGGTGGCGCAAAGTCATTGACACGTTCCGGGGCGCTGCTCAAGGCACTGGAACTCGACAAGGACGAGGCTGGCAGCAGGAGTGCAGACACCGCTGAGGCGCGGCAAGCGGCAGGATCGATTGGACCCCCACCGCCACAT
>JBBSVH010000226.1:0-2651 GCA_038233685.1 Lysobacterales bacterium | reverse complement strand
GCGGCGCCGGCGTCTTGCAGTGTGATGGTCTCGCTGTCTTCGGTGTGCACGGCGACCGCTTTGCTTGGCCGCATCGATTTGCCCGTGAGGTTCAGCCGATGGCTGCGTGACAGCAGCCGGTCGAGGATGGCGTCGGCGATGGTGGGGTCGCCAATCCATGCGTGCCAGTGTTCGACCGGCAACTGGCTGGTCACGATCGTCGGGCGCGACCCCGCTCGGTCGTCGATCACCTCCATCAGGTCGGCGCGCGTCGGACCGTCCATGGCGGCCAACCCCCAGTCGTCCAACAGTAAGACGTCGGTACGGGCCAGCGAAGCGAGCCAACGCCCGAAGCCCCCGTTGCCGTGCAGCACGCGCAGGTCTTCGGCCAAGCGTGGCACGCGCAGGTAGAGCGCCGAGTGTCCGCGCCGACAGGCGTACTGCGCCAGTGCGCAGGCGAGCCAGGACTTACCCGACCCCGTCGGGCCGGTGACCAGAATCGCCGTGCCGTCCTCGACCCACCGCGACAGCGCCAGGCTCATCAACGAGCTGCGCTCGAAGCCCCGTCCGGGTTTGCTGTCGACGTCTTCGATGCAGGCCTGCGGGTACTTCAGACCTGCCCTCTTCATGAGCGCGGCGCGGCGCTTGTCGTCCCGGTGGTGCACCTCGCGGTCCACCATCAGTGCCAGGCGCTCTTCGAAGCTCAAGCCCGTGCTGGCGGCACTCGAGAGCTGCTCCTCGACAGCCGAGACCATGCCGGCGAGCTTCAAGTCGCGCAGCTGCGCCAGGGTGTTGTTCATCATCATGGGGAAGATCCTTTGGTGCGTGTTCAGTGGAAGTACGAGGCGCCGCGCAGGTTGTCGTGGTCGGGCGAGACCCATTCCGGAGCGGGCGCAGGACGCTCGATGAGGTCTCTCCCGTTGGTCAGGATGTCGCGCACATGGCGGTACTGAACAGCGCCGAGCTCGAGCGCCAGCGTGCAGGCCGCCTCGACGCGCTGCGGGCCGTAACGCTTGGCCAGGCTGAGCAATCCAAGACAGCTGCGGTAACCATGCTCGGGATGGCGGCAAGCGCTGCAGCAGCTGCGTGACGAAGCGCCCGGTGTTCACCCCGATGTCGCCGCCCCAGTGGATCAGCCGCTCGGGCGTCCACTCCTTGTGCGCCCGGTGCGCGGCCGGCATGTGCTCGTCCAGCGTCGTGAAGCCGCCCCGGCGGGCGCTGCGGGCGTGGCACGCCACGCGCTCGCCGCGGTGCAGCACCTCCACCAGCGCGTCGGTGATGCGCGCTTCCAGCTTCAAGCCCACCAGCGAGTGCGACACGCTGTAGCGGTGCCCTTCGATCTCGACGTGGTAGTCGATGTGGACGGTCACCGTCTTGAACGTCGCCCACTGCCAGCGCTGGGCGGGCAACGCGGCGAGCGTGGGCGCATCAAGCGTTGCGAACAGGCTGGCGCGGCTGCCCTCGAGCTTCTGGAACCGGCGCTCGTTGAGTGACGGCAGCAACGCGGCGAGGGCCGCATCGGCGGCGTGCACGTCGGCCAGCACCGTGTGCCGCAGCCGCGCCATCAGCCACCTCTCGACGACCTGCACCGCCGACTCGGCGCTGGCCTTGTCCTTCGGGGAGTACGGGCGTGCCGGGAGGATCGAGACGCCGTAGTGACGTGCGAAGTCGTGCACCGTTGCGTTGAGCGTGGGCTCATAACGGCAAGCCTGACTGACCAGTGCCCGGGGGTTGTCCGGCACGATCAGTTGGGGCACGCCACCGTAGAACGCCAGCGCCCGGGCCATCGCTGCCAGCCAAGAGCGCATGCTCTGATCGGCCGTCGCGCAGGCAAACGTGTAGCTGGACGCGCCCATGGCGGCCACGAAGACCTGGGCGCGCGCTCCATTGGCCAGCTCGAGGGTCGGCCCGGCGTAGTCGATGAAGAGCTTCTCGCCGGCGCGCCGCTGCTGGCGCATCGAGCGCTTGAGCGTCTTGGCAAACGCCTTGTAGTGGCCGCAGAACTGGGTATAGGCCCAAGTCCTTCGGCCCTCGTTGGCTGCGCGGTACTCGGCCCACAGCAGCATCAGCGTCAAGCCCTTGCGGCGCAGTTCGATGTGCACGCGGGCGTAGTCGGGCTCGACCACGCGGCTGAGTGCGGCACCTCCGCCCATCAGTCGGCGTTCGAGCGAGGCCTCGTCGAGTTCGGCCGCACAAGCCCAGTCGAGGCCAGCGGCGCCGGCCAGGCTGAGGTACTTGGCGACAGCGCCCTTGGAGATCGAGAGGCTGCGCGCGATGCGCTCGTGCGACAGGCTGCCCTGGTACTTGAGTCGAAGTATGTCTTTGATCATGCGTATGTCCATGCGTTGCTGTGGCATCGGTCCCGGCCCTCAAAGGGCGCGAGGCTATGCCCAGCGGGTGGTTCATACGCAACGTCAGCACCGACCGTCGATTCCGGTCAGGCCCCGTTCAAAAAACCGATGACGGCCCGTCGGTCACGTCACCGAAATGACCGGTCACGTTCGCCGAAACCGTCGGTCACGATGCCGAAAACACCGGTCACGTTCGCCGAAATACGCAGCATGGTGCCCACAAGCTCACGCCGGCAGTCATGCAGTTCGTGACCGAGGCGCGCACCGCCGACCCCGGCGTGAGCGCGGACAGCCTGGCCGCATGGGTGCGTCAGCGCTTCG
>JBBSVH010000225.1:0-2758 GCA_038233685.1 Lysobacterales bacterium | reverse complement strand
CCTTGGCGGCCTTGATCGTGGTCGCGAGGCCCATGACTTCAAGCTTGTTGAAAATGAAAGGCTTGAACAGCTCGAGCGCCATCTTCTTCGGCAGACCGCACTGATGCAGCCTCAGCTGCGGGCCGACGACGATCACCGAGCGGCCCGAGTAGTCGACGCGTTTGCCGAGCAGGTTCTGGCGGAACCGGCCCTGCTTGCCATTGATCATGTCGGCCAGCGACTTCAGCGGGCGCTTGTTGGTGCCGGTGATGGCACGGCCGCGACGGCCGTTGTCCATCAGCGCATCAACCGACTCCTGCAGCATGCGCTTTTCGTTGCGCACGATGATGTCCGGAGCATTGAGCTCCAGCAGGCGGCGCAGGCGGTTGTTGCGGTTGATGACGCGGCGATACAGGTCGTTGAGGTCGGAGGTCGCGAAACGACCACCGTCCAGCGGCACCAGCGGACGCAGGTCCGGCGGCAGCACCGGCAGCACGGTCATCACCATCCACTCGGGGCGGTTGCCCGACTCGAGGAAGGCCTCGACCAGCTTGATCCGCTTGGTCAGGCGCTTGAGCTTGGTTTCCGAACCGGTGCTGGCGATTTCCTCGCGCAGGGTGATCATTTCCGACTGCAGGTCAATCGTGCGCAGCAGGTCGTAGACCGCCTCGGCACCCATCGCGGCGTCGAAGTCGTCGCCATGCTCCTGGCGCGCGGTCATGTACTGCTCTTCGGTCAGCAGCTGGCGGCGCTCGAGCGGGGTCAGGCCCGGCTCGGTGACCACGTAGGCTTCGAAATACAGCACGCGCTCGATATCACGCAGGGTCATGTCCAGCATCAGGCCGATGCGGCTGGGCAGTGACTTCAGGAACCAGATGTGGGCGACCGGCGAAGCCAGGTCGATGTGGCCCATGCGCTCGCGACGGACCTTGGCCAGGGTGACCTCGGTGCCGCACTTCTCGCAGACCACGCCGCGGTGCTTCATGCGCTTGTACTTGCCGCACAGGCACTCGTAGTCCTTGATCGGTCCGAAGATGGCCGCGCAGAACAGGCCGTCACGCTCGGGCTTGAAGGTGCGGTAGTTGATGGTCTCGGGCTTCTTGACTTCGCCGAACGACCACGAACGGATCAGGTCCGGGGAAGCCAGCGCGATCTTGATCGCGTCGAAGTCCAGCGCGGGGCGCTGCTGGTTGAACAGGTTGAGCAGGTCTTTCATTTTGTTTCTCCGGGTAGGAGGAAAAGCTTGTGTCGAGGGAATGGTGCAAGGGACTGCGGACCCCGGCGGCGCTCACGCGCGACCGGGACCGCTTCACATCACTCTTCCAGTTCCATGTTGATCGCCAGCGAGCGGATTTCCTTGACCAGCACGTTGAAGGATTCCGGCATGCCCGCGACCATCTCGTGTTCGCCATCGACGATGTTCTTGTACATCTGGTTGCGGCCCTGCACGTCGTCCGACTTGACCGTCAGCATTTCCTGCAGGGTGTGCGCCGCGCCATAGGCTTCCAGCGCCCAGACTTCCATTTCGCCGAAGCGCTGGCCGCCGAACTGCGCCTTGCCGCCCAGCGGTTGCTGGGTGACCAGCGAGTACGGACCGGTCGAACGCGCGTGCATCTTGTCATCCACCAGGTGGTTCAACTTCAGCATGTGCATGTAGCCGATGGTGGTGTGGCGATCGAATGCCTCACCGGTGCGGCCGTCGTACAGCTGGGTCTGGCCGCTGATCGGCAGGTCGGCGAGTTCGAGCATGTGCTTGATCTCGGACTCGGCTGCGCCGTCGAACACCGGTGTCGCCATCGGCACGCCGTCGGTCAGGTTGCCGGCCAGTGCGATCAGCTCGTCATCGCTGAACTCGCCCAGGTTGACGCGCTGCTCGCCCAGCTTCAGGTCGTGGTTGTAGATCTGGTCCAGGAACTTGCGCAGGTCCGCGACCTTGGCCTGTGCGTCGAGCATCTTCTGGATCTTGATGCCCAGCCCTTTCGCAGCCCAGCCAAGATGCACTTCCAGGATCTGCCCGATGTTCATGCGCGACGGCACGCCCAGCGGGTTGAGCACGATGTCCACGGTGCTGCCGTCGGCGGCGTAAGGCATGTCCTCGACCGGAACGATGGTCGACACCACGCCCTTGTTGCCGTGGCGGCCGGCCATCTTGTCGCCCGGCTGGATACGGCGCTTCACTGCCAGGTACACCTTGACCATCTTCAGCACGCCCGGGGCGAGGTCGTCGCCGGCGGTGATCTTGCCGCGCTTGTCGGCGAAGCGACGCTCGAACTCCTTCTCGTGCGCCTGGATCTGCTTCTGCGCGCGCTCGATGGCATCCGAAGCGTCGTCGTCCTTCATCCGCAGGGTGAACCAGTCGGCCTTCTTCAGCTCGCCCAGGTACTCGTTGGTGATGGTCTCGCCCTTCTTCAGGTTGGTGCCACCGTTGGCCACCTTGCCCACCAGCAACGGACGCAGGCGCGCGAAGATCGCGTTCTCGAGGATGCGGAACTGGTCGTCGAAGTCCTTCTTGACGCGCTTGATCTCGTTTTCCTCGATCTGGCGCGCACGCTTGTCCTTCTCGATGCCATCGCGGGTGAAGACCTGCACGTCGATGACCGTGCCGTCCATGCCCGGGGGCACGCGGAGCGAGCTGTCCTTAACGTCGGAGGCCTTCTCGCCGAAGATCGCACGCAGCAGCTTCTCTTCCGGGGTCAGCTGGCTTTCGCCCTTCGGCGTGACCTTGCCCACCATGATGTCGCCGGCGCGCACTTCGGCGCCGATGTACACCACGCCGGAT
>JBBSVH010000224.1:0-2765 GCA_038233685.1 Lysobacterales bacterium | reverse complement strand
CGCCGCTTTCGTTGTCGATGGCCACCAGCGCGGCAGTGGGGCCGGCCAGGTCATCACCCATCCAGCGGTCCACGGAGCGCTGCGCGAACTTCTGCATGTCCAGGTCCAGCGTGGTGCGGACCTTCAGCCCGCCCTCAAAGGTCCTGCGTGCGCCGTACCGGGGGTTGTCGACCAGCTGCTGGCGCACCCAGGTGGTGAAGTAGGGCGCCTTGGAGTCCAGCTGCGGCGGGCGGACGCTCTCCGGAGGGGGTAGCGACTCGGCCAGCGCCCGGGCGTACTGCGGTGGCGTGATCGCCCGCTGGTCGCGCATCTTGCGCAGGACGACGTCGCGCCGGGCCAGCGCCGCGCGCGGATGGGCCACCGGGTCATACGCGGTGGGGGACGCGACGATCGCCGCCAGCAGCGCGGCCTCGTGGACCTTCAGCTCTTTCGCGCACGGCCGCTTCTGCGTGCCGCAGCCGGGACTGTCGCCGTTCGGCCCGTGGTTGATGTCCAGTCCGAAGTACGTCTCCGCGGCCGCTTCGATCCCGTACGCGCCGTTGCCGAAGTAGATCGAGTTCAGGTACTCGGTGAGGATCTTCTGCTTGGACCACTTGCGCGTCAGATGGTAGGCCAGCGCCGACTCGCGGAGCTTCTGGAAGACCGTCCGCTTGTCCTGGGCCTGGAGGGCGTTCTTTACGAACTGCTGCGTGATCGTCGATCCGCCCTGCACGGGCTCACCCTTGATGACGTCCTGCGTGAACGCGCGAGCGATCGCCCGCAGATCCACGCCGGAGTTCGTCAGGAACCGCTCGTCCTCCACGGCGATGATCGCCGAGCGCATGAAGCTGGAGATCTCCTTGTACTGCACGAAGATGCGGTGGGTGTCGGACGCCAGCCGCCCGATCGGACGGCCTTGGCTGTCGGAGAGGATCGAGTTCTTGCCGCCCTCGCCGCGGTACTGCGGCTCGTTCTCCAGCGCCGGCAGATCGCTGGCGACGGCCATCATCATCCCGAAGACCGTCGAGACGACCGCCAGGCCGCCGAGCGGGATCAGCAGCGCGAGCAGGCGCAGGCGCTTGAGCCGCGGCTTGACGCGCACGGGACCCGGATCGTCGGGCACGGAGGTGAGGAAGGGGCGGTCGGCGTCGCTCATCGCGGGTCGGTTCATCGCCCTGTTCAGGGCTGCAGCGCGAACCAAGCGTGCGGGGCAACCAACCCGGCAAAGGGCCCCCCGGGCTCTGAGACTAGCATTGGCCGCCGATGCCCGATCACGCTCAGCAGGCTGCGTACCTGACGCGCAACACAGTGCAGGACCTGCCTGCGGGAGCGCTGCAGGAGCGCCTGGAGGTCGCCGCGCACGAGGGTCGGCCCCTACGCGTCAAGCTCGGCCTGGATCCGACCGCGCCCGATCTGCACCTCGGGCATACGGTGGTGCTCCAGAAGCTCCGCGAGTTCCAGGATCTCGGCCATCGGGTGGTGCTGATCGTAGGCGACTACACCGCGCGCGTGGGGGACCCTTCCGGGCGCACCCAGACGCGCCCGCCGCTGACCGGCGAGCAGATCGACGCGAACGCTGCGACCTACCAGGAGCAGGCGTTCCGCGTTCTCCGCGAGGATCCCCGGCTGCTGGAGGTCCGGTGCAACGGTGAATGGCTGGACATGCGCATGGACGAGCTGTTCCGCCTGGCCTCCACCGCCACCGTGGCCCAGCTGCTGGAGCGCAACGACTTCGCCGCGCGCATGCGTGCCCGCACGCCGATCACCATCCTGGAGCTGCTGTACCCGCTGATGCAGGGGTACGACTCGCTCGCCATCAGGGCCGACGTCGAGCTCGGCGGCACCGATCAGACGTTCAACCTGATGCTCGGGCGGGACGTTCAGCGCGCCTACGGCATGCCCGAGCAGTGCATCCTGACGCTGCCGATCCTGCCGGGCCTGGACGGTGCGCAGAAGATGTCCAAGTCGCTGGGCAACCACATCGGCGTGACCGACGACCCGCAGGAGATGTACGGGCGCACGATGTCCCTTCCGGATGCGGCGATGCAGGATTGGGTCACGCTGCTGGGGCTCAGCGACATCCCTGCTGATGTCGGACCGCGTGACCGCAAGCGCGCCATCGCACGGGACATCGTGCTGCGCTTCCACAGCGGCGCGGCCGCGATCGCGGCCCAGACGGCGTTTGATCAGGTCCACGTCTCACGTGAGCTTCCCGACGAGATCCCTGAGCACCGGGTAAGCACGGGACCGGACGGAGCGGTGCATCTTCCCGCCGTCATCGCCGATGTCTTCGGGCGCTCGCGCTCTGAGGCCCGGCGGCTGCTGGCCGACGGAGCCGTGAGACTCGACGGCGTCTGCCACCGCGAGAACGATGTCGCGGCCGGCGCGCTGGACGGCAAGGTGCTGCAGATCGGCAAGCGGTCGTTCGCGCGGCTGTTGGTGGTGGGTGGTCCCTGATCCCGCGGAACGGACGCCGGGGTGAGGGCACCGCCGCTGACGGCGCGCAGGGGATACACTGCGGCGGCTGGGTCAGGACTGGTCACCTGCCAGGCAGCGTCTTTCACTCGAGCCGTCTGGTGTGCTACAGTTTCTGCCCGGTCCGCAGACAGCAGTTGGAGTCAGCGGGCTGCATCTCTTCAGAAGGCATCACCTTCCCGAGTCGGGTGCGACGGTCTTTGAAAACTCAACAGCATGCGCACCATTCGCTCTCTGAGCGGTGGTGTGTGTCCAGATTCGATCTGCCGGGCTCTTAGCCGACCCGGCGGACCTGAGTAGTACCTGTCACT
>JBBSVH010000223.1:0-2767 GCA_038233685.1 Lysobacterales bacterium | reverse complement strand
TCATTGTTGAGAAGAACCAGCACCTCGCCGGTGGCGGCGGCAAGACCGACATTGTTGCCGGCCGAAAAGCCGAGGTTTTCCTCGTTTAGGATTACGCGCCGGCGCTGCCCCCTCGCAGACCCCTCCTGGGCCCAGCCACGAAGCCATTCCGGCGAACCATCGCTGGACGCATTGTCCACTACGATCACCTCCAACTGCGGGTAATCGCTGTAGGCCTCGAGACTGAAAAGGCAGGCTTCGGTGAATGCCAGATTGTTGTAGGTCAGTACGACCACGCTCACCACCGGCTCTGTGATCAGAGCCAGCGCATCGTCGAGCGACGCCGCACGGTGATCCCAAGTCTGGCCGGCTGCGAACGCACGGCGCGCGGCCACTTGGATTGGGTTTTCCATTCTGGCCAGCAGATTCCCTACCGCATCAGCGAAGCCGGCAGAGTCTGCAACCGTCACCAGGCCCTCGAACTGCACCATCTCCGGCAGGTCTACCGCCACTACCGGCTTGCCGGCGGCCAGGTACTCGTAGACCTTTACGGGATTGGTCGCCAGAGTCAGCGGAATAATCTGGAAAGGCAGCAGTGTGACGTCGAAGCCATAGAGGTAGTACGGCAGCAGCGCGTAAGGCACCTCGCCGGTAAACTCGACATTGGACACGTCGGCCAGGACTGCGGCGGCGCCGACTGTGTCGTTGCCCACCAGCAGGACCAGCGCCTGTGGATGCGCTCGGGCAACGGCGCGTACGAGGTCAAGGTCAAACCACTCGGCGATGGCGCCGTAGTAACCGATGACCGCGCGGCCCAGCGGATCGCGGAAGATCTCTTGTGGCGTCACGCTGAAAAAGTCGTACTCGCCTGCATTACGGATCATCGCCGTGGTGCGGGCTTTCGGCGCGATCTCCTGCTCCAACCAGGACGACGTCACGATGACCAACTCGGCATCGCGGATGATCGCTTCCTCGGCTTCCAGTACGCAGGCTGCGTTGTTGTCAAAGCCGCCGTGGTGGTCCATGCAGTCGTAAACGACTTGGGCGTTGGGCACGCTACGCAGCAGATGGCCCCAGTAGGGGTGCTGTACCAGCGAGATCGACGCGCGCGTGTGGGTCCAACCCAGCAGCGCGGCCAAGCTGGCGTGTAGCGCGCGGACCTGCTCCGGAGCTGGCAGGCCGAAATAAATCGCCGGAGCACCCGCCAAGTTGAGGTGGACCTGAAATAGCCGGCCCGACCCACCTAGGGTGTCCAGGTGAAAGCCAGGCTCGGACGCGTTGACGAAGTTGTTGGAGATGTAGAACACACGATGCCCGCGTGCCGCCAGCGAGCGGGCTAAGTGCTGGGGCCGCTGCATACGAAAGTCCCAGTCGATCACCGCCCAGACAAACACGTCAGCCAATCCTTCGCCCGCCGCAGCCAAGTGCACGGTCCACCCAGGGACCTCGTCGGGCACAAACGCTGGAGCCCTTGCCTCGGATCCCATCGCGGGCGTTCTTTCGCTCAGCGTCGTCCGGGCGTTAACATTCTGTCCCAAAGCCCAGGCGGCCAGGCGCCGCAGCGCCGCCCGCAGCGCAGTCTTCTCGTGGTCGCCCCATTCGCCGCGCATCAAGCGTACGGCTGCGCGCAGCGGCCGGGTCCACCGCCACGATCGCGATTCAACGACTTGGCGCAGGGTCCGCTCGCTCTGGCTCAGGACCGAACACTGGTGCCGTGCTGCGTGAAGCTCGGCAAGCAGCGTGGAGGCGCGCGCACGGGCAGCTTCCAGCGCACGCTCCAAATCGCGCTTCTGGGCGGCGAGGTCTCCGATCGAGAAATGCTGCCCGGCAACATGCTGCTTCGTGAATTCCACGCAAGCCTCGCGATCGTCCGCAGGATCGACCGGGCCGACCCCCCGCTTCAACTGTTCTCCGAGCTGCGACTTGACAGTTCCGACTGCACGCGGGGCGTCTGCGGCAGGTACTGCGGACGCTTTCCGCACGACCTTGTACTCGGCTAGCTGCGATTCCAGCGATGCCACCGCGGCTTGAAGATCGGCGACCGTCGCGACGGGTTCTAGCGGCAGGTTGGTCTTCACTGCACCCGCCGCCTCAGATAGTTCAACAGGTCGATTCGCGTAATCAGGCCGAGGAACGCCTGGCCTTCGGTCACGATCGCCACCTGGCCACGGTCGAACACCGGCAGCAGCGCCTCGACCGGCGAACCCACGTCCAGACGGTCCAGCTTGCTGACCATGGCGGTCGAAACAGGGTCGCGAAAGCGCGCCTCGTCGCCATAGACATGCAGCAGCACGTCGCTCTCGTCCACGATGCCTACCAGCTTCTCGCCTTCCATCACCGGCAGCTGCGAGACGTCGTAGAGCTTCATGCGCTGGTAGGCGGTGGTCAGCAGGTCGGTCGGGGCCACCACCACGGTGTCCTTCTGGCTGTAGGGGCGCAGGATCAGGTCGCGCAGGTCGCCCTGCTGCGGGCGCTCCAGGAAGCCGTTGTCCAGCATCCAGTAGTCGTTGTACATCTTGGACAGGTATTTGTTGCCGGTGTCACAGACGAATACCAGGACCTTCTTCGGCGTGGTCTGCTCTTTGCAATAGCGCAGCGCCGCGGCGAGCAGGGTGCCACTGGACGAACCGCCCAGCACCCCTTCCTTGGCCAGCAATTCGCGTGCGGTCAGGAAGCTTTCCTTGTCGGTAATCGCATAGGCCTTGGTCACCCGGCTGAAGTCTGAAATTTCGGGCAGGAAATCCTCGCCGATGCCCTCCACCATCCAGCTGGCCGACTTGTCGCTCAG
>JBBSVH010000222.1:0-2808 GCA_038233685.1 Lysobacterales bacterium | reverse complement strand
TCAGCGATGGCTCTCGAGGAAGCTCAGCAGTCTTGCTTCATCCCATACCTCGATGCCCAGCTGCTCGGCCTTGGCCAGCTTGGAGCCGGCCGCCTCGCCGGCCACCACCAGGTCGGTCTTCTTGGAGACGCTGCCGACCAGCTTGGCGCCCAGCGCCTCGAGCCGCGCACCGGCCTGATCGCGGGTCATGGCGGACAGGCTTCCGGTTAGCACCACCGTCCTGTCCTGGAGCGCACCCTGCACCGCTTCGGACCGGGTCGGCGCAAGCGCAAGCAGTTCGGTCACGGCAGTGGCGCCGCGAGACAGCAACCCGGCATTTGCCGACTCAGTGCGCCAGTCCACGAATGCGCCAGCCGCCTCGCTGGGCAACCCGGCCGCGACCAGGTTGTGTGCCGGCGCTTCGAACAATGCGTCAACGCTGGTGAAGCCGCTCGCCAGCTGTTGCGCACGCAGCGCCGTAATCCGCGGAATCTCGAGGTCCTCAAGCAGCGTGGCCAGCGACAGCGCGTCGCGCACCTTCGCCGAAGGGGCGTGCGTATCGCCAACCACCACGCCGCGCGCAAGCAGCTCGTCGATCACCTGCTGGTTGCCGGACTGCTCGAAGAAGTGTCCGAGTGATCGCGCCACCTCGCCGCCAATGTCGGGCACGCGCTTGAAGATCGGCCACGGCAGGCGGCGGATCAACTGAAGGTCCCCGAACCACTGCGCCAGCGCCTTGGCCGTGCTCTCGCCCACATGCTGGATGCCCAGCGCGAACAGGAAACGCTCGAGCGTCCCTTTCCGGCTGCGGTCGATGGCCTGGATCAGGTTCTCCGCCCATCGGGTGGGGACCTTGCCGCTCTTCGCTGTCTCAGGGGTGTTGCCGTCGCGCTCATCGGCGCGCTGTTTCATCTCCAACAGGTCGTCCAGCGTCAGCCGGTACAGGTCGGCCACCGACAGCACGTAGCCGAGGTCGATCAGGTCTTCGATGTAGCGGTCGCCGAGACCCTCGATGTCCATGGCCCGGCGCGATGCGAAGTGGCGGACCGCCTCCTTGCGCTGTGCCGGACAGCTCAGCCCGCCCGAGCAGCGCCATGCGGCTTCGCCCTCTTCGCGAATGATCTCCGAGCCGCACACCGGGCAATGCGCAGGCATGGCCCACGGCCGCGCATCGGGCGGCCTCTGGTCCAGTATCACGCTGACCACTTCCGGGATCACGTCACCCGCCCGACGCACGATCACGCTGTCGCCTACGCGCACGTCCAGCCGCGCGATCTGGTCGGCGTTGTGCAATGTCGCGTTGGTGACCACGACGCCGGCCACCGGCACCGCCCGCAGCCGCGCGACCGGAGTGGCCGCACCGGTGCGGCCGATCTGGATCTCGATGGCCTCGACCACGGTCGACTGTTCCTGCGCCGGGAACTTGTGCGCCAGCGCCCAGCGCGGCGCACGGGCCACGAAGCCCATCTCGCGCTGGCCCGGCGCATCGTCCAGCTTGTACACCACGCCATCGATATCGAAGGGCAGCGCCTCGCGCCTGGCGCCAATGCGCCGGTAATAGCCGAGCAAGCCCTCCACGCCCTCGACCACGTCCGACTCGCTGCTCACCGGGAAGCCCCACTGCCGCAGCTGCCCCAGCGTCAACGAATGCGTATCGGGCAGCGCGCCACCTTCGACCAGGCCCGTGCCGTAGGCGAAGAACGCCAGCGGCCGCTGCGCGGTGAGGCGCGGGTCGATCTGGCGCAGCGATCCGGCCGCGCCGTTGCGCGGATTGGCCAGCACTTTTCCGCCATGCAGGCGCGCGTGCTGGTTGTATTTCTCGAATTCTGCGCGCGGCATGTACACCTCGCCCCGCACTTCAAGCACTGACGGCCAATCCTTGCCCCGAAGGCGCAGGGGGATGGCACGCACGGTGCGCAGGTTGGCGGTGACGTCCTCGCCGCTGGCGCCATCGCCGCGGGTAGCGCCCTGCACGAACACCCCACCCTCGTAACGCAGGCTGATCGCCAGGCCGTCCAGCTTGGGTTCGGCCGAAAATACCAGTGACGTGCGCTCCAGCTTCTCTGCGATGCGCCGCACGAAGTCGCCCACTTCCTCATCGCTGAAGGCATTCCCCAGCGAGAGCATCGGCAACGCGTGGCGCACCTCGGCGAACCGGGAAGAAGGCGCGTTGCCGACGCGCTGGGTGGGCGAGTCCGGGGTCAGCAGCTCGGGATGGGCGGCCTCCAGTTCGTCAAGCTCGCGCAGCAGCCGGTCGTACTCCGCGTCCGGGATCGCCGGCTCATCGAGCACGTGATAACGATGGTTGGCGTCTTCGAGCTGGTGGCGCAGCTGGGCGATGAGGATTGTAGGGTCGGTCATCGAAAACCTGTGTGCTTCCTTCTCCCTCCGGGAGGAGGAAGCATGGATCACCAGCGCGGCGCCTTGGTCAGGGGCGGCGCCTCGTGCTGGCGGTCGTAGGCGCGCAGCTCTTCGCGGATGTGCATGATGCGCTGGCGACCCAGGGCGTTGCGGCCATCGTCCAGGACAACGCCATCCAGCAACTCGGCCATGCGCTGCACGTTGGGCAGCATCTTTTCCCAGGCATCGAGCGCGGTCATGGGCGCCGGCAGGGTCAGGAAGAACGCGATGGCCGGCGTTTCCATGCCCCTGATCTCGGACATGTCGAAGCTGCCGGGCTGCAGGATGTTGGCCATGCTGAAGATCGGCCCGCGCTCGGGATGGTTCTCGACCAGGCGGTGGAACACGTTCATGTGGCCGAAGGTCAGGCCGGTCTTCTCGGCCGCCACCACGATGTCCTCCCCCCGCAGCGTGTGTCCGGCCCGCGCG
>JBBSVH010000221.1:0-2839 GCA_038233685.1 Lysobacterales bacterium | reverse complement strand
GATGCCGGTGTTGACCACTTTCAGCCGACGCTGGTCGGCGTTGGCATCCTTCTGCTCCACGATTGCCGCTACCTTGCCCTCGGCGTCGCGCACGATGCGCCCGTAGCCGGTGGGGTCGTCCAGTTCCGCCGCCAGCACCGTCAGGCGCCCGGACGCTGCAAGCAGCTGTCGCAGGGTCTGGGCGCGAATCAGCGGTACGTCGCCGTAGAGCACCAGCACCGTGGCCGAGTCGGGAACGCCGGGCGTCGCCTGCTCCACCGCATGGCCGGTCCCCAGGCGCTGGGTCTGTTCGGCCCAGTGCAGGTCAGGCTGGTCGGCGAAGGCTGCCAGCACCTGGTCGCCACCGTGTCCGTACACCACGTGGATGCCTTCCGGATCCAGGGCACGTGCCGCTGCGATGACCTGGGCCAGCATCGGCAGCCCACCGATCGGCTGCAGCACCTTGGGCTTGGAAGAACGCATGCGCTTGCCTTCACCGGCGGCAAGGATGATGACGTGCAGCGGTGCGGCCATGGACGTTCCGGGAGAAGGTGTGGACGGGCATTCTAAAACGCAGCGCTGGTAGCATGCGCGGGATGACGCCGCACCGAACCTGCAGCTCGCCGTTGGCACTGCTTCTACGCTGGTCCTCGCGCCAGGAGGACGTGCCCTCCAGCTCTGCGCCAGCATCGCGTTTGTCCGACCCCTCTGCCGTACCGGCTTTCCACGACCGGTACCGACGATGAGCCTGCTGCGGCAGGGACGCCACTATCTGTTGATCGGCATCCTGCAGTGGCTGCTGGACTGGGGCGTGATGGTGGTCCTGAGCCACCTAGGCCTGGGGATCGCACTGGCCAACGTGATCGGGCGCGTCAGCGGCGCCCTGCTGGGCTACTGGCTCAACGGGCGCGTGACCTTCGCCAGCGACGAACACCACATGGGCCGCAGGCAGTTCGCGCGCTTTGCGCTGATGTGGATGTGTTTCACCCTGCTCAGCACCGTCGCCCTGCAGAACATCGACCAGTACGTGGGCCGCGGCTGGGCCTGGCTGTCGAAGCCACTGATCGAAGTGGCGCTGGGAGCGTGCGGATTCCTGCTGTCACGGTACTGGATCTACCGCCGCTGAGGCGTGCTCAAGCATGGCTGGCGCATGGCCAGCCTGCTCCGGTCGGCACAGGGCGCACCTGCGGGGCACGCAAAAGGCATCCCTATCCGGTCGTGCTCCCCCCGGAGTGCGTAGATCCGAGCTTGCTCGGATGCCCTGCACACGGAACACAACAGCATCCGAGCGAGCTCGGATCTACAGGAGTTTGGCGACCGCTGCTCCAATCGTGCACACGGAAGCGTAGATCCGAGCTTGCTCGGATGCCCTGCACACTCGCCGCAAGAGCATCCGAGCAAGCTCGGATCTACGAGAGCTTGCCGCCCGTTGCTCCAGTCCCGCGCACAAAAAAGCCGGCGCGAAGCCGGCTTTCCAGATCACACAAATGGATGGGTCTCAGTGCTTGAGGTTCTTGCGCAGCCGCTCCAGCGCCTGCATCTGCACCGTGGCCTCGAGCAGCTTCTGCTGGGCCTCGGCCACGTCAATCGCATCACCACGGTTGGCCAGCAGGCGCTGCGCCTCTTCCATGGCCTCGCGCACCGCCGCCTCGTCGATGTCGGTGGCACGGATCGCGGTATCGGCCAGGACGGTCACCACCTGGGGCTGCACCTCGAGGATGCCGCCGCCGATGGCGAAGTCGAGCTGCTCGCCGCTGGGCAGCGTCACCACCACCTTGCCGGCCTTGAGGCGGGTGATCAGCGGGGCGTGGCGCGGGGCGATGCCCAGCTCACCCTGCTCGCCCGTGGCCACCACCAGCGTGGCTTCGCCGTGGAAGATTTCCTTCTCGGCGCTGACGATGTCGCAACGGATTGTGCTTGCCATGATCAACTCATTCCTGCGTAGGACGGGCCGTGACCCGCCATCCGGGTTATCTCGATGTTGCTCAAGGGGCGGGTAACTACCCGCCCTGCAATCATGCCTTGTCGGCCATCTTCTTGGCTTTCTCGACCGCTTCCTCGATGCCGCCGACCATGTAGAACGCCTGCTCCGGCAGGTGGTCGTACTCGCCATCGCAGATCGCCTTGAAGCCGCGGATGGTGTCCTTCAGCGACACGTACTTGCCGGGCGAGCCTGTGAACACTTCGGCTACGTGGAACGGCTGGCTGAAGAAGCGCTCGATCTTGCGTGCACGCGACACGGCCTGCTTGTCTTCTTCGCTGAGCTCGTCCATGCCGAGGATGGCGATGATGTCCTTGAGCTCCTTGTACTTCTGCAGGGTGGCCTGCACCCGGCGCGCGGTGTCGTAGTGCTCGTGCCCGATGACGTTCGGGTCGAGCTGGCGGCTGGTGGAGTCCAGCGGATCGACCGCGGGGTAGATACCCAGCGACGCGATGTTTCGCGACAGCACGACGGTGGCGTCAAGGTGGGCGAACGTGGTCGCCGGCGACGGGTCGGTCAGGTCGTCCGCAGGCACGTACACGGCCTGGATCGAGGTGATCGAGCCGGTCTTGGTCGAGGTGATGCGCTCCTGCAGCACGCCCATTTCCTCGGCCAGCGTGGGCTGGTAACCCACCGCCGACGGCATGCGACCGAGCAGTGCCGAGACTTCGGTGCCGGCCAGGGTGTAGCGGTAGATGTTGTCGACGAAGAACAGCACGTCGCGGCCCTTGCCTTCGGCGTCCTTCTCGTCGCGGAAGTACTCGGCCATGGTCAGGCCGGTCAGCGCGACGCGCAGGCGGTTGCCCGGCGGCTCGTTCATCTGGCCGTAGACCATCGCGACCTTGGACTTCTCCGGCTCGGTGACGTTGACCACGCCCG
>JBBSVH010000220.1:0-2841 GCA_038233685.1 Lysobacterales bacterium | reverse complement strand
TGAATTCGGCGATGAGATCACGCGTCCCCATGGGGAAGTAGTTCGCCCAGCCACGCAGCGCTCGGTTCAGCTTACCCACCACCGTCGTGGTCTCTTGCCATACCGTTCTCCGATCGGTCAACGCATGGACCTTTTCGACCATGCGTCGAATACTCTTCTTCGACGGCCTCTTGCCCAAGCGGGCCTGGCCGGTCTTCGGCGAGTACAGCCGCCCGAACGTGTATCCCAGGAAGTCGAACTCCCCTTCCGGTACCGTGCAGATTCGTGTCTTCTCTTCGTTGACCGTCAGCTTCAGCTTGCCCATGAACTCGCGCAGCCGGTTCAGGGCCTCTTCGGCCTTGCCCTTTCTGCACAGGATCACGAGGTCGTCGGCGTAGGTCACGATCCGCGTGCCGAGGCTTTGCTCAAGCCCGAGCTTCTTCCATCCCAGCACGAACCGGCGCATGTACAGATGGCCAGCAGTGGTGAGACAGGTGAGCCTTGCGGAATGCCGCGGCGCTGATCCTTAGCCTGGGTCGTGCGTGTCTTCCTTCCTCGATCGTCGGTCTCCTCCACGGTGCATTCCGGCCACATCTTGATCAGATTGGCGGCCGACAATTATCGAGCGCCGTGTTGCCTCACGAAGGAATGTTACCCGTCGGCTTGTTGTCGCTCCGGCCCCTTCTTTTCCTTCTTCACTGGTCGAAGGCTGTGGGCATGTGGTGCGGGCTAGCGCAGGGCTAGACCGAACTTTGGTAGAGCCGTGAACGTAAGTCCGCATCCCAGCTGAACTTTTCAGTTCGCAGGGTTCCGGTTTACTGGGAACAGTTGGGGCTGAGGGCGAGCAGCTTGAAGGCTTTGTCCTGGATCGGCGTGGGCCGCGAGGTGATGACGATTGTGGCGTTCGGGTTCGCGCCGGTGCGAGCGATGTTGTAGGTCAGTGTGCCCAGGTCCTTGAGCAGCGTCCTGAAGCTGTGCAGCGGCAAGCCGTCGTCGGCGTGCTTGCTCGCATCCTTGGCCTTGGCTTGCTCGGAGCGCACAGCCTTGAGCACCGGTGAGGCGCGGCTGGCGCTGGCCTCATCGAGATGCTCGTCGTCGAACAACATGGGCTTCAGACGCGCGCGCATGTGCCACTCGACGTAGTAGGCCAGCATGCACAGGAACACATGCGCTCGCACCCGTCGCTCGCTGTAGTGGAAGACCGGGCGCACGTTCAGGTCTACCGTCTTCATCGAACGGAAGGCACGCTCGACATGCGCCAGGCTCTTGTAGGCGGCGACCGCCGCGGGGCCGTCGAGTCGCTCCTTGGGCAGGCTCGTGCGGATCACGTACAGCCCATCGAGCCCAGCCTCCGCGTTGATGGCCTCGTCCCTGCGGCGCCAGCTGAACTGCGTGTCGGTGATCGTGAGCTCGAAGTGCTTGGCCATGTGGAAGCGCTCGATGACACGCCCCACGCGCAGCGCGATGGCCTGCTCGCCGCGCAGGGGGGTGCGAACGCGCTGCGTGGCCGCGGCAATCTTGGCCAGGTCGGCCTCGGTGGCCGCCAGCAGTTCCAGCCGCTTGCGCGCGCGCTCCTCGGCCAGCGCTGGGTTGCGGCACACCACCAGCCGTTCGCCGGGGAAGTGCTCGCTGGTCAACTCGATCAGATTGCGCTCGTCGAACAGCGACGGCTGGAACGGCCCGCGCTCGGCCGCCAGCTGCGCGATCTGCGGCGCGCGCAGGGAACTCACCCAGTCCATGCCCTGGGGCTTGAGCACCTGCTCGATCCGCGCCGAGGTCAGCATGGCGCGGTCGCCGACCCAGGCGATTCGTTCGATGCCAAAGCGCTGCTTGAGCTTGACCACCTGAGCGGCCACCGTGGCCGGGTCAGCGGTGTTGCCCTTGAACACCTCCACCGAGATCGGGCAGCCTTCGGCCGTGCACACCAGGCCGAAGCGATTCTCCGGATCGTCGCGCTTGCCGTCGCGCGAATGGCCCCGTGCGGCCAGCTCGCAGCAGCGCCCGGTCAGCCAGGTCGAGGTCAGGTCGTACAGCACCAGGGTGGAGCCCACCAGGTGCTGACGCGCCAGGCGCCGCTCGATGGCGGGCTGCGCCTCTTGCAGCCAGTCCAGCGCCCGGTACAGATCGTCGGCGCTGCACTGGCCCACGCCCAGCAAGCGGCCCAGCGAGGTCGTAGCGGTGTCGTCGTGCAGCATGCGGTGCGTGGCCAGCTTGGAGGCCGGCTCGAGCACGCGGGCCACCAACATGGCCTGCAGCAGCTGCTGCAGCTCCTGCGGGGCGCAGCCGAACCACGAAGTCGAGCCCGAGCCGCGAGCCGCGCCGAGCACGGCGGCCACATGGCCGTGGGGCAACGAGCGCGCGATGGTGAGCACCGACGCGGCCGACTCAACGGCCACGCCCCCCTTGAGCAGGACGCGAAAGTGTTCGACGAGCTGCGCATCCCAGTGCGAGAGGTTGGCCAGCGTGCGCTTGACCACCTTGCCGTTCTCGCGATAGCCCTCGCGCAGCAGGATCGCCGGGGGCGAGGTGCGATTGGGGATGGTCTCGATGTACACGCCTACATGGTAGCACTCGAAGGCCAATCCACAAGGAGAACAAACCCTGTTTACATGGCAATACTTCTGAGCCAAAATTGAACCTAAACCCGCGCCAATGCTCGCGCTGCCGCGAGTTCACCGACCAAAGTTCGGACTAAGGTCGGAGCGCGCCTCTCATCGGCTGCGCCCGAAAACGTCGCCGCGGGCGAAACGAGCGCGATCGCCAAGCCGCTCCTCGATGCGCAGCGCCTCGTTCCACTTCGCCATGCGCTCGCTGCGCGCGAACGAGCCGACCTTGAGCTGGCCGCTCTGCCAGCCGATCGCG
>JBBSVH010000219.1:0-2851 GCA_038233685.1 Lysobacterales bacterium | reverse complement strand
TATTTGTTGATCGTCTTGGCCTTGGCGGGCGACTCGACGATCAGGAGGTTCTTGGCCATGGCGGCAATGGGTCTCGTTTACAGCGGGCCTGTGGAAGGCTCGAAAATCAAGCGTCATAGAAGACAACGCCCGGAACAGGCCGGGCGTTTCCTTATTACAGTGGAATCACGGCAGGGCGGGTGCTGTCAAGTTTTACGCATGCCAAGCCCATGCAACGGGCCGGGCTGGGTCGGGTGGTTCTTGGGCGTGCGTGCCTGGATCAGTGCACCGGTTCCGGCTCGTCCAGGAACATCTGCGTCTCCATCCAGGCATACGCGGCCTCGGAGCCCGGCTGGTTGAACAGCACCATCAGCACGACCCATTTCAGGTCGTCCAGGTCAAGCTCGTCCTGGTCCAGCGCCATGGCACGGTCCAGCACCAGTTCGCGCTGGCCTGCGTCGAGGATGCCCTGCTGCTCCAGGAACAGCAGGAAGCCGCGGCACTCGACGTCGAGCTTGTCCAGTTCGGCGCCAAAATACACCCGGATCGGACCATCCGCGCGCGGCGCGCCGACGCTGGGTCGCTGCTCGGCGAGCGCGTCGAGCCAGTCGAACGCCTTGTGTATCTCTGCCGCGCTGAAGCCGGCCTGGGTCAATTCGGTGAACAGCGGACCGTTGCTGATGGCCTCGCGATCGCCCAGTGGTGGCGGGGCATCTTCGGTGAAATAGTGTTCGAACAGGTACAGCAGGACGTCAAGGATGCTTTCTTTCATTTCCCTCGACCTGCGCCGCCATGACGGCTGTGAAAAGATCCAGCTTGCGCTGGTTGTCGCCGTCGGGCTTCGTGCCCGCCAACGCTTTGATGTGGCTTGCGCCGCATCCCCGGCATCCAGGTCTTCTGCGAAAAAGACCCCCCGCGATGACGGTAGCGACACTCCTGCGTCGCGGCGCCGGGGCCCGGATGGCGACCTCAGCGTTTGCGGGAATACCGGCCGTGTTCGACGGCAACACGGCCCTCCAGCTCCATGACCAGCAGCATGGAGGACAGTTCCGCCACCGTCAATCCACTGCGCGCAACCAGTCGATCCATACCCGTGGGGTCATGTCCCAGCGCACACCACAACTTCTTGTAGTCCTGATCCGGTGGCTCCCACCCGGTGGCTGAAGCGTCAGGAGTCGCGGGCAAGGTCATCGGGTTGGCCAGCCGGCCGCGCAAGGCCTCGGCCAGTTCGGCGGCCAGCGGCCCGATCGCGGCGATGACTTCGCTCGCGCTTTCGACCAGCCCGGCGCCCTCACGGATCAGGCGATGGCATCCGCGCGCCAGCGGGTTATGGATGGAGCCGGGAACCGCAAACACGTCGCGCCCGGATTCCGTCGCCATGCGCGCGGTGATCAGCGCACCCGAGCGCTCGGCGGCCTCGATCACCAGCGTGCCCAACGCGAGCCCGGCGATGATGCGGTTGCGGCTGGGAAAATGTTCGCGCACCGCCCGCGTCCCGGGCAGGTGCTCGCTGACCACCGCGCCGGTGGCGGCAATCCGTGCATGTAGTGCGGCATTGGCGCGTGGATAGGGCACGTCTGGGCCGGTGCCGAGCACGGCGACGGTCTGCCCACCCGCCACCAGTGCACCCTCGTGGGCGGCGGTATCGATGCCGGCTGCCAAACCGCTGGTGATCGCCAGGCCAGACGCCGCCAGCGCCTGCGCGAAGTCATGCGCGTTGTCCCGGCCACCCGCCGTGGGCGAGCGGCTACCGACGACCGCGACCGACGGATGCCACAGACAGGCAGGATCGCCAGCAACGAACAGGGCCAGAGGCGGGCTGGGGATCCGCCGTAGCAGCGCCGGATAGTCAGGGTCGTGCCACCCCAGCAGGTGATGGCCGGGTTCGGCAAGCCATGCACGACTGTGGGACAGTCCGGCGTCATCGGGTTGCTGCAGCGCCTGGACCTGGCGCTCGTCCAGCCCGTGGCTGCGCCAGTTGCGGGCGCCAGCGGCTAGGCCCTTGGCCGGGTTCCCATGGGTTTCCAGCAGACGCCGTCGTGCGGCAACGCTGCCGCCTGCCGCCACCAGCACCAGCAGCGCATCAGCGGATTCAATGCCATGCAGGCCTGAGCCGTGCAAGTCGATTGCCGGCATTCCGGGCGTGGCATGGTCGAGCTTGGTCATCGCGCCAGCGTAATGCCCAAATGCGAACGGCGCCCTCGGGCGCCGTCGTGGATCACTGTCGGAAAACCCCCGCGTCGTCGCGGAGCGCATTACGGCTTGTCAGTACGGCGCATCCGGGTGCTTGAGCTCGTAGCCCACCCGGCTGGGCTTGATGCTGTCCATGACCAGTCCATAGCTGACCTTGTCGAAGGTACGGAAGACCATCACGTGGCCGGAGAATTCATCCGGCAGACGCACCTTGTCCTTGTAAGAAATGGAATCCTCGGTGCGCTCGGCGCCGTATTCGACCTTGTCGGTGACACTGCTGCCGACGCGCCAGATCGAGAACACGGTGCCATTGTCGACGCCTTCACGCGCGCCCACCGACAACGCCACCACGTCACGCGGGCCGCCTGTGGTGAGTTCATCGGCGACTGCGATCACGCGGGCACGGCCATATTCCAGTTGCCGTCTGGGCGCGTGCGGGAAAAACTGCAGGTCATACGGCTGTCCATCGACCGGAATCAGCCGATCGCCGACCCGGACTTCTTTTCCGCTGTCGTCCAGCAACAACGTGCTGGCCTGGATACCGCCGACTTCACCGCGGGTGACAGTCCCTGCATTGACCTGCATCAGCTCGAAGCCGAGCAGTTCGCTGCCCTTGTTGGGCGTGACCACATCGGTCCAGTAGTTTTCGAAGTCGATCAGGCGGCGGCCGCGGAAATCG
>JBBSVH010000218.1:0-2869 GCA_038233685.1 Lysobacterales bacterium | reverse complement strand
TCTTGCTTAAAACTTGGGGGGCTTTGTAATCTCTGTACCTGCGGGTCGGGCCCTGTAGATCTGGTGTTACACCCACACCCGCTGGGGGCCCGGGCCCGCTCCTGCCGTGGTCTTCCTTTTTCCAGAGTGCCGTTAGCAATGACCGAAGCCGCCCTGCTCGCCCTGTCTCCGCTTGATGGCCGCTATGCCTCCAAGGTGGATGCCCTGCGGCCGATCTTCTCCGAATATGGACTGATCAAGGCGCGCGTGCGGGTAGAAGTCGAGTGGCTCGTGGCCTTGGCCAGCCACGCGGAAATTTCCGAACTCCCCGTATTTTCCGGCGACGCCACGAAGCGCCTGCGGGCACTGGCTTCGGACTTTTCCGTAGCCCACGCCGCGCGGGTCAAGGAGATCGAGCGCACCACCAACCACGACGTCAAGGCCGTGGAGTATTTCCTCAAGGAACAGCTCAAGGAAGACGCCGAGCTGGGGCCTGCGCTGGAGTTCGTGCATTTCGCCTGCACGAGCGAGGACATCAACAACCTCAGCTACGCGTTGATGCTGCACCAGGCACGCCAAGACGTGCTGCTGCCTGCGCTGGACAAGGTCATCGGCATCCTTCGCGACCTGGCCCATGCGCACGCCGCACAGCCGATGCTGTCGCGCACCCATGGACAAACCGCATCACCGACTACGCTGGGCAAGGAAATTGCCAACGTTGTGGCGCGTCTGAAGCGCCAGCGGGCGCAGATCGCAGGAGTGGAGTTCACCGGCAAGATCAACGGCGCGGTCGGCAACTACAACGCGCACGTCGTGGCCTACCCTGATGTCGACTGGCCGGCTTTCGCCCAGCGCTTCGTCGAAGGCCTGGGTGTGGTGTTCAACCCCTACACGACCCAGATCGAGCCGCACGACAGCATCGCCGAGATCGGCGACGCCACGCGTCGCGCCAACACCATTCTGGTCGACCTGGCGCGCGACCTCTGGGGCTACATGTCCCTGGGCTACTTCCGCCAGAGCCTGAAAGACGGCGAAGTGGGTTCCTCGACCATGCCGCACAAGGTCAATCCCATCGACTTCGAGAACGCCGAAGGCAACTTCGGCATCGCCAATGCGCTGTTCGAACACTTCAGCGCCAAGCTGCCGATCAGCCGCTGGCAGCGCGACCTGACCGACTCCACGGTCCTGCGGGCGCTGGGCACCGCATTCGGCCACACCCTGGTGGCGCTGGACTCGTTGGCCAAGGGCCTGGGCAAGCTGACCGTGGCGCCGGAGAAGCTCGACGCTGACCTCGACGCCTCGTGGGAGGTGCTTGCCGAAGCCGTGCAGACGGTCATGCGCCGGCACGGCCTGCCCAATCCCTACGAGCAACTCAAGGCACTGACCCGCGGCCACGGCATCACCGAGGATTCGATGCGCGCCTTCGTGCAGTCGCTCGAACTTCCCGCCGATGCGAAGCTGCGCCTGCTGCAACTGACCCCGGGCGGTTACGTGGGGCTCGCCGAAGCGCTCGCTCGGGAGATCTGAGCGGTGCAAGCGAGCGTCTCAGTCCGTGAAGTGCAGGTGCGCGGTTCGACGAACTTTTCGTGCGCGCTCCGCGCCTGGCTGCCGTCAGCCCTTCTCCTGTTCGTCTCTGCCTGCTCCAGTACCGGGCAAGCGCAGGCTACATCGTCCAACCGCGATGAACCCGGGGCCTGCAGGGCTGACGCAGGCTGGAACGACCCGGCGACGCCGTTCAGGGTCCACGGCTCCACCTGGTACGTCGGCACATGCGGGATCAGCGCGCTGTTGGTCACCTCGCCCGACGGACACGTGCTGATCGACAGCGGCACCAGCGACGCGGCGCCGCAGGTGCTGGCCAATATCCGCGCACTGGGCTTCGATCCTGCTGATCTGCGCTATGTACTGTTCACCCACGAGCACAGGGACCACGTCGGTGGCCTTGCCCAAATGCAGCGTGCAAGCGGCGCCCCAGTGCTTGCGCGGGCGTCAGCCGTCGCCACCTTGCGCCGTGGCGCAAGCGATCGCCACGATCCACAGTTCCTCCAGCTCGATCCATTTCCGGCCGTGCAGGACGTGCAGTTGATCGCCGACGATCACCTGGTATCGATCGGGCCGCTGCGGTTGCAGGCCATTCCCACCCCCGGCCATTCACCAGGCGGCACCAGCTGGACCTGGCGCTCATGCGAAGGCGGCACGTGTCGACAGGTCGTCTATGCCGACAGCCTGACTGCGGTCTCGGACAAGGCGTACAGGTTCACCGACGAAGCCGCGCATCGGGACGTCATCGCGGACTTCCTCAAGACCCTGGACCGCGTGCAGAAGCTGCCCTGCGAAATCCTGCTGACGCCGCACCCCTCGGCCAGCCGCATGTGGTCCCGTCTCGGGCCCGCCGCCAATGAACCGCTGGTCGACCCGTCTGCCTGTCGTGACTATGCCGCCGGCGCGCGTGCGCGGCTTGAAAAACGACTGGCCGAAGAACTCGCGGCCAGGACAGGAATCACTTCCCCATGATCGAAGTACTCGCCACCACCAGACACCCGCTCGGCATGCCCGCCGCGCAATTCCTGCGCGACTACTGGCAGAAGAAGCCGCTGCTGGTCCGCGCTGCCTTCGCCGGTTTCGTCTCGCCGATCGAACCTGAGGACCTGGCCGGGCTGGCCTGCGAGGAGTTGGCGCTGTCGCGGATCATCAGCCACGACCGCAATGCGGACAGCTGGTCGGTGCGCAGTGGTCCGTTTGCCGAAGACGAGTTCCCGGGCATGCCCGACCACGACTGGACCCTGCTGGTGCAGGACGTGGACAAGTGGGATGCCGACGTGTGCCGGGTTCTCGAGGCGTTCGATTTCCTGCCGCGCTGGCGAATCGACGACGTCATGGTCAGCTTCGC
>JBBSVH010000217.1:0-2990 GCA_038233685.1 Lysobacterales bacterium | reverse complement strand
TATCCGGCCTTCCGTGATCGCGCTGACCGCGATGGCTTGAAGACCCACGCAGAAGCGGTACAGGAGCACCGCGCGGTGGAGTTGACGGTGCTTCCGGACCTCAAGTCAAAACCAACCGACACTCCCGAGTTCGCCGGTTCGGCCAAGGTGCTTGGGGAATTCGTTGATCACCATGCCAGCGACGAAGAAAGCACCATGTTCAAGATGGCCCGCAAGCTGTTCTCTGCTGAAGAACGCGCGGAACTCGACATCGAATATGAAGAATGGAAGAAGTCTCCTGCGGCCGCAGCTGTCGTTGGCGGAGCGCTTGCCAAGTCGGGCATCAAGGCCGTTGCGCGCGCGCTGACGTAGTGATTTCCGGCGAAGGCCCTCTACCGGCTTCGCCGTCACCATGACCCGGATGGCTGGGCGCGCCCTGGGGCTTGGCTCGCAGCCGCAAGATCGGCGCTGCGCGACTGTGGCAGCGGACTATTGGAACTTTCGTTCGAGGGCAACGCGAGGACGAATTGGCGAAGAGCTACCGGCTGAGCCGTTTGGGCATGGCTGGCGCATCTCCACCATCGGGACATGCGTCGGAGCCGGCGTTATCGGCTGTCGAGACCAACCTGATCTGGATCTGGCGCCAGAGGCATATGGCGTCCAATAGCGGGTCGCAGACCGACTGGCGTACTCTTGGGAGCGATATGGGCGCCGTCCAACATCCTTAGGGGAAGATAAGCTGATGACTGCTGCAGAAGCGAATGATCACGGCGAGGGCGGTCACGCCGCAGCCACTCGGCGCCTGATCCACGACCTGCGTAATGAGATCAACGTGGTGGGCTTTGCCTGCAGCGCATTGCGCCAGCAGCTCAAGGCGCCGGCACCGGACGTTCTTCGATCAGTGGAGCGGCTGGAGTCCGCTTATGGCCGCTGCGCCGCGCTGCTGGTCGAATACGGAAAAGAACCCGAGTCCTGAGGGCGCGGCTTCGTCGCCGCTTGTGGATCCGGCAAAGTTGCGACAAGGCACGCCTGATGCACACTCGTGCTCGCAGAATATCCGCGCCGTGCCCGCCATTCCTGCAAATACGACGTGCTGCGGTCACCAGGTCATTCACGGCCCGGTTCCCAATTTCGCGCAATGATGACTACCGCACCATCGCGTCATGAGCTGCACCGCATCGTCCTGCATTCCGTGAAGTGTGTTCTTGGCGGAGACTGGCAGGCGTCCGCGACGAGCACTCGTATACCGCCGAACAAAGCAGGGCACGGCAATTCCTGCTGATTACTGCCAGAAGACGTGGGTGCCCGAGGCACGGGTGCGCAATCCACTTTCAAGGTGGTGGTGTCGAATGCGCGACACGTGCCACTCATCAGGAGGACGCTCATGAATACGACACGCAGCGAGGACACGGATCGGTACGGTCGCGCAGCTTCAGGCCCCCCGAGCACCGGCATTGGAGAGTCCACCAGGCAGGGCTCGGATGCACTTGAGCAGGGTGCTGAAGCCCAGGGAAGCCCGGCGACCCGGATCGCGCAGGACGCCAAGCGTCAAGGCACGGCGCAGGTGGACGAATACCGGAACCTCGCTGCACAGAAGATGGACATCCTTGTCGACACCGTAAGAGCCGCTGCGGCCAGGCTCGAAGGCAGTGACCTGGGACACTGGTCAGCTCAGATCTCGGGCATGGCTGACAGCATGAGCACGTTGTCGCAAGGGCTTCGCGAGAAAAGCGCAGACGAAATCATGCATGACGTGAAGCGGCTCGCCAAGGAAAATCCGGCGATCGTGGTGGGCAGCGCAGTCGCGATCGGCTTCGGCCTGGCGCGACTCGCGCGGGCCAAGGCGCAGCCGCGACCTGAGCAGGGGCAGTCGAGTTTTTCCAGCACCTCATCGGACGCCACCGGAATCGTCAGCGGGTTGAGCGGCGATCGCGATGGCGCAGAGTCCAAGAGCGCCATCTTGAGCGGGGCGGATCTGCGTCTTCCGGGCGACAGCGACAGCAGTGAATGATCATCACCAGCATCAGCCGCGAGATTCGCGAATCGACTGTTCGCATCCAGGTCGAAGCGCGATTGCGCAAAGACCAGGTGCGCTTTGAGCGCGAGATCAAGCGGCAACGGCACAGGATCGGTGAAGTCATCCGCGCCCAATGAGCAGGCGGCACTGCTTGCACTAGGTATTCCAGGGAGGTGGATTACTCCTCGCCGCTTCGCCGCTTTCCGTATCAGAGATCCAGGTGCTCGCGTGAGGTCAGCATGCCTTTACGGTAGCGTGCGAGTCGCCAGAGCAGGCGCATGTGTTCAATGAATCCGTGGGTGCGCAGCTTGCGCGCGGAGGTGTGCACCGATTCGCGCAGGATCCTGAAGCTGCCGTGGCGTGCCAGGGCCCGGCTCATGGCGATGTCCTCGGCTGCGTAATACGCCTGGTCAAACCCGCCCGTGGCATCGAACGCCTGCCGCGTGCAGAACACGAAGCATCCCGGTGCAATGCGCGTAAGCCGGAACAGCCACACGAACAGCGACATCGCGATCCGCTCATGCCAGCGCACCGGCTCCTGCAGGCGCACCGCAGCACCACCGCCAACGGCCCCCTGGTCCATGGCGGCCAGCGCCGCCTGCACCACGGATGCGTTGACCAAGGTGTCGGCATCCACGAACACCAGCCGGTCTCCGCCTGCGGCGGCGGCGCCTGAGTTGCGGGTCGCCGCGATGTGCCGGTGGGCGACCGCGACCACGCGCGCGCCGTGATCGATTGCGATCCGCGCGGTGTCGTCGGTGGAGGCATCGTCGACCACCACGACTTCGTATTCCAGGCCGAGGGCCTGCGCGGCGCCGTGGACCGATGCAAGGGTCCTGGCGATGAGTCGGGCTTCGTCGTGCGCGGGGATGATGAAGGAGAGCATGCGGTGCGGTCATGGAGCGTCGTCGGCCATGGTGGCACGCGTGGTCCGGTGATGCGCTGGCCCGCCGCAGGTTCACCGCAACTGCCGCAGCGGCTTGGTCATCGACTC
>JBBSVH010000216.1:0-3006 GCA_038233685.1 Lysobacterales bacterium | reverse complement strand
GGCAGGGGACTGGAAGCGGCCGCACGCTCGGCGCGCTACGCAGCGTTTGCTGCCGAACTGCACGTCGGCGAAATCTTGGCCACCGCCCACCATCTGGACGATCAGGCCGAGACGTTCCTGCTGCGTGCGCTGCGCGCGTCCGGAGTGGACGGACTGGCAGCGATGCAGGTATGGCGCGATTTCATCCCCGGCCACCGCCATTGGCGCCCGCTGCTAGCCGTACGCCGCGACGAATTGCTTGCGCACGCTCACCTTCACCACCTGGACTGGATCGAGGACCCCAGCAACGCCGATCAAACCCTGGACCGCAATTTCCTGCGCCTGCACGTGATGCCGGTGCTGCGCCAGCGTTGGCCACACGCCGACGCCGCTCTGGCGCGAAGCGCGGCGCTGAGCGGCGAAGCCAGAGGCCTGCTTGGGGTCGATGATGCGCGGGCCCTGGCCATGGCCGCCACGCTCGATCCCCAGGTGTTGCGCATTCCACCCTTGCAGGAGCTACCACCAGCACGACTCGCGCGCGTTTTGCGTCTCTGGATATCGGGCCTGGAATTGCCGTCGCTGCCTGGGAGCGGCGTGGACCAGGTCATCACCGACCTCATCGGCGCGCGTGCCGACGCGCGTGCCAGGTTCGTGTGGGGCAAAGCCTGCATCCAGCGCTGGCGCGACCTGCTGCACGCCGGTGCCGTGCGCGAGCCACTGCCGCTCGCGTGGCAGACGGACTGGAATGGCGCCGAGCCGCTCGCCCTGCCCGGTGGAGGGACCCTCACCCTGCAGGGCGGCCGCATTCCGGCGACGCCGATGCGTGTGCAGGCGCGCCGTGGTGGTGAACGGATCCGCCTGCCCGGGCGCACCCGCTCCCACTCGCTCAAGCACGTGCTGCAGGATTTGGGAGTACCGCCCTGGGAGCGCGCACGCCTGCCGCTGTTGTCCGATGGCGACGGCCAACTGATTGCCGCTGGCGACCTGGCGTATTCGGCGGATTTCGATCAGTGGCTGCGCATCAACCAGGCGCGCCTGGTGTGGCTCGACATCGGCTGAACTGCTTTGCGATTAAACTTGCGCCATGGCCAAGAAACTACCGGAAAGCTCCCCCGTCGCCCATTTCGAAAAGTCCCTGGACGACCTCGAACAGCTGGTCGAAAAGATGGAGCAGGGCGAGATGAGCCTTGAGGATTCGCTGGCCGCCTACGAACGCGGCGTGGGACTCTACCGCCGCTGCCAGTCGGCGCTGGAGCAGGCCGAGCTGCGCGTGCGCCTGCTCAGCGATCCCGAGCAGCCCCAGGACTCGGAGCCATTCGCCGCTCTGACCGATGGCGACTGAGGCTCCGTTCCTGCGCTGGGCACGGCGCTGCCAGGCCACGCTCGAGCGCGAGCTGCCACAGGCTGCGCAGACCCCCCAGCGCCTGCATGCGGCCATGCGCCACGCGGTACTCGGTGGTGGCAAGCGTATCCGACCGCTGCTGGTCTACGCCGCGGGCGCGGCCTTCGGCGTGGAGGAACAGCGCCTTGATGCCCCAGCGGCCGCTGTGGAAATGATGCATGGATACTCGCTGGTGCATGACGACCTGCCCGCCATGGACGACGACGCCCTGCGCCGTGGCCGGCCGACCGTGCACGTGGCCTTCGACGAGGCCACCGCCGTGCTCGCCGGGGACGCCTTGCAGGCGGCGGCTTTCAGCGTGCTGGCCGCGGCGCCCGCCGATGCCGCGCTGCGCGTGGAGTGGACGCGCGTCCTCGCCGGCGCCGCCGGCGCCGCCGGGATGTGTGGCGGACAGGCACTGGACGTGGAGTCCACTGGAATCCAACAGTCACTTGCCGCGCTGCAGACCATGCACGGCATGAAGACGGGCGCACTGATTCGTGCTTCGGTCCGCATGGGCGCCTGCGCGGGGACCATGGACACGGACACGCTACAGCGCCTGGATGTCTTCGCCAGCGCTTTGGGGCTGGCCTTCCAGGTGCGTGACGACATTCTGGATATCGAATCGGATTCCGAGGCGCTCGGGAAGACGGCGGGGAAGGACGTCGCCCAGTCCAAGTCCACCTATCCGGCATTGCTCGGCATGCAGGGGGCCAAGCACAAGCTCAAGGAGCTGGACCTGGTCATGCACGATGCGCTGGCGCCGTTTCGCGACCAGGCGATGGAGCTGTGGGCACTGGGCAAGCTGGCGATCCACCGCTCCAGCTAAGGCTTGCCGGAACCAGGGTAGCCAATGCCATACAACCAATGGTGATGGCAAAAAGAAGCCCGGCAATGCCGGGCTTCCTTGAGTGCGTCAGCGAAACGTCTAGCTGACCAGACGCAGGGCGAACGGGTAGCGGTAGGGCACGCCTTCGTTCGCCTTGACCGCGGCAAGGACGGTGAATATCAGCCATGCCAGCCCCACCAGCGGCAGCAGCAGCATGCCGATGACCACGACGAACAGGATGAAGCAGATGATCGCGGCGATTGCGATGGTGATGTTGAAGTTGAGCGCTTCCTTGGCCTGGTCAGAAGCGAACGGCATCGTGTCCTTCTTGACCTGCCAGATGATCAGCGGACCGATCACGTTGCCCAACGGGATCACCACGCCGATCAACGCCGACAGGTGCGCGAAGAGGCCCCATTGGCGTTCTTCGGCCGAGGGCGTGGCCGGCGGAGTGGCGGTCATGTCGTCGATTTCGCTCATCAGTATTCACCTCGTGGGATGTCGGGTCGCGGGCCAATGCGGCGACCGGCCCGGTTACTTTCGCGGCTGGTCATCGAGCCTGTCAATCAGTATCTGACGTCAGTCCCCGCCGGCAACGGTCATGCGCCCGACCAGGATCGAGCCGGTCTGGACGTGCGAGCGCGGGTCCACGTCACTGCCCACCGCCTCAATGTTTGAAAACACATCCTTGAGGTTGCCGGCGATGGTGATGCCGTCGACGGCGTAGTCAATCACGCCATTTTCAACCCAGAATCCGGCTGCGCCACGCGAGTAGTCCCCGGTGACGTTGTTCACGCCCTGACCCATGAGTTCGGTG
>JBBSVH010000215.1:0-3053 GCA_038233685.1 Lysobacterales bacterium | reverse complement strand
GGACCTGCTGGCGAAAGCCGGTGATGGCGACTTCCTTCGCAACGTCGCCGAGACGGTGCTGCAGATGCTGATGGAGGCCGATGTGGAGGGCCTGATCGGGGCCGGACGGCACGAGCGCACCGGCGAGCGGCTGAACTACCGCAACGGCTTCCGCGACCGGACGCTGGATACCCGGCTGGGATCGCTGCAGCTCCGGATCCCGAAGCTCCGGCAGGGCAGCTACTTCCCGCCGGCGTGGTTCGAAACTGGGTTACACGCGACGCTGGGTTGGCGTTGCCGGGGTGGGTGATGGCACCCTCAGGCTTTCACCGGTGAGGCGTGTATGGACCGAGACGTTGGCGCGGCAGTCAGGCCGCTGCCCGAGGGCGACCGCAAGGGCCTCGCCATCCAGGCCCTGGCCGGTTCGGAGACGGTCAGCGACCTGGCCGCCCAGCACGGGGTGAGCCGCAAGTTCGTCTACCAGCAGGCGCACAAGGCCGGCGCGGCGCTAGATGACGTCTTCTCGCCCGCGGTGCGGGACGATGAGATGCTGTTCCAGCTGACGGTGACCAAGACTTGGCTGCGCCAGGTCATCGTTGCACTGCCGCTGATCTGCCGTAGTTCGTACCGTGGCGTCGTCGAGTTCCTGCGCGACCTGCTGGGCCTACCCGTCAGCCTGGGCTACGTCCACGCCGTGCTTCAAGCGGCCACACGGCAGGCGAGCGTAGCCAACGACGAACCAGACCTATCGGGCATCCGCGTGGGCTTGCATGACGAGATCTTCCAGGGCGCCACGCCGGTGCTGGCCGGCGTCGATGCGCACTCGACCTATTGCTACCTGCTGGTGGCAGAGCAGCACCGCGACGCCGACACTTGGGGCGTGCACCTGCTCGACGCCACCAAGCGGGGGCTGCGGCCCGACTACACCATCGCCGATGCCGGGCGGGGCCTGCGCGCCGGGCAGGCGGCGGCCTGGGGCGACACGCCATGCCACGGCGACGTGTTCCACATCCAGCGCCAGTGCGGGGGCCTCGCCAACACGCTGTCGCGCCTTGCCCAAGGCGCCACGTCGCGGCGCAAGACGCTGCTGGCCGGGACCGGCCGCGCCAGCCAACGAGCTCCCGACGTCGAGCTTGCCACCCAACTGGCGCTTGCTCGGCTGACCGAGGCGCGGACGTCTCGGCTGGCCCGCGACATCCGAACCCTTGTCCAGTGGCTGCACCACGACGTTTTGGCTCTGGCCGGCCCCGACCTGGCGACGCGGCGGGAGCTGTTCGACTTCATCGTCGCGGAGCTGATGGCCCGCGAGCCCGAGGACCCGCGACGCATCCGCCCAGTGCGCGTCGCGCTGCAGAACCAGCGCGATGACCTGCTCGCCTTTGCCGGCGTACTCGACGCCGCGCTGGCCAGCATCGCGCGCACCCACGCCATCTCTGAGCCCCTCGTGCGTGAGGCCTGCGTGCTGCACCGGCTGCCCACCACCTCACCCGCGTACTGGCAGAGGTGGAGCGGGCTGCGAGCGCGGATGGGAAGCAAGTTCCACGGCCTGATCGAGGCCGTACGCCGGGCCATGGTCGACACGCCGCGCAGCAGCGCGTTGGTGGAGAACCTCAACTCGCGGCTGCGCACCTACTTCACCCTGCGCCGTCACCTTGGCGGCTCGTACCTGGGGCTGCTGCGGTTCTTCCTGAACCACCGTCGCTTCCTGCGTAGCCGGCACGCCGAGCGGCAGGGCAAGAGCCCGCGAGAGCTGATGACCGGCCAGGGCCATTCCCACTGGTTGGTCCTGCTCGGCCTGGGACCGCTTCAGCCCCGCCGGGCTTGACGCGGGGGAGGCTGACCGCTTCCACAGGGCAGATTGGACATCGGCACCCGGCCTGCACAGGCCGGCGCTCTTCGTGCGCCCGTGTCACCCAAAACTGGCCAATTCTGAACCACGCCGCATCCGGCACTGATTGCCGAGCTGCATGCCGCGGCCAACGCAGCCGGCGCCACAGTGACGATCATCGACCGCGTCTTCACCAACGACGAGACGATCTCGCTGATGCATGCCTGTGACGCCTATGTCTCGCTGCATCGAAGCGAAGGCCTCGGGCTGACCATGGCAGAGGCGATGCTGCTGGGTAAACCAGTGATCGCTACGGGCTATTCCGGCAACCTCGATTTCATGACCCCGGAGAACAGCCTGCTCGCGGCGTATCGACTGGTCGAGATCGATCGGCCAACGCCGCCCTATGCGACCGGCTCGCTGTGGGCAGAACCCGTGGAATCCCATGCCGCCCAGCTCATGCGGCGTATCTGGCAAAACCCTGATTTCGCCGCGGCGCTGGGAAACCGCGCCAAGACGGATATCGCCGCCAACCTTTCCATCGCCGCAGCCGGCCGCCGCATGGCGGATCGGCTCGCGGCCATCGAAGCACGGGGCCAGGGCGATCCACGCTAAATGGGCGGGGCTGACCTCATGCCAGCAGGTCGCTGTGCAGCCGCAGCAGCCAAATGCCCAGCGCCAGGAAAGGTCCAAAGGGAATGGCGCGATGACGATCGCCGCCCCGTAACAGGATCCAGCCGATACCCGCCACCGCGGCGAGGGATACCACCATGGGCAGTGCGCCCAGGCCGATCCAGGCGCCGCCGGCCGCCAGCAGCTTCGCATCGCCGGTGCCCAGCCCGTCATGCCCCCGCCAATGGCGATAGGCCGAGGCCAAAAGCTGGAACAGCAGGTAGCCAGCCATCGCCCCGATGGCATGGCTGGTCAATGCCCAGGGCTCCAGCAGCCAGGTAGTGACCAGCCCCACGACGACGAGCGGCAGCGTCAGCACATCCGGCAGGCGGAAATGGCTGGCATCGATCCAGGCCAGCGCCAGCAGAACCCAGCCCAGCACGGCATTCGCCAAGGCCCATTGCGGGTCCTCCGCGGCGAGCACGGCCCAGACCGCGATGACGATGGCGGCGATTTCGACGGCGGGGTGGAAACGACCGATCTGCGCTCCACAGCGAGCACAGCAGCCACGCAGCCAGAGGTAGCTGGCCAGGGGAACCAACTCGTACCAGCGTAATTGCCGGTGGCAGGTTTC
>JBBSVH010000214.1:0-3068 GCA_038233685.1 Lysobacterales bacterium | reverse complement strand
GACCTGGCCTACACGGCCATCGAACTGGGCCCGGAGAACGCGGAAGACCTGGAAACCTCGGCAGGCATCACCAACGCGGTCTTCGGCCTGCTGCGCAACGCGCGCATCCTCAAGCCGGCCGAGCCGAACCTGGTGGTGTGCTGGGGCGGCCATTCCATTTCGCGCGACGAGTACATCTACACCAAGCAGGTGGGCTACGAACTGGGCCTGCGCGGGCTGGACATCTGCACCGGCTGCGGCCCGGGTGCAATGAAGGGCCCGATGAAGGGCGCCACCATCGCCCACGCCAAGCAGCGCCGCCGCATCACCCGCTACATCGGCATCACCGAGCCGGGGATCATCGCGGCGGAGTCGCCAAATCCCATCGTCAACCATCTGGTGATCATGCCGGACATCGAGAAGCGGCTTGAGGCGTTCATCCGCGTCGGCCACGGCATCGTGGTGTTTCCCGGCGGCGTGGGCACGGCTGAAGAAATCCTCTACCTGCTCGGCATCCTGCTGCGTGAGGAAAATGCCGCGCTGCCGTTCCCGCTGATCCTGACCGGCCCCACCATTGCCGCGCCCTATTTCGAGCAGATCGACCGTTTCATCCGCCTGACCCTGGGCGACGCGGCGGCCGAGCGCTATGAGATCGTCATTGGCGACCCGGTGTCGGTGGCGAGGAAGATGTCTGCCGGCATTCGCCGCGTGCGCGAGCACCGCATCGCGCACAAGGACTCGTTCTTCTTCAACTGGGCCATCGACGTGCCGCTGGAATACCAGCAGCCGTTCGTGCCCACCCACGAGGCCATGGCCGCGCTGGACCTGCACCACGGCCGCGCCGCGCCGGCACTGGCCGCGGACCTGCGTCGTGCGTTTTCGGGCATCGTGGCGGGCAACGTCAAGGAAGACGGCATCCGCAGGATCGAAGCCCACGGCCCGTTCCAGATCCACGGCGACACCGACATGATGCAGGCGCTCGACGCACTGTTGCGCGCATTCGTGGAGCAGCGGCGGATGAAGATTTCGGGGCAGTACCGGCCGTGCTACGAGGTCATGGCCTGAGCTGAGCCTCTAGCCGCCTGCGCCGGAAGACGAGGTCTCAGCGCGTCGCGTCGCGCGGGATCGTCAGCATGGCGATGAAGGTGTCGCCTTCGATCGACGTCTCCACGCTGCCGCGCCCCTGGGTCATCGCCTGCACGCGGGCCCGCGCCGAACTGAGACCAACGCGATGTCCGTTGTTGGCCACTGCGCCTCCCGCCGGAAGTGAATTACGCACCCGCACGCAGGCGAGGCTGTCGTCCGCGCTCACGGTGATGTCCACGCTGCCGCCGGTGCGCGAAGGCTCCACGCCGTGCCGGATCGCGTTCTCGACCAGCGGCTGGATTGAAAGCGTCGGCACGGTCACCGCAGGCATCTCTACAGGCAGGTGCCATTGCACGGTCAGCCGGTCGCCGAACCGCAGGGCTTCGATTTCCAGGTAGCGCCGCGCAAGCGACAGCTCCTCCTCAAGCAGGATCTCTCGCGGCCCGGCCAGTGCCGCCCGGAACAGGTCGGCCAGGTCCAGCAGCAGCTGTTCGGCCGCTTCCGGCCGCTGGTGCACCAGCGCCGCCCCGGTATTGAGCGTATTGAACAGGAAGTGCGGCCGGATCCGGGCCTGCAGGGCCTCGAGTTCCGACTGCGCTGCCCTGACCGCAAGCTGGCGGGCCCGCCAGTGATTCTGGAACGCGGCGAGGGCCAGCAGGCCAACGGTCAGTGCGATGCCGGTCAGGCGAACGAGAAGTGAGCGCCATTCGGTCCGGGTCAGCGACCACACCTCCCCCGCGAGGATCCAGACGCCGCTGCACACGATCCACGTGGAAAGCACCAGCAGAAGCAGCCACAGGTAGCCGACATATTGAGGGGGCAGTGGTGCGATCAGCTTGCGTAGCAGGTACAGCCCTCCCAGGGCCAGGAGCGACACCCACTGGATGACGAGCGAGGTCAGCCCAAAATAGGTGAGACGGTCGCCCTCCACGCCAGGCGCCAGCGACAGCACCACGGCCAGGCCCTCTCCGGCCACCAGTAGCCAGATCATGACCGGGGCTTGCCAAAGGGAGTCCAGTGCGTGAGCGCTTCTACTAGAACGGGTCATGGGTTCGGCTTCGGGTCCGGGTCCGGTTCCAAGGCTCAATAATGACCTGTGCAGGCCCGGATCGGGGGCCAGTCGCCGCCGAGCCCTGCGAGAAGGGCCGTCCATCGGGTTTGTCTGGTCTCGGCCGACAGGCTGCCTTTAAGGTGGCGTCCTACATGATCCTGGGGGAAAACCAACATGCAAGCAGCCTTTCGATGTCGCTCCGAGTCGCCGTCCCGGGTCTCGCTCGAATCGGCTTCGCGCACGTGGCAATCGGGCTTCAGCTTGATCGAGCTGATGATCACCATCGCCGTGCTGGCAATCCTGGTGGCGCTCGCCGCCCCCAGCTTTACCGCGATGATCAACGCCAACCGGATCACCGGACAGTCCAACGAACTGGTGAGCTCTCTCCAGCTTGCCCGCCTTGAGGCGGTGCGCAGGAACGAAGCTGTCAGGGTGTGTCGCACAACCGACGGAGCCACGTGCAGCACGACGGTCGGGGCGTGGACGGGATGGCTGACCGTGGTGGACAGGAATAATGAAGTGCTTCGCTCGGGCACCGTAAAGGCTCCCGTGCGGGTCAGCGGCAGCGCTGCCGCAGTGCGATTTGGCGGTGACGGCCTGGCGCGCACGGTCGCTGGCGGAATTCTGTTCGCTGGAACCATCACCACCTGTATTCCTACCACTTCCCCGGCTGCGAATCGACGCGTGATCAGCGTTGTCGGCGGTAGCCGGGTGTCTTCAGACCCTGTCAATGGAGGCGGAGCATGTCCGTGATTCGGGAAGCGGGCCTCAATGTCCGCAGCAGGCAGCGTGGTGCCGGCTTGATCGAAGTGATGGTGGCGGTGCTGATCCTGGGCATCGGCCTGCTGGGCGTGGCGGCCATGCAGGCAACCGCGCTGCGCAATAGTCAAAGCGCCCTTGAGCGCAGCCAGGCGGTCATGCAGACCTATGCGATTATCGATGCGATGCGGGT
>JBBSVH010000213.1:0-3070 GCA_038233685.1 Lysobacterales bacterium | reverse complement strand
TGGGCGGCGAACAAGCCGCCAGCGTATTGGCCACGGTCAAGCGTGACGGCATCGAATCGAGAGGCGGCGTGTGGACGCCGGAGGAAGAAGAATCCTTCAAGGCACCACTGCGCGACCAGTACGAGTCCCAGGGCAACCCGTATTACGCCACGGCGCGGCTGTGGGACGACGGCATCATTGATCCCGCCGATACCCGCCGCGTACTGGGCCTGGGGTTGTCTGCCTCGCTGAACGCCCCGATTGAGGACCGCACACGCTTCGGTGTGTTCCGGATGTAGCGCACATTTCCTGCATGGGCAGCGACTTGCGCGAACCAGTTGACGTGTCCATGCAGGAAATCGTCGCAAAGTAGTGATAGCCTCGACGGCCACCCCCGTGGAGTCCCTGACCGATGGCTATCTGGAAAGATCCGACACCTGCTGCAAAGCCTGAACCACAGCGCTTCGACACACCCTCACCGGCACCTGCACCCAAGCTTGAACCGGCAGCCACTGCAGTCCCTGCTTCCACCCCTGCTCCAGCGCGCGCGGCGGAGCCCGCGGCACGTGAATCCATCATCGCCGCCGACCTCACCATCGAAGGCAAGATCGAAGGTGCCGGCCACGTCCGCATTGCCGGCAAGTTCAAGGGCGACGTCAATGTCCAGGGCGACCTGACCATCGAGACCGGGGCCAAGTTGAACGGTGGCGTGCGTGCCCGCAAGGTGGTCATCGCTGGCGAACTGGAAGGCAACATCGAGGCGGCCGAACACGTCGAACTCCTGGCTTCGGGCGTCCTGATCGGCGACATCAAGGCCGGTTCGCTGACCGTGGCGGCAGGATCGCGGATGCGTGGCCAGGCCGACTTCGGCTGGGACGACAAGGCCAAGACGGGCAGCGGCAAGACTGCAGGCAACGACGCCTCTTCATGAGCAATCCGCGCCCGGGCGCCGCCGGGGCGACGCGAAGTTGCCCGCACTGCAGGACCACGATCCTGGAGAGCGCAAGCGCGTGTCCGGCGTGCAAGCATCACCTGCGCTTCGACGAGGCCGCCGCTGCGGAGCAGCGTGCGGCGCAGACGATCACGCCGCTGAAGGTCCAGGGCACCGTCCGCCATCCAGCCGACGGCAGCCCCTGGGAGTACACCGTGGTGCTTTCGATCAAGAACGACCGCGGCGAAGAAATCGCCCGCCACGTGGTTGGGGTGGGCGCGATGCAGCCGAGTGAGGAGCGCAGCTTCACCCTTGCGGTGGAAGTGGTGCCGCGCAACGACTTGAAAGCTGCGCGCGGCCGCAGGGATCACTGAGAACGACGTCCGGAGAACGACGTCCGCTGTCGATCGGTGCGGTTACTGCTTTGCCGAGGAGGCACCGCAGCCAGTGCAGCCCCCGCACGCTCCAGGCTCCGTTGCCCGGGGTGCGATTCGCCTGCCCAGGCCCGCGGCCCAGCCACTGGAACTGCGCAGCAGTCGCAGTGCGATGGCCAGCCGTAGCCGGCGCATGGTCGCGGGCATCTGCTGGTTCACCACCGCCCATAGACTCAGCGCCACGGCCAGTCCGATCAGCGCGTACTGCGCGAAGAGTGGCAAGTGCAGCATCACCCCGCCCCCAGCACGCGGGCCAACTGGTAGGTCAGGAGCGAGGCCAGGTAGGCCAGCGCGAACAGGTATCCAGCCGAGAACCACATCTTCGACCACGAATTGGTTTCCCGCTTGATCGTAGCCAGAGTGGAGATGCACATCGGCGCGTAGATGTACCAGACCAGCAGCGACAGGGCGGTGGCCAGGGACCAGCCGTCGCTGATCAGCGGAGTCAGCGCCTCGGCAGCGGCGCCATCGTCTGCAGCAGAGAGTGCGTACACGGTCGCCAGCGACGCGACCGCGACCTCGCGCGCCGCAAGCCCGGGAATCAGGGCGATGCAGATCTGCCAGTTGAAGCCCAGCGGCGCAAAGATGGCGGTCATGGCCTGACCCAGTCGGCCAGCGAAGCTGTAGTTGATCGCCGGCCCGACTGCATCGGCGGGCGCACCGGGAAACGAGAGCAGAAACCACAGCAACACGGTCAGCGCCAGGATGATGCCGCCCACGCGCTTGAGAAAGATCAGCACCCGCTCCCACAGGCCAATCAGCAGGTCGCGGGGATGCGGGACACGATAGGACGGCAGTTCGAACAACAGGGGGTGCTCGGTCTTGTCGCGCCGCCACTTCTTCATCACCGTCGACACCAGCAGTGCGCTCGCGACGCCAGCGACATACAGGCCAAACAGGACCAGGCCCTGCTGGTTGAACACGCCCCATACCTGCTTCTGCGGAATGAACGCGCCGATCAGCAGCGCGTAAACCGGCAGCCGTGCCGAGCAGGTCATCAGCGGCGCCACCAGGATCGTGGCCAACCGGTCGCGGGGATCCTGGATCGAGCGCGTCGCCATGATGCCCGGGATAGCGCAGGCGAAGCTGGACAGCAGCGGGATGAACGAGCGCCCCGACAGCCCGGCCGCGGTCATGGTGCGGTCAAGCAGGAAGGCCGCACGTGGCAGGTAGCCGGACTCCTCCAGCGCCAGGATGAAGGCGAACAGGATCACGATCTGCGGCAGGAAGATCACCACGCTGCCAAGGCCGGTGATGACGCCGTCGACCAGCAGGCTGTTGAGCGGCCCGGGCGGCAGTGCGCCGCCGACCCACCCACCCAGCACACCGGCACTGAAGTCGATCAGGTCCATGACCGGCGCGGCCCATGCGTATACCGCCTGGAAGATCAGGAACATCACCACCGCCAGCGCCACCAGCCCGAACACCGGATGCAGCAGCCAGCGGTCCAGCACGTCGTCGATATGCGCGGTGCGGGTGGGCATGCTCACCGATGCGGCAAGCAGGCGCCGGGTTTCATCGTGCAGCGCCTGCTCCGGGTTGGACTGGTACTGCGACTGCCGCGCGAGGCTGGCCTGCGGCACGCGGGGCTGCGCGGCCATGGCTTGGATCTGCGCCACCAGCGCCCGCGCGCCGTGCCGCTGCACCGCCACGGTTTCGACCACCGGCACGCCCAGCGCCCCGGCGAGTTCTTCGATGTCCACGGTGATGCCGCGACGGCGCGCGA
>JBBSVH010000212.1:0-3119 GCA_038233685.1 Lysobacterales bacterium | reverse complement strand
GCGCTTATGCGAAGTCCGCAGACCAGTCCCCGCTCGTGCCCTCGGACAAGCGACGTGAGCCCGCTGCCACCACTTCGCATAATCACAGTGCCTGCAGGAACGCCAACAAGGCCTTCGGCGGTCGATACCGAGCCGGCTTGATGTCGGGCGCCTTCAATCGCGCAAGGGCGCGCTCCTTCATCGCAAGGTCCGCCTCGACGTACATGTGAGTCGTTGACGGGCTCTCGTGCCCGAGCCACAGGGCGATCTCGCAGGGGTCAGCGCCGGACTGCAGCAGGCTCATCGCCGTTGAGTGCCTGACGACGTGAGGCGACACCGACGTCTTTGCCAACTCGGGGTACCGCTGGGTGGCGGCATCCACGGCCAGCTTCAAGCGCTGCGCGACGTTCGCGCGGGTCATCGGCATTGCGTCTCGGCGCGGCAGCAGCGGCGAATTGGCCTGCAGATTGGGGTTCAACTGCAACCAATCTCTGACAGCCTTGGCGGTCGTCTTCCACAGCGGCAGCGTTCGCTGCTTGCGGCCCTTGCCGTGCAGCCGGACGCTCGACGTGGGCCCGAGTACCACGTCGACGACGCGCACACCAATGATCTCCGACACCCGCGCGCCAGTGTTGAACATCAGCGTCATCATCAAGCGGTCGCGCTGGCCGATCCAGGTGTCGGTCGGCACGTCAATCACGGCCAGCATCTGCTCCTTCGGCAAGAAGCCGACCATCTTGCGATCGAATCGCTTCATCGGCACCGCAAGCGCCTGCTCAATGACGCTCAGGTGAGCCGGATCGTGCCCAGCGGCGAACTTCAGGAACGACCGCACTGCCGCCAGACGGACGTTGCGGCTGCGCACCGAGTTGTGGCGCTGCTGCTCGAGATGGTCCAGGAAGCCGAGCAGGAACTTCGCGCTGAGATCAGTCAGCTGGAAGTCGGTCGGTGCCTTGCCGTGTTGCTCGTGCGCGAAGCGGAGCAACAGGACGAACGTGTCGCGGTAGGAGGCCACGGTTCGCGGGCTCAGCGCGCGCTGCTGGGTCATGTAGTCGGTGAAGTACTGCTGCACTAGGTTGGCGAACGTCGGTGAGGTCAGCTTACTCATCACGGCCTCCTTCGCAGGTGAAGCGCTCGAACTTCGAGCCGACCAACTCCATGAGCTCCGGCACGCCGGTGAGGTACCAGTACGTGTCGCTGATCTTCGCGTGGCCCAGATAGGTGCACAGCCAGAACATGCCGTGCTCGACCGACACGCCCGCCTCTCGCCATCGCTGAACGCGTCGCACCGCGAAGGTATGTCGCAGGTCCTGGATACGCGGGTGCGCATGGTCGCCTCGGGCTTGCCACTGCAGGCCCGGCCTCATGCGCGCGAACACGTTCTCGACCGTGCGCTTGGGAAGGATGCCACCGTTGTGTGATGCGAAGAACGGCGCTGCTGCGCCTGGATCGGCGTGCCGGTTACGGCGATCCCGGTACTGGACCAGCGCCTGGACCACGCTGGCGGCTATGGGCAGGCAGCGCGACTTGTGGAACTTCGTCTGCCGCACGGTGACGGTCGCCTCGTCCAGATCGACGTCGCACACCTTCAGTTGCAGCGCCTCGGAGAGCCGGAGGCCAGCGGCGATGATCAAGCCAAACAGCGTGCAGTACATCAGCGGACGCATGCCACCCCTCGGTGTCAGGCCACCGGCAGCATCGAGCAGCGCCTGGATCTCCTCGTCCGTGTAGATGTGTGGGGTCAGCCGGCGGTGCCCCCGCCCGAGGACACCGGCGGGCGGTATCTCGGAGGCCATCTCGAACTGCCGGTAGTAGGCCACGAACGGTCGGGCGATCTCGAGCCGTCGTGCTGCGGTGACCGCACTGGTGCGCTGGACGTGCTCTCGCGCCCACGCGATCTGCAGCTCCTGGGTGATCGGGCCTTCGTGGCCTCGACTGTCGGCGAAGCGAGCGAACCGCTTGAGCTCCGTGGCTGGTGCGATCAGCGCGAAGCCAAGCCGTCTTCGCTCCTCCAGGTAGCGCTGCACCGCCTCCATCAATGAACCCGCGGCGCTCATGCTGCGCTCCCTGGCCAGGGCATCGCAACGGCGGCCAGGCGCGACCGGTCGACCTTGGCGTAAATCATCGACGTGTCGAGCTCGCGGTGCCGCAGCACATCAGCCACTTCCTTGAGCGTGCCGCCAGTTGCCAGCAACCGACTGGCCAGCGTATGGCGCAGGATGTGCACCCGGGTGTGTGGCAAGCCGGCGCGCAGGTAGGCCGCTCGCACGGTGTTGCGAATCACGTCGGCGCCGACCGGCTGGTCTACTGGTGCGACGTGCCGAACGAAGACCCGTCGGCTGGTGGTCGCAGGCCGTTCAGAGCGAAGGTACTCGGCGATGGCGCTGCCGGTCGACTCGGGCAGGGGCAACACATCCGCACGGCGGGACTTGCCGTGGGCGACGCACAGCGTGCCAGCCGCCCAGTCGATATCGTCCAGGTTGAGGTTGATGGCTTCGCTGCTGCGCAGTCCCAGGTCGACGAGACAGCGGACGATGGCGAAGGCGCGCAGGCGTGACGGCAAGTTCGGCGGGAACGCGTCGAGCAGTCGATCGAGTTCAAATGCCGACAGCGTCTGCGGCAACGGTGCCAGCCGCCAATGGGCTGGCGAGGCGATCACGGGCAGCAGATGGTCGACCATGTCGCCCTCGAACGCCCGAAAGCGCAGGTAGCTTCGCAGCGCACCCGCCAGTGAGGCACCGCTGGCGGCCGATACCCGGGCGAGCTCCACGGCGATGAACTGGCGCAACTCCGATGCGCTGGGCGTGGCCGAGGATGTGCCCAGGATGAGCGACTCGACGATCTTCAGTCGCCGATGTCGCGTGCTGGCCGCGAGCCCCCGCGCTTGTTCCGAGTATTCGTCGAAGCGCCGCAGCACGTCGTGGTGGAGGCCAACTGGAACGGCGACAGCGGCAACGCCCTGGCTGGCCAGGACGGTCAGCAAATGGCTCAGCGCTGCCCGAACTTGATGCGGGCACGTCTGCACGCGCCGCGCACAGTCACAACGAGGCAAGTGGTCTTGAACGAAGCCCCTGAGGGGGACGCCCAGATTGCCGAGATCGAGTGATCTTCCGCGACACCAGTGCGCAAAATGCGCAACG
>JBBSVH010000211.1:0-3132 GCA_038233685.1 Lysobacterales bacterium | reverse complement strand
GGCTGTCCTGGATGGCGGCCTCCACTTCGGAGTCGAGTGCGGAAGTTGCCTCATCGAGTACCAGAATCGGTGCGTCTTTCAGCAACACCCGTGCGATGGCGATGCGCTGGCGCTGGCCGCCTGAGAGCTTGACGCCCCGCTCGCCCACCTGGGCCTCGTAGCCGGTGCGACCTTCGGCATCGACCAGCTGTGCGATGAAGCCGTCAGCGCGCGCGCCTCGCACCGCCGCCAGCACTTCGTCGTCACTGGCGTCGGGGCGTCCGTACAGCAGGTTGTCGCGGATCGAGCGGTGCAACAGCGAGGTGTCCTGGGTCACCACGCCAATCTGGCCACGCAGGCTTTCCTGGGTGACGCGGGCGATGTCCTGACCATCGACCAGGATGCGGCCCGACTCCAGGTCGTACAGGCGCAGCAACACGTTGACGATGGTGGACTTGCCGGCGCCGGAGGGACCGACCAGGCCGATCTTCTCGCCCGCGCGCACGTGCAGGTCGAGACCCGCGATCACGCCACCGCGCTTGCCATAGTGGAAGTGGATGTCCTTGAACTGCACGTCGCCGCGGCTGACCTGCAGCGTCTGTGCATCCGGTGCGTCGACCACGGTGCGCGGCTGGGCTACGGTCTGCATGCCGTCCTGCACCGTGCCGAGGTCCTCGAAGATGCCGTTGACCACCCACATGATCCAGCTGGACATGTTCTCGATGCGGATCACCAGGCCGATCGACAGCGCGATGTCGCCGGCCGTGATCGAACCGCGGCTCCACAGCCACAGGCCCAGCCCGGCGGTGATCACCACCAGCAGGCTGTTGAGCACGGTCAGGGTCACGTCCATGGCCGTGGTCATGCGCGTCATCAGCCGCACCTTGGCCACGTTCTGGCCAACGGCCTCGCGCACGTAATCCTCTTCCTGCCGGGTGTGGGCGAACAGCTTGACCGTGGCGATGTTGGTATAGCCGTCCACGATGCGGCCCATCAGGTGCGATCGCGCTTCCGACGCCTTCCACGAGCGCTCCTTCACCCGCGGCACGAAGAACACCAGCGCGGCCACGTACAGGAACACCCACGCCACCAGCGGCAGGGTCAGACGCCAGTCCGCCTGCGCGAACAGGAACAGCGCGCTGCCGGTATACACGGTCACGTACCACAGTGCATCGATGATCTGCACCGCCGAGCCGCGCAGTGAGGCGCCGGTCTGCATGATCCGGTTGGCAATGCGCCCGGCGTAGTCGTTCTGGAAGAAGGACAGGCTTTGCCGGACCACGTGCCGGTGCTGCTGCCAGCGGATGCGCGCGGTGAGGCCAGGCGTGATCGTCTGGTGCATCAGCAGGTCGCCCAAGGCGATCAGCACCGGGCGCGCCACCAGTGCCACGAACACCATCCACAGCAGTTCACGTCCATGCGCCTGGAAGAAGCCGTCCGACGGAAGCTCGCTGGTCAGGTCGACCAGCCGACCAAGGAAGTCAAACAGCGCCACCTCCACCAGCGCGACCAGGAAACCAAGCACCGCCATCACCGCCAGTACGGGCCAGACCTGGCGCAGGTAGAACACATAGAAGCGCATCAGGCTGCGCGGTGGATTGGAGTCCTCGACGTGTGCGAAGACGTCGATCAGTGATTCGAACCAGCGGAAGATCATCGGGCGCACCTTGGGCAGGATTGGATTATCCCATCGCGCGCCAGCGAATCACGCGTGTACGCGCACGCGCACGGGTCAGGCCACGCCGCCACCGACTTTACGGACCACAGCGATGTGTTCAGTCCGTCAGCGGCTGGGCCGAGACGATGATTCCGTTGGCGTCTGCATACAGCCACGACCCGGGCGTGAAATCCAAGCCGGCGAAGGACACGGCCACGTCGGCTTCGCCCCGGCCACGCTTCTCGGTTTTCATGGGCGTGGCGGCAAGCGCCTTGATGCCGATAGGCAGGAGCGCCAGCGCCTCGACATCGCGCACGCCGCCGTTGACAAGGATCCCTGCCCAACCCTGAGCGACCGCGCGGTCCGCCAACTGGTCGCCCAGCAGCGACCGGCGCAACGACCCACCGCCGTCGATCACCAGCACGCAGCCGTGCCCGTCCTGCGCCACCAGGTCGCGGACCCGCGAGTTGTCTTCAGGGCAGCGGACGGTGCGGATTCGGCCGCAGAACGAGGAGCCCCCTCCAAAGTCGCGGAACAGCGGCTCTGCGACCGACACGCCTGGGTGCGCATCGCAAAGATCGGGGGTGGTCCAGGCCATGTGGGTTCTCCGTAAGGGTGGGAATGGTGGCACGTGCTTCGCGCTTGGCTTCGCGTTGGGTATCGCTTCGCAGCGAAGAAGGCATTCGCCTACGTCGCCCATGTGCCCCGGCGCGCGCGTTGGAATGCCTGTAGCGCACATTTGCCGTCGCCCACCATCCTGCGCTGGCGGCGCCCCGGAGGGCAATACAGCCTGGGGTGAACGCGTCTCCACAGTCGAGTCTGCGGCAACTCCCTGCCCACGACGTCCATTTGTTACGGGATCAAGGGTGGCGTTGGCAGCGACGGGGGAGCTGGATCCTCGGACCGTCCCAGGCGCGGGGCGCATGCAGCGCAAACCGACGGCGCTGCGCGCCGGTCCTTGGGGCGATAATGCGCGATGCCCATGAACCCTTCGACCAAGGCGCAGCTGCAGATCCACCTGTGCGTAATGCTGTGGGGAATCACTGCGATCCTTGGCAAGATGATTACCCTGCCCGCGTTGCCGCTGGTGTGGTGGCGCATGCTGATCGTCGTGGCGGCGCTGGCCGTGGTACCCAGCGTCTGGCGAGGCATTCGCGCCATGTCGCCGAAGCTGGCCCTGGCCTATTGCGGCATTGGCGCGCTGGTGGCGCTCCATTGGCTCACTTTCTACGGCGCAGTCAAGCTGGCCAACGCGTCGGTGGCGGCGACCTGCATCGCGCTGGCGCCGGCCTTTACTTCGGTGGTCGAGCCATGGCTCACGCGACGCCCATTCGTGATGCGCGAACTCCTTTTCGGACTGGCCGTGCTGCCCGGCGTCGCGCTGGTGGTCGGCGGGGTCCCGGACGGGATGCGCGCGGGGATCGCGGTGGGCGCGGTTTCGGCGCTGCTGGTGGCGCTGTTCGGTTCGTTGAACAAGCGCCTGGTTACGCACGGCG
>JBBSVH010000210.1:0-3191 GCA_038233685.1 Lysobacterales bacterium | reverse complement strand
CGGCCTCGGCCAGGATCTCGTCATCGATCAGGAACCGACCGCTGAAACCGGCAGCGGGTCGCGTCAGCACCGCGTGCGCGGCATCGCCCATGATCTCCGGGGAACGACCATTGCCAAGGCTGACGCCGGGAATCATGTTCAACGCATCGGTGGCGATCAGGGTGCGCGGCCACAATCCATTCACTGCGACACCTTGCGGGCCGAACTCCGCGGCAAGCCCCAGTGTGACGAAACTCATGCCCATCTTTGCCAGCGTGTAGCCGGTGTGCGACGCCCACCATTTCGGGTCCAGCGACGGCGGCGGGCACAGGGTGAGGATGTGGGGATTGGGCGCCTGCAGCAGATGCGGCAGGCAGGCCTGCGCGCACAGGAAGCTGCCGCGCGCGTTGACCTGCTGCATCAGGTCAAAGCGCTTCATCGGCGTGTCCAGGGTGCCGCGCAGCCAGATCGCGCTGGCGTTGTTGACCAGGATGTCGATCCCGCCGAATACATCCACCGTCGCCGCCACAGCTGCGCGGACCTGGTCTTCCTCACGGATGTCGCACTGGAGCGGCAAGGCGCGCCCGCCGGCGGCTTCGACCTCGGCGGCGGCGCTGTGGATGGTGCCGGGCAGTTTCGGGTTCGGGTCCGAGGATTTCGCGACGATGGCGATGTTGGCGCCATCGCGCGCGGCGCGCAGCGCGATCGCCAGGCCAATCCCGCGCGAGGCTCCGGTGATGAACAGGGTCTTGCCTGCGAGAGTCGCCATGTCACGTGATCCTTCGCTGCGGTGCCGCCAGTGTAAGCGTCACTGCCTATAATCCGTTGCATGCAGAGCGCCTGGTTCGACAGCACCGTGGCTTGGATCAGCGCACATCCACAGGCCGCGGGCGGCGTGGTATTCCTGATCGCGTTCTGCGATGCGCTGGTGGTGCTCGGGATCCTGGTACCTGCGCTGCCGCTGTTGTTCGCGGTGGGCACGCTGGTCGGCCTGGGCCACCTGTCCGGTCCTTACGCCATCACGTGCGCGGCGTTGGGCGCGCTGCTTGGCGACGGTCTGAGCTTCTGGATTGGCCACCGCTGGGGGCCACGACTGCGCGGGAAATGGCCGTTCCATCGCTACCCCCAGCTGCTCGATCGTGGTGAGACCCTGTTCCGCCGGCATGGCGCCATGGGCATCGTGATCGCGCGTTACGTCGGGCCGGTGCGCCCGTTCGTGCCGGTGGTCGCGGGCATGTTGCGGATGCCGCTTAAACGCTATCTGCCGGCGAGCCTGTTTGCGGGGATTACCTGGGGTGCGGCCTTTATCGCACCGGGCTGGATCTTCGGCGCGTCCTACGACGCGGTCGCCGCAGTTGCCGACAAACTCGTCCTCGTCTTGCTGGGCCTGTTCGCGGCGCTGGCGCTGGCATGGGCCGTGGTGCTCTACACCTGGCGCTGGTTCGCCGCACATGCCGACAACCTGCTGGCGCAGGCGCTGCTGTGGACGCGCGCGCACCCGCGCCTGGGACGCTATGCCGCCGCATTGATCGATCCGCGCCGACCGGAATCAGCCTCACTGGTGATCCTGGCCGCCTGCCTGTTTGCAGTCGCCTGGCTATGGGCCGGCCTGACCGCCTCGCTGCTGCTGCGCGGCGGCCCGTTGGTGCTCGACCATACCGTCCACGCCACCATGTTTACGCTCCGGAATCCTCTGGCGGACCGGTTGATGGCGTGGTTGGCGGCGATCGGCAGCGCGCCGGTGCTTGGCAGTTGTTCGGTGGTTGCGCTCGGCTGGCTGTTGTGGCGCCGGCGCTGGATGGCCGCCGCGCACTGGCTGGCCGCGATTGCGGTGGGCCTGCTGCTGACCGCCGGCCTGGATGCATTGGTGGACATGCCACGTCCGCCGTCCGCGGTCGCCGGGTTCGGCTTCCCTTCCATCGCGGTGACCATGACCACGGTGGTCTTCGGTTTTTTCGCGGTGTTGATCGCACGTGAACTGCCCGGTCGCCAGCGGGTCTGGCCGTATCTGCTGACCGGCGTTGCGACCGCGCTGGTCGCCTTCGCGCGCCTGTACCTGGGCGCGCACTGGTTGACCGACGTGATGGCCGGGGTGCTGCTGGGGGTGGCGTGGTTGCTGGTGCTCGGCATCGCCTATCGACGCCACAGCGCGCGCTCGTTCTGGATGCGACCGCTTGCATTGGCGTTCTACGGCAGCTTCTTGCTGGCTGCGGGCTGGTACGCCCCGCGCAGCGCCGACGCCACCCTGGCCCGATTCGAACCGCCTGCGCCGCAAGTGCTGGTGGCCCAGGCGGATTGGTGGAGGCATGGACTGGGTGACGCGCGTCGATTCGACATCGAACTTGCGGGCCCGCTGGCGCCCTTGCAGCAACGGCTGTTCGGGCAGGGTTGGCGGGCGCAACCGGCAGCAGACTGGATTTCGGTGCTCGGCCTTCTGGATGAAACCCGCCCGCTGCCGCGACAGCCAGTGCTGCCGATCGCGCTGGATGGCCACCCGGAACAGCTGTTGTTGCGGCGCATCGGCGACCGCCCTGACCGGATCGAAGTATTGCGACTATGGCCGGCGCCGGCACGACTGCGGGAGGGCTCGACCTTGTGGGTGGGCCGCTTCGAGACCATGCAGGCACGCAGGCGACTGCGCCTGCTGATGCTGTGGCAACCCGTGCCGGACATCCCCGGCGCGCAGGCGTTGCCTGCCGATTTGCGGACGGCGATTGACACATTCGACCATGTGGATGACCACGGCCAGTTTCGGATCCGCACCGATCCGCACTGACGTGCAGGCCGCGTTTTCAGTCTTGCTCGAAGGCAATGCCGTCCAGCAACCGCTGCAGGCGCGCGTGTGCATCGTCGAGTTGCAGTAATTCCTGGCGCTGCGCATGCGAAAGCGGCAGCAGTTCCGCCAGCCGCCAGCCCACCCAGGCCGCATCCTCGAACAGGGCCGGCTCGGGGTCGGCATGGCCGCTGCTGACCTGCGCAAGGATCCGCCGCAACAGCTCGGCGAGCAGCGCGTGTTCGGGACGCAGTCGTGGCGATGCCGCAGACTCGTCGCAAAACACGACGTCGGCCATGATCAAGCCACTGTCGCGCACGCCCGTACGAATCACGTGGAAGCGTCGCCGGCCACGCACGCGCAGCGACAACAAGCCCTCGGGCGTGGTGCCGAAATCCTCGATCACCGCCTCGGTGCCGAAGGCAGCCGGCGCGGCAGG
>JBBSVH010000209.1:0-3210 GCA_038233685.1 Lysobacterales bacterium | reverse complement strand
GACGATGCCAAGTTCACCAAGACCCATGTGTTCCTCGATACCGGGGTCTACAGCGATTCCGCCGTCGCGCTGGAAATCCTGTCGCACAAACCCATCGCTGTGGGCGTCGGCCACGGCTGGCTGCCAGCCGGCCATCCGATGTACGCAACCGAGGTGCAGGGCATGCGTCTGGTTGGCCTCGACGGAATGCCTGCCGTGGAGGCTTTCGAGCAGCATGCCCTCGCCACGGGGCAGTCGTTCGATCGCAACGACCCGATGCCGTTTTTCCTCCACAACATCTTGGGGATCGAGACCGGGCAGGGTTACCGGTTGCGCGTCCCACTCAACGTCAATGCGGATGGTTCGGTGGACTGTGCCGCGGAAATCCCGGAGCAGTCGCGCGTGTTCCTGATGAAGACCACCGGCGAGTCTGCTGCGACTGCGGCCGCGCGTGCGACCCGCTCGGCCGTGGAGGCCCTGCAATCGCATGAGCCCGGTGCGGCGCTGTTCTTTGATTGTGTCGCCACCCGGTTGCGCCTGGGTGATGCATTCGGAAACGAATTGTCCTCCGTGGGCGATGGGCTGACGGGCGCACCTTTCGTTGGTTGCAATACCTACGGCCAGATCGCCCGCTCTGACGGCCAGTTCAGTGGCTTCCACAACTGCACGGCGGTCGTTCTGGTTTTGTCACGCTAGGAATGCAGGTCCAGGACGCCATCGCATCCATTGCGGGGCTGGCGACGGTCGAAGGCCGCGCGGTCCGGGCCAGGGAATTCGCAGTGTCGATGGGCGCCCAGGCCCTGTTGCTGTTTACCCTGCGAGCGGACTCCGGGAAGTTCGTCCCCGCTGCCGGCGGACCCAAAACGTTGCCGGGCGGGCAGGGGTGGCGAGCGCTGCTCGATGCGTGTCGAACCCGGGGCGTGCATCAGGGCGAAGTCATCGCGTTGGAGGAGCGTGCCGGGCCGCTTCCCGCTGCTGCCTGCAGCGATGGCGCCACCGCGCTGGTGTTCCTCGGGGGGTCCGTGGCGCGCGCTGACCTGGATCTCGTCGGCGGGATGCTGCCACTGTTGGGCGCGGCCCTGCACGAGCAGCAGAAGTTGAGCATCACCGCCGGTGAACTGGCCGCAGCGCACTTCGAGATGAAACAGTACGCCTCGCTCACCAGCGCGCTGGACGCCGCGCGTGCGAAGGTCGACGTGACGATGCGTGAGCTGGCGCAGCAGGCGAGGCGGCTGGAGGAAGCCCGCGGCCAGGCGGAAAACGCGGCTCGCGCGAAAGACGAGTTCCTGGCGATGCTTGGGCACGAATTGCGCAACCCACTGGCGCCATTGGTCACCGTGCTGCAGGTGTTGCGACTGCGCGGCCAATGGACACCGGAACTGGGCATCATGCAGCGGCAGGTCGACCACATGCAGCGGCTGGTGGATGACCTGCTCGATGTCTCGCGCATCGCCGGCGGCAAGCTCACCCTCCAGCGCCGAAAGATCGAATTGAGCGAGGCTATCCGCGCCGCGCACGAAACCGCGCAGCCGCTGATCGTGCAGAAAAGCCAGCACGTCTTTATTGACATTCCTGCAACCGGCTTGCTGGTCGATGCGGATCCCGCGCGGCTTGCCCAGGTGTTTGCGAACCTCTTCACCAACGCGGCCAAGTACAGCGACCAGGGCACGACCATCCGCGCGCAGGCAACGGTCCACCACCACGACGTCGTCGTCGAAATCATCGACCAGGGCATTGGCATCCAGGCCAGCATGCTTGGACGCGTGTTCGACATCTTCGAGCAGCAGGGCTCCAGCATTGATCGTGCGGAAGGAGGTCTTGGCCTAGGGTTGGCCATCGTGCGCAATCTCGTGCAACAGCACGGCGGCCACGTGCATGTCGACAGCGCAGGCCTCGGGAAGGGCAGCCGTTTCGTCGTCACGTTGCCACTTGCCAGCGGATCGGCGGAGCCCGAAGCCGCCGTTGCCGCACCGCCTGCACGCTGGGTCCAACCGGGCGAACGCATCCTGCTGGTCGATGACAACGCCGACGCCCTGGCCACGCTGGCCGAAGCGCTGCGCGTTGCCGGCTACACGGTCGAGGTCGCCGCCGACGGCCACAGCGCGCTGGAATGCGCACGTGATTTCGCGCCTCGCCTGGCGCTGCTGGATATCGGATTGCCCGGGATGGATGGGTACGAACTGGCCACCCGGCTGCGCAGTGATGGCGACCCAGCACTCAAGCTCGTCGCGCTGACCGGCTACGGCCAGTCGAGCGACAAACAACGCGCGCTTGATTCCGGCTTCGACAGGCACCTGACCAAGCCGGTGGATTTTCCACGACTTCAGGGCGTGATCGAAGCGTTGCTGGAGACCCCCGCCTGAAACGAGCGGGCATCCCATGCGACCTGTTGCCGGGTGGGTGGAGAGTATCGGCGGAATATGTGAACCAGCTCATTCCGCAGCTTGCGGGGAAGGTTGGGATGGGCGCGGCCTTCGGGCGTACCATCGGGTGAAGGCAGGAGATATCCCATGAGCGAAATTGTTTTCCTGGTCGAAGAAGCCCCCGAAGGTGGCTTTTCCGCGCGCGCGCTGGGCGAGTCGATTTTCACCCAGGCCACCACGCTTGAAGAACTGCGCGAGGAAGTCCGCGACGCCGTCCGCTGTCATTTCGATACAGGGCAGGGACCGGCCGTGATCCGGTTGCACTACGTCAGGGACGAAGTGCTCGCCGCATGAAGTTGCCTCGGGACATGGACGCCCCGGAACTGATCAAGGCCCTTCAGCGTATCGGCTACCGCGTGGTCCGACAGTCCGGCAGCCACATTCGATTGCATGCTGACCAACCACAGCCGCATGCCCTGACCATCCCGAACCACTCGCCACTCAAAATTGGAACGCTGGCCGCTATCCTGGCTGATGTGGCTGCTGCGCGCGGATTGATCAAAGACGCGCTGCTCGAGCGTCTATTCAAATGACGGCCCCCGATCCGCTTCAGTGCACCTTTGATGACGCCCGCCGCGTGAATCTCCGGCAGGGCATCGCGCTGACCACCAGCGCAAAGATCGCCTTTCTTGAGGAGATGGTGACGCGTGCCGTCCGATTCGGTGCGCGTGATCGGTTGGCTGCAAGGCGGGTCAGGGCGTCACATTCTGTTGCTGACATTCGCACTGGACAGGCGCGGTGATCGAGCAAGCTGAGCGGGTGGTCGTCCTGCACACCAATGCCAATGACGAAGCCATCAGCGAGCGCG
>JBBSVH010000208.1:0-3229 GCA_038233685.1 Lysobacterales bacterium | reverse complement strand
GCGGCCGGCGCCAGTCTGCTCTACCTGCCGCCCTACTCGCCCGACTTCAACCCGATCGAGAACGCCTTCTCCAAGCTCAAGGCCATCCTGCGCAAAGCCGCCGCGCGCAGCATCGCCGACCTATGGGATACCATCGGCACCGCCGTCGACCAGTTCACCCCAGCCGAGTGCGCAAACTACTTCACCGCCGCAGGATACGAGCCGGAATGAAAGGATCATGCTCTAGCTTGCCTGGGCTGTCGGCAGGTACACCTCCACCATGCATTGGCCCAGAATGTTTTTATGAAAGGGTTGCAGCCGCGGCGCCGCCTTGATTACCGGTGGGTCGCCCGTCGGCTGTGCCATATCCCGTTATCAGCAGAACGACACTGATTGGCTGACGAATTATTCCGAAATCGGAACTGTATTCCGGCAGTGAAGATTTGTGTCCAACAGGACGCCCTCCGGTCTGCGTTCCCGAACAAACGCAAGAGCATTCATCGATGCTCCCCGCCAAAGCGACCGGTGCACCAATCTCCAACCACGTTACCGCAGCACGGGAAGGAACAATTCGCCGGGTCGCGCTATAGCATCCTGATGTGCCGCGACCTCATTGCCCCCCTCCCCGCCCTCCGTGCCGCCCTGCTCGCAGTCGCGGCGGCCTTGCCCTGGATGCTCGCCGACGGTCCCGGACCGGCGCGGGCTGCCGATCCGGTCGCCTACACTACCATGATCCTGCCCACCGGCGTGGATCCGCTCGATCAATCACTGACCGACACCTCCACGCTGATCTCGCTGCACGACGCGGGTCCGATCGGTCCGTTTGGTCTGATCGCCCGCGCCCGCGCGGATGCCGAACGTTTCGCCGCCGCGCTCGGCAGCTACGGCTATTACAAGGCGCGGATCAGCGTGACCGTCGCCGGCCGGCCGCTCGACGATCCGACATTGGCGGAATCGCTGGAGCGCGCGCCGGCCGAGCCGCCGGTCGCCGTCGAGGTGTCGGTGGAGCCTGGGCCGCTGTTTCATCTGCGCCGCGTGACCATCGACGGCAGCCTGCCGCCGGGATCCGATATTCGGCTCGAACTCGCGCCCGGCGCACCGGCCGCCGCGGGGCCGGTGCTGGCCGAGCGCGCGCGCCTGCTGGCTGCGCTGCGCCAGGACGGCTATGCGCTGGCCAAGGTTGGGGAGCCGATCGCGCTGCTGCGCCCGCAGGAGGACGCGCTCGACATCGCCTATCCGGTTACGCCCGGTCCGCGCGTCGATCTCGGCGCCATCACCATCACCGGACTGGAACGCATGAACGAAGCCTTCGTGCGCCGCCGCCTGACGATCACCCAGGGCGAACGCTTCGACCCGGTCGCGATCGAGGCCGCGCGCCAGGATCTTGCCTCGCTTGGCGTCTTTTCCAGTGTGCGCGCCCAGCTAGGTACGAGCGCGACCGCGACGGAACTGAACGAAGCCGGCCAATTGCCGGTGATGATCGACGTGACCGAGCGCCCGTTGCGCACGATCCGGCTCTCCGGCGGCTATTCCACCGACCTCGGCGCGCAGGTGGCCGCCTCCTGGCAACATCACAACCTGTTTGGCGACGCGGAGAACCTGTTGCTCAGCGCGAGCGCCAATGCCGGCGGCACCGCCGCCCGCGCTCCCGGCTATGTGCTGAAATCCGTGCTGACCCTACCGGATCCGGACCTGCCGCTGATCGACGCACGGGACCAGTCGCTAATCTTCAGTCTCGGCGCGCTCAGCCAGAGCCTGCAGGCCTACGACATCCAGGCGGTGACCGCGGACATGAAGCTTGAAAGGCGGCTATCCACGCGATGGAAGGTTGGGGTCGGCCTCGGCTTCGAGCAGGCGCATATCGTCCAGCAGAACGTCGGGCGCGACTACACGCTGCTCGACCTGCCACTCTATGCGAAATACGACAGCACCGACGACCTGCTGAACCCGACCCAGGGCATCCGCGCCGCCGCCACGATCACGCCGACGCGCTCAATGGCCGCCCCGTCGACCAATTTTTTCGCGTTCGAACTGTCCGGCTCCACCTATCTGGATGTCGGTACGCTTTGGGGCACAAAGGGCCGGAGCATATTGGCGATGCGCGGCCTGGCCGGCGAGGTGGCGGGCACGACTCAGTTCGAACTGCCGCCCGACCGCCGCTTCTATGCCGGCGGCAGCGCCACGGTGCGGGGCTATCGCTACCAGTCGGTCGGCCCGCAATTCCCCAATGGCGATCCGCAAGGCGGCACGTCGGTAGCCGCGGGCAGCGTCGAGTTCCGCCAGCGCTTCGGCGAAAGCTACGGCGCGGCGGCGTTCGTCGATGCCGGCCAGGTCAATGCCGGGGGCGGCCCGTTCTCCGGCGCGTGGCATCTGGGCGCCGGCGTGGGAGCGCGCTACTACACCGCCATCGGTCCAATCCGGCTCGATGTCGCGGTGCCGCTGAACCCGCAGCCCGGCGGAGATGCGTTCGAGCTGTATATCGGCATCGGCCAGGCCTTCTGATCCGGACATGCAGCCCCAGATGACAGGACGCATGGAACCTGCTTCCCCCCAACCGACGTCTCGCCGCAGGCCTGCGATCCGCGCTCTCGCCGGACGGATTTTTGTCTGCCTGCTGGCGGCGTGGCTGCTCGACGGTGGCATGGCGCTGGCCGCGGACACCGTGCCAGACCAGGGCATCATCGGGCGCATCGTCTCCAAGCTCACCGGCGGCCAAGTGCAGGTCAGCGGCGTCAGCGGCGCCCTGACCGGCAATCTGCGGGTGGAGCGGGTGGAGCTGACAGACGCGGACGGAACCTGGCTGCGCATCGACGACCTCACGGTCACCTGGTCGCCGAGCCGGCTGCTGACCGGAGAGCTTTTGGTGGAGAAGCTGACCGCCTCGCGCCTGACGGCGCTGCGCCCGCCCGTAGTCAGCGCGCCCGCCGATAGCGGCGGTAGCGGGTTTAGCCTGCCGGTCGCCATCGATGTGCAGGAGCTGCATCTGGACCGGATCGAGATCGCCGAGACCGTGTTCGGCACCGCGACCGCCTTCAGCGCCGAGGGGCGGCTCGCTTTGCCCTCGCTGGAGAAGGCCGAGGGGAGGCTGGCTTTGCGCCGGCTCGACAAACAGGGCGAGTACGACCTCACGCTGCAACAGGACCAAGCCCGGCTGCAGAGCAAGCTCACGGTGCGCGAGCCTGAGGGCGGGCTGCTGGGAAACCTCGCCGGCCTTCCACCCGCTCCGCTCACGCTGGATGCCACCGCAGAG
>JBBSVH010000207.1:0-3312 GCA_038233685.1 Lysobacterales bacterium | reverse complement strand
CGGCGTGTGGCCGCTGCGTTCCAGCGACTTCGCCAGTTCGGCCAGTTGCGCGGCGATCTCGCGGGTGACGCGGGCGGATTCGCGGCTGGGGTCCAGCGACAGCGGATCCAACCAGATCCGGCGCAGGCGTTCGCGGATCTCCGGGCGATGCAGGTCGTCCAGGCTGATGCGGTGGCTGCGTGGGTCCGGGAATGGCGTGTAGGCGCCACCTGAGCGGCTGAACTCAGAGAATAATTCGATGCGATGGCCGACATCGACCACCACTACGAACGGCGGGCGGCCTTCGCTGGCCGGCAGCGCACGTGCGTAGTTCTGCGCCTGCGAGTGCGCGCGCAACATGGCTTCGTCAAAGCCCTTGGTCTGGGTATTGACGCGGAACTTCTTGGATTCCATGACGAACGCGCCGCGCTTGTACAAATCAACACGACCGGCGCTCTTGCTGCCGTCCGCGTGGTGGAACGTCAGCGGGCGCTCGAACATGTAGTCCTGTTCGGCAGTGGCATGCGGCGCGTCAACGCCCAGCAATGCGCACAGGTCCAGCGCGAAGGTCTGCGCGGTGGACAGCTCCGAGGCATCCACACCTTTCCATTTGGCAATGAAACGCGCGACGTCGTCGGCGTCGGCATCCTTGTCGGTCATGCGTGCCCTCCCCTGCCACGCAGGCTAACCCAGCGATCGGAAGGGTGCACGCGGTTGGGTGCTGCAAATCGGGCGTGCAGCGAGCCTTCTGCCCAACGAACCGAGCCTTGTGGGGGGTGCACCGAGCTTTGTGGGGAGTGCACCGAGCTTTTTGAGAAGTGCGCTGAGCTTTTTCGGGAGTGCCCTGAGCTAAAAGCTCAACGCCAACGAAGGGAGTCAATCGCGCCCAGGGCGCAGCTACAGGAAGGCGCACGGGGCGCAGTATCCCGCATCCGCCTTCGGCACCTTCCCCCGATCACGGGGGAAGGAAAAGAGCTGATAGCACCCAAGCTTCGCTCCAAAAAAAACGTGCGCCATCGGGACGTGTGCGATCTCACTCCCTGCAGCCCTGCAGGCTCAGTGTCTGGCCGGGGCGGATCGAATACTTCGGCGCTCTCAGGTTGTTGGCCCTGGTGATGTCGCTGATGTCGCAGCCGTTCTTTCGGGCGATGCTGCTTAGGGTGTCGCCGCGTTGCACCTGGGAGGTTTTCGGCGGCGTGTTCCTCGGTTTGGGCGGCGGCGGTGGCGGCAGCGAGACGCTTGATGCCGTCGTGGTGGTTGTCATCGGCCCGATCCGCACCAGTGCCGACTGCACGTTGCTGACCGCCAGTTGCCTGGCCAATTCGGCGCGACGCCGGCCGGTGGTGCAGTAGCGCTCATAGAGGCTCGCGATGCGGCTGGTTGCGTTCAAGGCGGTGCCGGCCGGCAGGCGACTGTCGGCTTCCCAGCGCGGGTTGAGGTTGCGCAGCGCGCGCATGTAGCCATCGCGCGAACCGCTGTTGCCCAGGCAAATGGTCAACTCGTAGATCGAGCTGGGCTGGGTCAGCCTGACCGTGGCCGAACGCGTGCTGACCCGCGGCCACTGGATGCCGTAGTCGCGCGGATGCAGGAACAACCAGGCCGCCGCGATCACCATCGGCACGTAATCCTTGGTCTCGGCCGGGAACTGGCTGTAGACATCGGGATCCCAGAAATCGCGCCCACCGCTGGACGCGAACACTCGGGCCGCGCGGCCCTCGCCGCCGTTGTAGGCCGCCAGCGACATCTCGATGTTGTTGTTGAGCTCGCCGAAGCGCTCGTTGAGGTAGCTGGCCGCGGCATCGGCCGAGGCGCGCGGGTCGTAGCGCGTGTCGAAGCCGGTACCGTCATCGCCCAGGCCAAAGCGCTTGCCGGTGGCGGGCATGAACTGCATCGGCCCCACCGCACCGGCGCGCGAGCCGACATGCACCTTGCCGTTGGATTCCTTGGCCATGATCCCGAACAGCAGCGCTTCCGGCAGGCCCTGGCGCTTGAACGCCGGCGACATCAGGTGCTGCATGTAGCGGTAGTTTTCGTAGCTGTCCATCAGCGACGGGCGCATGTCAGTCAGCCAGCGGCGGATGCCGGCCTGCACCGCCGGGTTGAACTGGACCATGCGCACGAAGCGCTGGCCGTCCTCGCTCAGCAGCGCCGCGGCGCTGGCGGCGTCCGGAACGTCCACATCGGCCAGGTCGCCCTCATTGATCGGATCATCGCCATCCTCGTCGAACGCACCATCACCGGCCGCCGTGGGAGACGCCCTGAGCAGGCGCTCGTACGTCGCCAGCATGGTCGTCAACTGGCAGCCGCGCTGTTTGGCGCAGGCCGCGACCACGGACTCGATTTCGTCCAGCGCGGCCTTGGTGGCGGCGTTGGCGCGGGCCTCGTCCTCCGCCAATAACCCATCGCGATAGCGCTTTTCGGCGGCGTCCATGCGTTGCTGCAGGACCGCGATCGTGGCCTGGTCGCGGCGTGATTGCGCCTGCGCCTGGGGAGCGGCAAGGCCGGCGAACAGCGTGGCGGCAAGCGCAACCAGTGCAGGGATTGAAGTCAACGACGAACGAAATGACATGAGTCAGCCAACAGCGTGGGGAACCGGCAGGGTAGCTGGCCGCCGGAAGTCGGGGCAACCCGTTGACAGCCGCCGGCGCTTCGCGTCGCATCCATCCGGACATCCGCCTAGAATCGGGCGGTCGCACGCGTTTATCCGTCAACTTCGCAACGAGGCACCATGGACCAGGCTCCGCTTCCGCCCATCCTTGTCGGCAAGGCCGTCACGACCCCAGACAGTGGCCTGGTCTACCTGCTGCCCCGGTACGGCAACCGCCACGGCCTGGTGGCCGGCGCCACCGGCACCGGCAAGACCGTGACCCTGATGACCCTTGCCGAAGGCTTCAGCCGGATCGGCGTGCCGGTGTTCCTGGCCGATGTGAAGGGCGATGTCGCCGGATTGGCGGTGGCGGGCACGATGAATGACCGCATCGCCGAGCGGATCCAGCAGATGGGCCTCACCGACTACCGCAACGAAGCCGCGCCGGTGGTGTTCTGGGACCTGTGGGGCAAGGCCGGGCATCCGGTGCGGACCACGGTCAGCGAAATCGGGCCGGTCCTGCTTAGTCGCATGCTGGAACTCAACGACACCCAGAGCGGCGTGCTCGACATCCTGTTCAAGCTGGCCGATGACCGCGGCCTGTTGCTGCTGGACCTGCAGGATTTGCGCGCCCTGCTCGGCCTGGTGGCCGACGAGCGCAAGGACATCTCGACCTCCTACGGCCTGGTCAGCACCCAGTCGATTGGCGCGATCCAGCGCGCGCTGCTGCGGCTTGAAGCCGAAGG
>JBBSVH010000206.1:0-3314 GCA_038233685.1 Lysobacterales bacterium | reverse complement strand
TGCGCGCGGACACACGGTATGTTCGACCGAGATGGCATTGGCAAGGGAAAACGCCGCGCAGGATCGGCAAGCCGAACCACGCTAATCTGTTTGCTTGGCGGCTACACACGCCTGCGCCCGTTATCGACTGAGGCGTGCGAAAGCATCCTGTCGCGGGAGACTGCTTGTGGCCGAAAATGGCTGAAACTGTGAACCCGCCCATTCTCTCCAACGCTGAACATCAGCTCGGGAGCGTCGCGCGGTTCCCGCTCGGCGGGCGGCCGTTTTCGGCGCGAGGCCTGAACGGGCCCGTGCTGCTCGCACTGCTCTCGACCGGACGTTGTCGCTGCCTTTTGGACTCGGTCGTCATTCCCGCTTGACCGGAATTCCGGCCTGCGCCGCGGCCGCACGACGGCGATCGCGCAGGGCGGCCGCGCTGTCGGCGAACACCGAGTCGAACCAGCGGGTCGTGATCGCAGGCAGTTCTGCCATCAGGCGAGCGGCCTCCTCGCGTGCTTCGGGCAGGCGCCCGAGTTCGACCAACGCGGCCAAACGGTCCTGCCGACAACGCCAGAATGTCGGTGCCAGCGCCAGACACTGATCGGCCGCGCGCACCGCGTCGTTCCAGCGACCATCGGCCCACAGCGCGGTGGCATAGAAGGCCGGCAGGTAGGCCGGAGCAAGCGGATTGCGGTCCATAGCCTGCGCCAAGTTCTGAACGGCCGCCGGCACTTGGCCGAGCTCGAGCTGCGCCTTGCCCAGGATGTAGAAACAGTCAGCGTCGTTCGGGCTTAGTTCCATGCAGCGCTGGGCTGCTGCCAGCGCTGCATCGTGATTGCGCGCGAGGGCTTGCGCCTGTGAGAGCGCGACGTAGGCGATGGGCAGATCGGATTGCAGCGCAATGGCCCGGTTCAGCTGAACCAGCACCTCGGGCAAGCGCGCCACCGTCCACTCGCCCGTCAGGCGCAGGCCGGCATCGACCGTATTGGTCATGCCCAGATAGACCCAAGCCGGTGCGTAGCCCGCATCGATCTGCAGGGCCTGCGCCAGCAGCGCCCGTGCCTCGCGCATGCCCGCGGCGTCGTAACGCTGCATGCTGACGCGGCCGCGCTCGGTCAGCACAAATACATCCAGCGTCCTCGGTGGCAGCGCGAGCGCCCGCCGCTCCTCGGTCTGCCGTACCCGGTATTGCAGCGTGCCCGCGATTCGGCCGACGAGCGCGAGTTGTGCTGCGCCCAGCCCGGCAGCGGCGAGCGTCTGCGAGCTCGACCAGAGTACCTGTCCACTCTCACTGTCGAGCAGTTCGACCGCCAGTCGTAGTTGCTCGCCATTGCGCCGAACGGTGCCGTCGACGAGGTAGCGGCTGCGCAGTCGCCGCGCGATTTCGGCCAACGGTGTGCCACCGCCGCCGCTGAACTGGAAGCTCGACTGGTCCGACAGCACACGCAGGTCCGGGCTGCGCGCCAGCTCGGCCACCAGATCAGCTGCGACGCCGCGCGCCAGCGCCTCGCCATCGGTGCTGCGTTGCGGGTCACGGAACGGCAGCACCGCGACCGAGAACGGCGCCCCGGTGGCCGGCGCCGCGCCGCGCTGGCCCGCCCAGCGATGCCATCCGAGCGCTGCAGCCACCAGCACCAGCAGCGCTAAACCCAGTGTCAACCGGTGCCGCCAGCGCGCCGTGCCGGTCTCGCTTCCTGTTGGAGCGACCGGCGCAGCAACCAGTAAGTAGCCGCGCCGCGGCACCGTCTTGACCACGTTGCGCCCGGACTCGCCTAACGCGCGGCGCACGTCGCCAACGGCTTGCACCAGCGAATCCTCGGTGACCACGACGCCGGGCCAGACCGCATCCAGAAGCTCGTCCTTGCTGATCAATCGCCCTGCATGCAGCGCCAAGTAGCGCAGCACTTGCCAGGCTTGCGGCCGCAGCTCCACTGCTCGGCCGTCGGCATCCAGCAGCGTGTCGCGCGCCAGGTCAATAGCGAAGCCGGCGACCTCCAGTCGCGGCAGGGGCGCTCCGACGGCGGCGAGGGTGTTCATTTTTCGGGCGTTTTCGGCGGCTTTCGGCAAACGATCGGGACTTGGATGCAACCCCAGCCGATGCTGGCGGCTTATCCCCGCTCGGTCAACCGTTACCAGGAGATCCGCCATGTTGCTTCGCCCTCTCTTTACCTTCGCTGCACTGCTTGCCGCGGTGCTGTTGGGCGCGCATGCCGTCGCGGCGCCCCAACTGCTGCTGCTCAACGGCGCGGTCTTCACGGCCGACCCGACCCGGCCGCAGGCGGAAGCCGTCGCTGTCGAGGACGGTCGCATCAGCGCAGTCGGCAGCAGTGACGCGCTGCGTCACCTGGCCGGACCCAGTACGCGGGTTATTGACCTGGGCGGCCGGCGTGTCACGCCAGGCTTGGTCGAAGCGCATGTGCATTTGGGGTGGAACTTGCCCTCGCCGCCGCTGGCGCTGCCAGGCCCGCCCTTCCCCGGGCCGTCGGCCGAGCAGGTGCTGGCTGCGGTCGAAGCAGCGGCCAAAGCTGACCCGCAGGGCTGGATCAGCGCCTGGATCGGTCCGCGCATAGCACGCGATCCGCGAAACTGGCGCGCGGCGCTGGACGCTGTCTCGCCGGATACGCCGGTGCTGCTGCGCGCCTTCTGGGGTCATGGCACGGTGGTCAACAGCGCGGCGCTGAAGCGCCTGGCGATCACCGAAGACGTGCCGGACCCGCTGGGTGGCTGGTGGGGCCGTGATGCCGACGGCCGGCTCGATGGGCGGGTCTACGAATCGGCCGAAAACCTGGAGCAGCGGGCTGTACCGCCCGACCCGGCCGCGCTGGCGCGCGAGTTCCGCGAAGCCGGCCAGCGCTATGCACGCTGGGGCGTTACCAGCATCCACTTGATGAACAGCGGCCTCTCGCTGCAGACCGCGCTGCAAGCCCTGGCGGCGGCCGGCACACCACAAAAATGGACGATCTACAGCTGGGCGGGTCCCGTGTCGCGCATTGCCGATGCCTGGGCCACGCTGGACGATGCACCTCGCGCGCTGCCGCCGCGCGTGCGCATCGAGGGGCCGAAATGGGTGCTGGACGGTACCCCCGTCGAGCAGAACGCGCTGAAGCGCACACCCTACGCCGGCCGCGGCGACTGGCGCGGGCGTGCCAACTACAGTGACGCCCAGTTGCGTGAGATTCTGCAGATTGCGCTGCAGCGACCCCAACAATTGGCCCTGCACACGGTCGGGGACGCCGAGACCGACGCGCTGTTTGCGCTGATGGAATCGCTGGCTCCGGCCTCGGTTTGGCGGGACAAGCGCGTGCGCATCGAGCACGGTGATGGCATTCGCCCCG
>JBBSVH010000205.1:0-3356 GCA_038233685.1 Lysobacterales bacterium | reverse complement strand
GGCGAACCAGCGCGCTTCCGGCAGCCACCACAGCGCAAACCGCTGTCTCGCCAGCCACTCGAACCAAGGCCAAGACAGGTCGAAGCACCACGCCGCGGCCTGCCAGGACCAGGCGCCCGCACCCTCGTGGACGGCTTCCAGGGCGGTTCCCACGAGGCACAGCGGCACCACCACCAGACTCCACCAGGGAATCGCGATGAGATTGGCCACCGGACCCGCCACCGAGGCCTGCCCGAACAGGATCACCGTCAGCGGCAGCAGCCCCAGCGTCGCAACGCCCTGGGCGGAGAGGAACGCTCGCAAAGGCGCTTGTCCTGGTGCCTGCAGACACCACATCAGCCACGCCACGCCTGCAAAACTCAGCCAGAAGCCTGGCGCGAGGAGCGACAGCGGATCGAATCCAAGTACCGCGACCAGCGCCCACGAGAGCGAATCGGCAACCCGCACCGGCCGTCTGACCGCCCGTGCCAGCACCACCACGCCGATCATCAGCACGGTACGCACCGTCGGCAGTGCGAAGCCGGCAACGGCCGCGTATCCCATTGCACCCAACAGTGCAGCCGCGGCAGCGACCTGCGGGCGCGGGACGCGTAGCGCCAGGCTCGGGAAACACCGCCACGCCGTGCTCCCCAGCAGGGCCATGAAGCCTGCGACCAGCCCGACATGGAACCCTGAAATCGCAATCAGGTGGGTCAGTCCGGCAGCACGAAGCGTCTCCCAGTCGCGTTCCGTCAGCGCCTGCGTATCGCCCAGCGCCAGTGCGCGGACGAAGCGGGACGACGAGACGGGGACGCTGGATTCGATGCGCGTGGAGATCCGCTCGCGCCAGGCGTTGATGCCCGCTGGGGCTGCGAGCCTGGTGGCCGCGCCTGGATCCCGGATGTAGCCGGTGGCGGCGATACGCTGGCCAAGCGCGTGCCTTTCACTATCGAAGCCACCAGGATTGGAGAGGCCGCGCGGCGCTCGCAGCTTGGCCCGGAATCGCCAGCGCGCCCCGGCTTGCAGCCGCGTCCTTGGCCCAGGAAGAAGCGCGCTGTAGTCGTCGTACCACGCCAGCTGCACCAGTTTCCCGCGCAGCGGCACGGGAGAGTGTCGGTCGTCGTCGACGCGCAGCAGGAAGCGCGTGCGCCGCTCGTCCGCGTGTAGCAGGCTGCTGATGCGCCCGCTCACTTCAAGGTCGCGTGATTCGAACGATGGCGGCAACTGCGCGCCGAGCGCCCAGGAGGCGTGCAGGCCAGCCCATGCGAAACCGGCCAATGCGGCACCCGGCAGGCGAAGCCGCATGCGCCGCCACCAGCACCCGACGCCTGTGGCCAATGCGATGGTCAACAGCCACGTTGCCGGCATTACCGGCAGCAGCAATGCGGCACAGGCTCCTGCCAGCAGTGAGACCGCAGTGGCCATGCCAAAAGCGGATGGCCTGCTGGCCCGGTCCTGCTCCATGGATCTGCGCCTTCGACGAAAGATCAAAGGCTAGGGGCAGTGCTGGACTATCGAAAGCGGTGGCAGACGCGCCGTTGGGTCAGGGATTTCTGGCTCGTGCAGCTCAGGCCTCGGCCGGGGGCAGCTCCCGCAGCTTGCCCGAGTGCAGTTCCAGCACCCGGTCCAGCTTTCGAGCCAGGCGCCGATCGTGGGTGACCAGGATAAGACTGGTGCGCTGGGCACGGTTGAGCTCGAGCATCAGCTCGAACACCGTGGCGGCCGTGTTTTCATCGAGGTTGCCGGTCGGCTCGTCGCCGAGCACGCACGCCGGCTGGTTGACCAGGGCCCGCGCCACTGCGCAGCGCTGCCGTTCGCCGCCGGAGAGTTCTCCAGGTTTGTGGCCCACGCGGTGCCCCAGCCCGACCCGCTGCAGCAACTCCATGGCTCTCACTCGAGCAGCGTCGACGTCCGAGCCCCCCAGCAGCACCGGCATCATCACGTTTTCCAGCGCCGTGAACTCGGGCAGCAGGTGGTGGAACTGATACACGAAGCCGAGCGAGCGATTGCGCAGAAGACCACGCTCGCTGTCGGAAAGCGCGGACATCTTGCGACCCGCAACGTAAACCTCGCCAGAGGTGGGCGTGTCCAGCCCGCCCAGCAGGTGCAGCAGCGTGCTCTTGCCGGCGCCGGACGCACCTACGATGGCTACGGTCTCGCCTGCTTCCACGCGCAGGTCCAAGCCATCGAACACCGGTGTGCGCAGCTTGCCTTCGGCATAGGTCTTGGCCAGCCCTTCGGCCTGGATGACCGCGACCGGCGCGCCCGATATCTCGCTCAAGGATTCACTCATAGCGCAGCGCCTCCGCCGGATCGGTTCGCGCCGCGCGCCACGCTGGATAGAGCGTAGCCAGGAAGCTCATCACCAATGCAATCGCCGCGATCACCACGACGTCGCTGGCCTGCAGGTCGTAGGGCAGCCCGGTGATGTAGTACACATCCGAAGGCAGCAGGGTCACGTTGAAGGCCGACTCGATCACGCCAAGGATCCGCTCCAGGTTGAAGGTCAGCAGGACTCCGCCAATCACGCCCAGGACGGTGCCGATAATGCCGATCAGCGAACCCTGCACCATGAACACCCCCATGACACCGCGAGGCGTCAGCCCCAGCGTGCGCAGGATCGCGATGTCGGCCTGCTTGTCGGTGACCAGCATCACCAGCGAAGACACCAGGTTGAACGCGCCCATGGCGATGATCAGCGACAGCAGCACGCCCATCACCGTCTTTTCCATCTTCAGCGAGTGGTACAGATTGGCGTTTTCACTGGTCCAGTCACTGACCCGATACAGTCCGGGCAACTTTTCAGTCAGGTCACGCGCGACGTTCCAGGCCTGGTCCATGTCGTGCAGCTTGAGGCGCACGCCGGTGACCCCGTCGCCCATCCTCAGCACGCGCTGCAGGTCGGACATGTTGGCCACCGCCAGACCCTTGTCGATCTCGTTGTAGCCGGCCTCGAAGATCCCGGCCACCTGAAAGCGCTTGAGCTTGAGCATCGCCCCCATCGGCGTGCTCTGGGTCTCGCCCAGCATCACCACCACGTCGTCGCCTACGCCAACGCCCAGCCACAGGGCAAGTTCGCTGCCGAGCAGGATATTGAAGGATCCGGGGCTCAAGGCATCGATGCTACCCGCCTTCATCCTGTCCGCCAGCACTGACACCTTGCGCTCTTCGGCAGGCACCACGCCGCGCACGATGGCCGGCTGCTTGCGCACGCCGGAAATCAGCGCCTGCACATCCACGTAAGGTGCCGCGCCCGCGACGCGTGGATCCTTCATGGCCGTATCGATGGCGTACGGCCACTCCTGCATGGATTCGCCGGCTGCACTCACCGTGGCATGGGCGGTCATCTGCAGCATCCTGTCGCGGATCTCGCGCTG
>JBBSVH010000204.1:0-3364 GCA_038233685.1 Lysobacterales bacterium | reverse complement strand
GCGCCGGGTGGCGGGCGATTTCGGTGACATGCTGGAATGGACCCGATGGGCCTGGTTGATGGGCACGGTGGCCTCGGGTGCGCTGGCATACGCTGGGGGCCTGCTCATCAGCGGCTGGCGCCCACGCGAGCTGCGGCACCGTTGACCCATGCACCGGTCTGGTTGCGGCCGTTGTTTCCCGCGGTTGCCTCGATCAAGTCGCTATACTTGATGCCAATGAGCAGGCTGTTTCGTGACGTCGAAGGCGGGGCTTTGTTCCCGCAGGGTAGCGTGGTCTGCATCGGCGCCTTCGACGGTCTGCATCTTGGCCATCGTGCGCTGGTGCGCCATGCGGTTGCGCGTGCGCGAACGCTCGGCCTGCCGGCGGTGGCCCTGAGCTTCGAGCCGCTTCCGCGTGAGCTGTTTTCCCAGGCCGAGCCGCCGCCTCGCCTGACCCTGGTGCGGGGGAAGTACACCGGGCTCTGCGAGCTGGGCGTGGACAGCGTCGGGCTGCTGCGCTTCAACTCGAAGCTGGCGGCGATGCAGGCCGATGAATTCGCCCGGCAGGTGCTGGTGGGCCGGCTATCGGCACGGGAAGTCTGGATCGGCCCCGGGTTCCGGTTCGGCAACCGTCGCGCCGGCGACCTGCAGCTGCTGCAGCAGCTGGGCGAGACGCAAGGTTTCACAGCCGGTGAGATCGAACCTGTGCACAGCGGCGGTCAGCGAGTATCCAGCACACGCATCCGGGAAGCTCTGCGCTCCGGTGACTTCGGCGCAGCCTCGCGGTTGCTCGGGCGCCCGTATTCGATCGCGGCGCGGGTGGTGCGAGGCAAGCAGCTGGGGCGCACGCTGGGATTTCCCACCGCCAACCTGCGGTTTCCCAGGACGCCTGCACTTTCAGGCATCTACGCCACATGGGTGCACGGGGTAGGGGACCAGCCGCGCGCTTCGGTCTCAAGCTTCGGAACACGCCCCACGGTCAACGGCGTGGAGCCGCTGCTGGAGGCCCATCTGTTTGATTTCGATGGCGACCTGTACGGGCACCACATCGAGGTCGAGTTCGTGTCCAAGCTGCGCGACGAGGTGAAGTACGACAGCCTCGCGGCCCTCACCGAGCAGATGCAGCGTGATGCCGTCAACGCGCGCCGCGTCCTTTTCGAACAACCATCAAGAGCCATCGCGTGACCTACGACTACAAATCAAGCTTGAACCTGCCCGCCACCGAATTCCCGATGCGCGGCGACCTGCCCAGGCGCGAGCCGCAGACGCTGGCGCGCTGGCAGGCGGCCGATTTGTACGCTCAGATGCGCAGCAACGCGGCGGGGCGCCCGATTTTCGTCTTGCATGACGGACCGCCTTACGCCAATGGCGCGATCCACATTGGGCACGCGGTCAACAAGATCCTGAAGGACATCATCGTCAAGTCGAAGTACCTGTCCGGCTTCGATGCACCGTACGTGCCTGGCTGGGACTGCCACGGCCTGCCGATCGAGATCGCGGTCGAGAAAAAACATGGCAAGGTCGGTGAGAAGCTTGACGCGGCAGAGTTCCGCGCCAGGTGCCGGGCATACGCGCTGGAGCAGATCGACAGCCAGCGCGAGGATTTCCAGCGTCTGGGAGTGCTGGGCGACTGGCAGCGTCCGTACCGCACCCTGGACTTCAAGTACGAGGCAGACATGCTGCGGGCGCTGGCGCGTATCGTCGAACGCGGCCATCTGGCGCGCGGCGTCAAGCCTGTGCACTGGTGCTTCGACTGCGGTTCGGCTCTGGCCGAGGCCGAAATCGAGTATCAGGACAAGGTGTCGCCTGCGGTGGACGTCGCCTACGCGGCGCTGGATTCGAAGGCCGTGGCAGCCGCGTTCGGCGTGGGCATAGATGACGACGTGGAGATCGCCTTGCCGATCTGGACCACCACCCCATGGACGCTGCCCGCGTCGCTCGCGATCTCGCTCGGAGCGGAGCTCGAGTACGTGCTGGTGGAAGGGCCTTCCCGCGAGGGGAAGCGACGCTGGCTGGTGCTGGCCGAAGCCTTGGCCGAGCGTGCACTGCAGCGCTATGGTCTGGACGAGGTGGTGGTACACGGGCGCGCCGTCGGCGCCAGGCTCGAAGGCGCGTTGTTCTCTCATCCGTTCTACGCCACCCGCGAAATCCCGGTGATCCTTGGGGAACACGTTTCGGCCGAGGAGGGCACCGGCGCGGTCCACACGGCACCTGGCCACGGCCAGGAAGACTTCCAGGTCGGCATGCAGTACGGGCTGATCGAGCGCTACACGGCCGCGCAGCTGATGCCGGTGGACGGACGTGGCGTCTATCTGCCAGGCACGCCGCCCGCGTGGGACGTGGCGCTGGCGGGCATGCACATCTGGAAGGCCAACGAGGCCCTGCTGCAGCCGCTGCGCGATGCGGGCGTGTTGCTGGCCTATTCGAAGTTCGAGCACAGCTACCCGCACTGCTGGCGCCACAAGACGCCGGTCGCGTTTCGCGCTACGCCGCAGTGGTTTATTTCGATGGACAAGGCGCAGCTGCGTGGCGACGCGCTGGCCGCCATCGAAAACGTCGGCTGGGTTCCCGACTGGGGGCAGGCGCGCATCGCCGGGATGATCGAAGGCCGCCCGGACTGGTGCATCAGCCGACAGCGCACGTGGGGCGTCCCGATCGCGTTGTTCACCGACATCGAGACCGGCGAGCCGCATCCGGATTCGCCTGAGTTGATGCGCAAGGCGGCCGAATACGTGGAGCGCGGCGGAGTAGACGCCTGGTACTTGCTGGACAAGTCCGAACTCCTTGGCGGGGAGGCTCCGCGCTACGACAAGGTCACCGACATCCTCGACGTCTGGTTCGACTCGGGCGTGACCCACGAATGCGTGCTGGCGCAGCGCAATGAGGAGGGACTACGCAAGCCCGCCGACCTCTACTTGGAGGGTTCGGACCAGCATCGCGGCTGGTTCCAGAGCTCGCTTTTGACTGGCGTGGCGATGGACGGCGTTGCACCCTACAGGCAGGTGCTGACGCACGGCTTCGCCGTCGACCAGAACGGCCGCAAGATGTCGAAGTCGCTGGGCAATGTGGTAGCGCCGCAGAAAGTAATGGATGCGATGGGCGCCGACGTGCTGCGACTTTGGGTCGCCTCGGCCGACTATCGCAACGAGATGTCGGTCAGCGATGAGATCCTCAAGCGCAGCGGTGACGCCTATCGACGCATCCGCAACACCGCGCGATTCCTGCTGAGCAACCTGCATGGCTTCGATCCGGCGCAGCACCTGCGTCCGCTCGAGGACATGGTGGCGCTGGATCGATGGATCGTGCACCGCGCCGATGCACTGCAGACGCGGATCGTGGCGGCCTACGCACGCTACGACTTCGCCGACATCGTGCAGGCATTGTC
>JBBSVH010000203.1:0-3382 GCA_038233685.1 Lysobacterales bacterium | reverse complement strand
ATGGCATAGGCGTGGCATTCGGGATGGCCACGGTTTTTTCCCCGTGGCGCGACCTGCTGCTGCGCTGGCAGCGCGGACCCTCCGCATGAGCGGCAGTGGCGGGACCGGGTGTGGCGTTCGCACATTGAACGATGGGTCGCGATGCCATGGGACGTACGTATGAACCACATTGAATCAGCACTGCAAGAGCGCGAACGAGCACGGCTGCGCTGGGCGCGACGGGCCACTGGCGACGACTCGCTCCAGCTGCACAGCGCGTCCAGCGATGCCGGCTTCCGCAGCTACTGGCGTGGCGACACTGCGCACGGCAGCTGCATCGTCATGGATTCGCCGCCGGCGCTTGAAGACGTGCGCCCGTGGCTGCGCATGCGCGCGCTGCTGGAATCGGGTGGCGTGCGCGTGCCGCAGGTGCGGGCGCAGGACGTCGAGGCCGGCTTCCTGCTGCTCGAGGACCTGGGTTCGCGCACCTATCTGGACGTCATCGATGACGACAGCGCCGACAGGCTCTTCGACAAGGCCATTACCCAGCTCCTGCACATCCAGCGTCTTGCGCCGCCTGCTGATTTCCCCGCCTACGACCGTCCATTGCTGGAGCGCGAGTTGCGCCTGTTCGACGAGTGGTTCCTGGGTCGACATCTCGGCGTTGCGCTGGATGGCCGGGAGACCGCGCAGCTGCACGAGTGTTATCGGCTGCTGGTCGACGCCGCGCTGGGCCAGCGGCAAGTGCTGGTGCATCGCGACTTCATGCCGCGCAACTTGATGCCGGCGGGCGATCAGGCGGCGGTGCTCGATTTCCAGGACGCAGTGCGCGGGCCGCTCGCCTACGACGCGCTGAGCCTGTTCAAGGACGCCTTCCACGGTTGGGAACCAGGTCGCGTGGATGGGTGGCTGATGCACTATCGGCAGCGCGCGCTCGAAGCGGGCATCGAGGTGCCTGGAGCGGAGGCGTTCCGCCGCGACGCGGACTGGATCGGGATGCAGCGGCACCTGAAGGTGCTGGGGATTTTCGCGCGCCTCCAGCATCGCGACGCGAAGCCAAAGTACCTGGCCGATGCACCACGTTTCGTCGCCTATCTCGAACACGTCCTGCCGCGCTATCGCGAACTTGCGCCGCTGCATGCACTGCTGGAGCGGCACGTGCGTCCGCGCCTGCAAGGCGTCTGACTACGCGCCAGCGGCCGTCCTGGATACGGGCGCCTGGCGGAATGATCATTTCCGGCGCTGCCGATGGAGATTGCGCCGCGCGCTTCTAGTATCTGCGGCATGGGACCGTCACCGCAGTTCTCGATCATCCTTCCAACCTACAACCGCGCCAGCCTGCTGGAGCGGGCGCTGTCGTCGGTGGTGGCGCAGTCCGAACCGGACTGGGAGCTGCTGGTCGCCGACGATGGGTCCACCGACGAGACGCCGGCGCTGCTCGGCAGGTGGCAGGCACGCGACGACCGCATTCGCAGCTGGCGCCACCCCAACCGTGGCCAGGCCGCCAGCCGCAATCGCAAGCTTGAACACGCCCACGGGCAGTGGCTCGCGTTCCTGGACAGCGATGACGAGCTGCATCCGGATCACCTTGCCGTGCGCCGCCAGGCGATCGAGGCGCAGCCGTGGATCGAGCTCTGGATGTCGCCGATGCGCGTCGTCGGGAGCCCGCTGGTGCCATGCGTGGTTGAACCCGGCCGGATGATCCACGTCGACCGCTGCATCGGCGTGGGCATGCTGCTGGTGCGGCGCGAGGCGATGCTGGCGATCGGCGGATTTCCGGACGTGGGCTATGGGGAGGAATCGGGCCTGATGCAAAGGCTGCTTGCCAGAGGCATCCTTTCCGGACGTCTGGACGCGCGCACCTACGTCTACCATCGCGGCCATGCACGTTCATTGACCTTGGACCGCGAGCGGCTTGTCGGCGCAACGCGGCTGCCGCGGGAGGCATGTTCCATCACGGCAGGCGCAGCCGAACTGTAGTAAAACTGGCCGCCCATGCAGGGTGAGCCGACATGGTCCGATCCCCCTCTCGACTGCTGCTGCTCCTCGCAAGCCTGACGCTCGCTTCCTGCGACATGCCTGACCGCGCCCACGCACCCCAGGGGTCGGCCGAAGCCGAGGCCGCGGACCGCACGCGGCCCGCGCCAGACAATACTTTGGTGGGGAGGGCCGCGGTCCCTTCATCAAGCCCGCCTGCAATCGAGGTGGTGCCTCCAGCGGAGGTGGCCGGGAAACCCCGCAGCATGGCCGGATTGACCCGCCCGCGCGTGGTCCCCGACCCTCCGTTCGACCAAACCGAGGTGGCCCGCTTCGACCAGCCCTGGGCCATGGTCTTCCTGCCGGGCGGTCGCCTGCTGGTGACCGAGAAGCCTGGACGCCTCAAGCTGCTCGATCCGGGCTCGGGAACCATGGGCGAAGTGCGCGGCGTGCCGGCCGTGGCGTTTGGCGGGCAGGGTGGACTGGGCGATGTGGTCCTGCATCCGGATTTTGCCAGTAACGGCCTGGTGTATTTCAGCTTTGCCCAGGCCGGCCCCGGCAGCACTCGCGGCGCGGCGGTCGCCCGGGCGCGGCTGCAGCTGGATGCGAGCGGAAGCGGTGGCGCGCTTGAGAACGTGCAGGTGGTCTGGCAGCAGCTGCCCAAAGTGACCGGCGAGGGCCATTACGGGCATCGCATTGCGTTCGGCGCAGACCGCAAGCTGTGGATCACTTCGGGCGATCGCCAGGCGATGGCTCCGGCGCAGGACCTGGATTCGGCCCTCGGCAAGCTGGTGCGGCTCAATGATGACGGCTCCACCCCATCCGACAATCCTTTCAGCGCACGTGGCGGCAGTGCCGCACACGTGTGGTCGCTGGGGCACCGCAACCCGCTGGGCCTCGCCTTCGATGGGCAGGGCAGGCTCTGGGTACACGAGATGGGACCGGCCGGGGGCGACGAGCTCAACCTGAGCGAACGCGGGGCCAATTACGGATGGCCGCTGGTGTCCGAAGGCAACCACTACGACGGTACGGTCATTCCCCGTCACTCGAGCCGGCCGGATTTCGCCGCGCCCAAGGTGTGGTGGTCGCCAGTGATCGCGCCGGCCGGTTTCATCATCTATTCCGGCGCCATGTTTCCGGACTTCCGCGGTGACGGTTTCCTTGGCGGACTGGCGTCGCAGGCGCTGATCCGTGTCGAATTCGACGGCGCCACGGCGCTGGAGGCCAAGCGCTATCCCATGGGACGTCGCATCCGCGAGGTCGAGCAGGGCCCCGATGGCGCGATCTGGCTATTGGAGGACGGTGCGGACGCGCGGCTTCTCAAACTGACCCGGAATTTCTGAAAAAGCCGCCCACGCGGGTCAAAATTCGACCACAGCCTCCACGGTCAGGTAGCGGTAGGCGTAGCGTGTATCGCCGCCCGTAT
>JBBSVH010000202.1:0-3383 GCA_038233685.1 Lysobacterales bacterium | reverse complement strand
GGTGACGGTCCCCCCGGGGCATCGCTGATAAAGTGGCCGCCGGTCCTGCCCCGGAGCACCGCTTGAACGCTGCCGTTCCATTTCCACCGAACCCGGTCTCCGAGGCAATGTTGGCCGAGGAGCGCATCGTTGAAGTGCTGCTGGCGCATGCGCGTCTGAAGGAACCCGACCTGTTGCGCGCGCGCCGCCTGCAGGAAGAAACCGGGGGCAGCCTGCTGGACCTGATGGGGAGGCTGGGCCTGGTGTCCGAGCGCGACCACGCCGAAGCCTGTGCCGAAGTCATGGGCTTGGGACTGCTGGCCCTGAAGGACGTGCCGGACGTGCCGCCGGAAGCCGCGCCGGACACGCCGGTGCTGTCGCCGCGCTTCCTCAAGCAGTTCCACGTGTGCGTCCTGGGCCAGAGCGACGGCCGCCTGGACCTGTGGATGGCCGATCCGTTCGATGCCTACGCCATCGATGCGGTACAGCTGGCCACCGGCGAGGACGTGCGTCCGTGGGTCGGCCTGCGTTCGGAGATCGACGACCTGATCGAGCGCTGGTACGGCCAGGGCCGCAGCGCGATGGGCACGATCGTGGAGAACGCCGACGGCGAGGGCAGCGGAGACGTCGACGATGTCGAGCACCTGCGCGACCTGGCGTCCGAAGCTCCAGTCATTCGCCTGGTCAACCTGGTGATCCAGCGCGCGGTCGAGCTGCGCGCCTCGGACATCCACATCGAGCCGTTCGAGAGCCGGCTCAAGGTGCGCTACCGCGTCGACGGCGTGCTTGAGGAGGGCGAGAGCCCGCCGGTCAACCTGACCGCCGCGGTGATCAGCCGCATCAAGATCATGGCCAAGCTCAATATCGCCGAGCGCCGACTGCCGCAGGACGGGCGCATCATGCTGCGCGTGCAGGGCAAGGAGCTGGACCTGCGCGTCAGCACCATGCCCACCGCGCACGGCGAGTCGGTGGTGATGCGCTTGCTGGACCGCGAAACGGTGGTGTTCGACTTCCACAAGCTCGGCTTCACCGACAACTTCCTGCCGCAGTTCCAGAAAGTCCTGGAGCAGCCGCACGGGATACTGCTGGTCACCGGCCCCACCGGCTCGGGCAAGACCACCACGCTGTACACCGCGCTCAGCAAGCTCAACACCAGCGACGTCAAGATCATCACCGTCGAGGACCCGGTCGAATACCAGATCGAGGGCATCAACCAGATCCAGGCCAAGCCGCAGATCGGCCTGGACTTCGCCCACGCGCTGCGCAGCATCGTGCGCCAGGACCCGGACATCATCATGATCGGCGAGATGCGCGACCTGGAGACCGCGCGCATCGCGATCCAGTCAGCGCTCACCGGCCACTTGGTGCTAAGCACCCTGCACACCAACAATGCCGCCGGCGGCATCACCCGGATGCTGGACATGGGGGTCGAGGACTACCTGCTGACCTCCACCATCAACGGCATCCTCGCCCAGCGCCTGGTGCGGCGGCTGGAGCAGACCCATGCCGAGCGCTATCGGGCCTCCCCGGAGGAAATCGAAAAGTTCGCGCTGCGTCGCCACCAGCCCGAGGGCGAGATCTTCCTGTACCGGCCCAAGGCCTCGCCGATGGCGCCGACCGGCTACCTGGGCCGGACCACGATCATGGAGTTCCTGGTCATGAATGACGCCCTGCGCGGCGCGGTCATGCGCCACGCCGGGATGGGCGAACTGGAACAGCTGGCGCGCGAATCAGGCATGCGCACCATGTACGAAGACGGCATCATCAAGGCGATGGCTGGAGAGACCACGATCGAGGAAGTGCTGCGGGTTACGGAGGATGCGTAACCTCGAAATCGTCATTCCCGCGAAGGCGGGAATCCATGGACGTACAAGGAGGTGGCATGGAGAAGCAGCCATGTGTCTATGTGCTAGCCAGCGGTCGGAACGGAACGCTTTATGTAGGTGTGACCAGCAATCTGATCGGTCGAATCTGGCAACATCGGGAGCATGTTGCCGACGGTTTCAGTAAGCCTTACGAAGTAACTCGCTTGGTCTGGTTTGAGATGCATGACGTGATGGAATCGGCAATCCAGCGCGAGAAACGCATCAAGAAGTGGAACCGGGCCTGGAAAATCCGACTGATGGATCACGGCAATCCTTGGTGGCGGGATTTGTGGCCGGATGTCACCGGCCAAAGGCCCAAAGCCACCGTCCATGGATTCCCGCCTTCGCGGGAATGACGCTCCAATTTGAAGTATTGCTGGCCCACCAGAAAAACCGCTCGCTTCGCTGAAGGAATTCATGCCCCTCTACCACTACAAAGCACTCAACAGCCGCGGCGAAGTCCTCGAGGGCCAGATGGAGGCGACGACCGACGGCGAGGTCGTGGCGCGGCTGCAGGAGCAGGGCAACCTGCCGATGGAAGCGCGGCTGGCCACGGAAGCGGGATCCGGCACCTCGCTGCGCAGCCTGTTCGCGCCCAAGCCATTCGCCGGTGGACGACTGGTCCAGTTCACCCAGCAGCTGTCGACGCTGATGGGCGCGGGCCAGCCACTGGACCGTTCGCTGACGATCCTCCTGGAGCTCCCCGAAGACGACAAGGCTCGGCGCACGATCGCTGACATCCGCGATGCGGTACGCGGTGGCGCAGCCCTGTCGACTGCGCTGGAGCGCCAGCACGGAACGTTCTCGCGCCTGTACGTGAACATGGTGCGTGCCGGCGAGGCCGGCGGCAGCCTGCACGACACGCTGCAGCGGCTGGCCGAGTACCTGGAGCGCAGCGCGGCGCTGCGCGGCCGGGTGATCAACGCGATGATCTATCCAGCGATCCTGGTGGTCGTGGTCGGGCTCGCCCTGCTGTTCCTGCTGGGCTACGTGGTACCGCAGTTCGCATTGATGTACGAAAGCCTGGACGTGGTGCTGCCGTGGTTCACCCGCATCGTGCTGGCCATTGGCCTGGCGGTGCGTGACTGGTGGGTGGTGCTGGTGGTGGTGCCGATACTGCTGGGGCTGTGGTTTGATCGCAGGCGCCGCGACCCGGCGTTCCGCGACGCGCTGGATGCCTGGCTGCTGCAGAAGAAGCTGATCGGCCCGCTGCTGGCCAAGCTGGAGACCGCCCGCCTGGCGCGCACCCTCGGCACGCTGCTCAAGAACGGCGTACCGCTGCTCAACGCGCTGGGGATATCGCGCAACGTGCTGGGCAACCGCGCGCTTGCAGCGGATGTCGAACAGGCCACCGAAGAGGTGAAGAACGGCCACGGGCTTTCCGCATCGCTGGCCAAGGGCAAGCGCTTCCCGCGGCTGGCGCTGCAGATGATCCAGGTCGGCGAGGAGTCAGGGGCGCTGGACACGATGCTGCTCAAGACCGCCGATACGTTCGAGCAGGAAACCGGCCAGGCCATGGACCGGATGCTGGCCGCGCTG
>JBBSVH010000201.1:0-3450 GCA_038233685.1 Lysobacterales bacterium | reverse complement strand
GGGATTGCGCTGGTCGAGATCGACCGGGTGATCGGCGCCGGGCTGCGCTTTGGCTGCGTGCTCGGCGACGCCGGATATGGCAGCAGCCCGGCGTTCCGGCAGGGACTGGACGAGCGCGGGCTGTCCTGGGCGGTCGGCATCGCCTGCACCCAGCTTGTCTACCCGACGACGGTCAGGCTGCGTCCATCGCGCACGCCGACCGGGCGCCCAAGCAAGCACCCGGTGCCGAATCGGCCACCACGCACGGCGGCCGAGACGCTCGACCAGCAGCGCTGGCGTCGCGTCACCTGGCGAAGTGGCACCAAAGGGCCGCTCAGTGCCCGCTTCGCGGCCGTGCGGGTCCGCGTGGCGGACGGACCGACCAACGCCGACAAGGTGCGCCTGCCGGGTGAGACGGTCTGGTTGATCGGCGAATGGCGCGACAGTGGCGAGCGGAAGCACTACCTCAGCAACCTGCCGCCGCGGACCTCGCTGCGGCGTCTGGCCGCCACCGTCAAGGCGCGCTGGTCCTGTGAGCAGGTCCATCAGCAACTAAAGCAGGAACTCGGTCTTGGCGACTTCGAGGGCCGGTCCTGGACCGGCCTGCATCGGCATGCGCTGATGACCTGCATCGCTTTTGCCTATCTGCAACACCGGCGCCTGAAGGCTGCGGGTCGGGGGGAAAAAGGTGGACCCCAACGGGCCACCTCCACGGCCCTCGCTGCCTGAAATCCGCCGCGCCATCATCGCCAAGCTGTTCGCTCCGCCCGCGATTCCTTACCGTTGCCCGCACTGCCACCGTCGAATTTCTCAACGCGCTTCCAAAGTGCCAAAGTAGTGTTAGATGCGGCGAAGAAGTTGAAGAAGAGAAGTGCCTGGAGGGCCATCGCCAGCCGGAAGTAGGTTGTCGGCTAGCCGCAACACTGTTCATTTTATAGGGTAGCGGCGTATTCTGTCGGTCTTGGTTTGGGGTAACTGCCCAGTTTGACAAAGTCACGCTCCCCGCCATGCCGAAAGCCTGTGGAACCAGCGCAAAGGAGCAGGCGCCGAGTTGATGGCCCTTGACGTCCGGATCGTGGCTCGAATCCATGAGACTCAAGGACATCGTGGGCTGGGAGAGGCGAAGTGAGACCATCAACTCGTCGGGTGACCGTATGTGCCGATGAACGCTGAGCGCATCGCTGGTCGAGGGCATCGCGGATGCGTTCGTGCGCTTCATCGACCGCTACGGCTCGTTCTTTCGCACCCGCGCGCACGACAACGCCGCGGTGGCAGGGCGCTATCTGCATGGCCTGACCCAGGCGGGCGAGGCCACCTTCGCCGCGATGGCCGCGGTGGTTGAGGACGGCTGCGAGCAGCAGTTCCAGCACTTCATCAGCCACTCGCCGTGGCGGCACGAGCCGGTGGTCGAGCAGGTCGCCCGTGATGCCGACCGCCTGCTGGGCGGCAAGCCGACCAGCGCCCTGATCATCGACGAGAGCAGCTTCGTCAAGCAGGGAGATCGTTCGGTTGGCGTCGCCCGGCAGTGGTGCGGACGCCTGGGCAAGATCGATAACTGTCAGGTGGCGGTGTTTGCCGTGCTGACCGACGGGGCACGGCATACGCCGGTCGACATGCGGCTCTACCTGCCGCGGCGCTGGATCGACGACCCGGCCCGATGCGACCTGGCCGGGGTCCCGGCGGAGGCCCGCGCGCTACGATCCAAGAGCGATCTGGCGCTCGAGATGGTGCACGCGGCGCGAGCGCGGGGGATGCGCTTCGCCTGGGTCGGCGTCGATGGCGGCTACGGCAAGGAACCTGCCTTCCTGCGCGCGCTGGACGACGCGGATGAGGTCTTCGTGGCCGATGTCCATTGCACGCAGCAGGTCTGGGCCGAAGCGCCGGGGCTGCACATCCCCGCACCGAAAGCCACAGGACGTCCGCCGAGCCGGCAGCGGGCATCTGGGGACGGCATCACGGTGGAGAAGCTGGTCGCGGGCTTCGGTGCCGACGACTGGACCCGCTGCACCCTGCGTGACAGCACGCGCGGCCCGTTGCGGGTTGACGTCGCGCATCGGCGGGTCTGGCTGTGGGACGGCGAGGAAGCGACGGCGCGGTGTTGGCATCTGATTGCCCGCCGCGAGGTGGGGGCGCCAAGGAAGATCAAGTACAGCCTGTCCAATGCCCCGTCCGACACCGCGCTGGAGCGCCTGGCCCAGATGCAGGGAGAGCGCTACTGGGTTGAGCGCGCCTTCGAAGATGCCAAGGGCGAATGCGGCCTGGCCGACTACCAGGCACTGGGCTGGCGGGCCTGGCACCACCACGTCACCATGGTGATGCTCGCCATGCTGTTCATCGCCGAGCAGCGGGTGGCGCATCAGCCGGGCCTGGCGTTGCTGACACCGCGCGACATCGTTGAGATGCTGCAGGAGACGCTGCCGCGCAAGCCGCAAGGCAAGGAGGCGCTGGTCGACCGGATCAACCAGCGCCACTCCCGCAGACGCAGCGCTATCGAATCCCGCTTCCACTCGCAACGCAGAGCGGCGCCGGCTTGAGGAAAACCATTACGAGGAAGGTGACTTTGTCAAATTAAGCACCTGGATGAACCGGCTTCCGGATCGGGGGCAAGACGCAGTGGCTGCATATCGCCTCCACCGTCCTACTCACCTTCTACCGCATCTCACCGAAGCGCGGCAGCCTGCTGGCGAAGGTCACGGGCATCGTCGTGCATGACCACTGGAAGCCCTATTACACGCTGGCTGGCGTGCTGCATGCGCTGTGCAACGCGCACCACCTGCGTGAACTCAAGGCGCTAGTCGAGATCGAGAAGGAGAACTGGGCACGCAGGATGCAGCGCCTGCTGCGCCGCGCCTGCCACGCCACCAACCTCGCGCGCGATCGGGGTGTGCCGCTCAAGCCGTCCCTGATCGCCCGCATCGAGCGATGTTACGGTGCTATCCTCGCCGAGGGCCTGGCGTTCCATGCGGCACAGCCCGCGCTGGTCTCCGCCGCAGTCGCAGCCCGGCACCGTGGCCGTCCGGCGCGACGGGTTGGCCACAACCTTCTGCTACGCCTCAGCACTCGGAAGCAGGACGTGCTCCGCTTTCTCACCGACCCACGGGTGCCCTTCACCAACAACCTCGTGGAGCGCGACGGGCGGATGATGAAGCTACGGCAGAAAATCTCCGGCGGCTTCCGCTCCGAAGCTGGTGCCGAAGACTTTGCCGTGATCCGCTCGCTCCTCTCAACCGCGAGGAAGCAAGGCTGGGACCTGCTCCAGACCCTGACCAGCGATCCCAAGCACCTGATTGCGAGCCTCCGGCTGGCCTGACTGTCGCTGCAGCACCTGGGTAGAAACGGGCAGTGTTATACGAAACAGCGACCCCGTTCCAGTCCCGGGTTCATGGCTGGACTCGACTTCAACCGTGCCGCCCAGCCGACGCACCAGCGCCAGCACATGCGCCAGCCCGATCCCCTCGCCGGGGCGGTCCT
>JBBSVH010000200.1:0-3455 GCA_038233685.1 Lysobacterales bacterium | reverse complement strand
TGCCTTCAATAACAACCGTCAACCCGGGCCGCTGGATTGGTTCAGAAGCGCACGCGGGTGCGCGTTGCTGGAGGCCGAGGACAGCGCCATCAGCGGCGCCCTGGTGGCTCGTCCAGCCCAGCAGCCGTGGCTGTGGTTGGCACCGGTAGCGGCAGAGTCGCGAGCCCTCCAGCCACCGCCCCGGAGCCTGCGCCTGCACCGTCTGGGTGCTGAGCTTGGCGGCAGCGTCCGCTGCACGCTTCCGTTTCCTCTGCCCACCGAAGCCATCGGCAACATCATTGCCCAGCACGTCCTCGACGAGCCGCTCGATGGATTGCTGGAAGAGTGCGCGCGGGTGCTGGAGCCGGGAGGACGGATGTTTCTCTTCACCCTCAATCCCTGGAGCCCGTACCGCGCCCGCTGGGCCTTCAGCGGGCTCCAGTCTCATAGTGCATACGCCTGGCGCCGGCGGCTGGCAGATGCGGCCCTGAGCCCGTGTGCGACGGAAGTCAGCTACCTCGGGCCGGTCTGGCGCAGCTTCGACCGTCCCGGGGGATTCGATGGCCTGCGCGCGGTATGCCTGCTACAGGTTGAGAAACGCACGAAGGCCACGCTGCCGGCTTCGCCCATCAAGGCCGGGTGGCAGCCAGGAGCCGCGCCCGCATGAGCGGTGGGGATACGGCATGAAGCAAGTGAGCATCCACACCGACGGGGCCTGCCTGGGTAACCCTGGGCCCGGCGGATGGGGAGCGCTGCTGCGCTACCAGGGACGCGAGCGCGAGATCGCGGGTGGCGAGGTGCTCACGACCAACAACCGGATGGAGCTGATGGCCGCCATCGTTGCCCTGGAGACGCTTAGCGAACCCTGCAACGTGACCCTGCATACCGATTCGCAGTACGTTCGCCAGGGCATCACCGAGTGGATGCCCAGCTGGGTGAAGCGGAACTGGAAAACCTCCGGCGGCGGCGCGGTCAAGAACAGGGACCTGTGGGAACGGCTGCACGCGGCGCACCAGCGGCATAGTGTCGACTGGCGCTGGGTCAAGGGTCACTCCGGAGACCCGGACAACGAGCGCGTGGACGTGCTGGCGCGCGACGAGGCCGTGCGCATACGCAGCGCCACCCCGGGCGCATGAGCGCGCGCTTCATCCGTACCCCGCGCCTGTACCTGCGGCGCTTCGACGGCATCCGTGGCGACGAGCCCGGCTTCATGCTGGGGCTGCTGAATGAGCCCTCGTTCCTCCGCCATATCGGTGATCGCGGCGTGCGCACCCTTGAGGCAGCGCACGACTACATTGCGATGGGGCCGATCCTGAGCTACCAGCGGCACGGGTTTGGCATGAACATGGTCGAGCTGGCGGCCACGGGAGAAGTCGTTGGCGTATGCGGACTGGTGCAGCGCGATTCACTGCCTGAGCCGGATCTGGGCTACGCGCTGCTGCCTTCGTATCTGGGGCAAGGCTACGCGGGCGAAGCCGCGGCCGCGGTGCTGACCGATGCGCGGGATGTCCTGCACATCGATCGCATCCTGGCCATCACCGATCCGGATAACGTCGCGTCGATCGCGCTGCTGCTCAGGCTTGGCTTCACATTCGAGTCGATGCTGCAGCTGACGCCTGGCGAGAAGCATTTGCGGCTGTATGCATCGAAGCCGAACGGGTAACCTTTGCCGATGCGACAGATCATCCTGGACACTGAAACCACCGGGCTGGAGTGGAAGAAGGGCAATCGCGTGGTCGAGATCGGCTGCGTGGAGCTGCTCGAGCGACGCCCCACCGGCAACACCTACCAGCAATACATCAACCCGCAGCGCGAGTTCGAGCAGGGCGCCGCCGAAGTGACCGGGCTGAGCCTGGAGTTCCTGGCCGACAAGCCACTCTTCGCCGATATCGCCGACCAGTTCCTGGCGTTCATCGACGGCGCCGAGCTCATCATCCACAACGCTGCCTTCGACGTCGGCTTCCTGGACAACGAATTGTCCCTGCTGGGGGCACACTACGGCCGCATGCGCGATCGCGTGCAGGTCGAGGACTCGCTGCTGATGGCGCGGCAGAGGTTTCCCGGGCAGCGCAACTCGCTGGATGCGCTGTGCAAGCGGCTCGGAGTGAACAACGCGCACCGGCAACTCCATGGGGCGCTGCTCGATGCGCAACTCCTGTGCGAGGTCTACCTCAACCTGACGGCGGGCCAGAGCGAAATCGGATTCGGCCAGTCTGACCAGGCCGCGTGCGCGCTTGCCGCCCTGCCTGCGTATGCGGTGCTCGGAGGTGCCGCCCCGCGGCCCCGCGTGCTGGCCGCGGACGAGGAGCTCGCCGCGCACGAGGCACGGCTGGCGACGCTGCGCAAGAAGGCGGGTGGGCAATGCCTGTGGGATGCGGCGACCTTCTCGCAGTAGCCCCTGCAGATCCGGGCTTGCTCGGCTGCTCTGGCTCAAATACCAGGCATCGGCGCAAGCCCGGATCTACAGCGTAAATAGTGGCAGCGCAATCAGTGGCAGCGCAATCAGTGGCAGCGCACCAGAATCGCAGTGACGTTGTCCGAGCCACCGCCATCAAGCGCCGCGGCGACCAGCGTGTCGACACATTCCTGGGCGCTGCAGTCGTCCTGGCGCAGGGTTCGCGCGATGCCGCTGTCATCGACCTCCTCGGTCAATCCATCACTGCACAGCAGCAGCTGCATCCCCGGGCGCAGTTCGCCGGTCATGGTCTCGACGTTGAGTTGGTCGGGGTCGGTCACGCCCAAGGCCTGGGTGACCACGTTGCGGTGCGGGTGGGAGCGTGCCTGCTCTGCGCTCAGCGCACCCTGGGCAATCAGTTCCTGCACGTAACTGTGGTCCTGGCTGAGCTGGGCCAGGTTGCCGTCGCGCCACAGGTAGGCGCGGCTGTCGCCCACCCAGGCGACCTCGAAGCGGTTGCCGTGGACGCGCACGGCCACCACCGTGGTTCCCATGGGGAGGGTGTCATTGCGGCGCCTGGAGGTGCGGATGATTTCCTCATCGGCGATGCGGATGGCCTGGGCCAGCGGTGTACCGTCGCGGATCTCGCGCACGATGGTCTCGCGGGCCAGGGCGCTGGCGACTTCTCCGCAGGCGTGCCCGCCCATGCCGTCGGCCACCAGCCAGAGGCCGAGCTCGCTGTCACCGTAGTAGGTGTCTTCGTTCAAGTCGCGCCGCAGACCCACGTGGGTCAGGTGTCCGAATTCGATCATGTGACCCTGCAATGACTTGTGTTTTGTGCTGACTGTCTCTACCGGTATCAACGCAATCATGGCGTCACAGCGGACAGGCGGTAACCGGCTTCCAGTGTCGCGACCATGCGGTTCACGCAGCGCGAAGGCCTTTGGGGTGCGGCTTGTCGCGCGCGGCGGCGGCCCGTATCATTCTCGGCCCCGGGGGCTGCTGCCAGCCCTCGGGTCAAAAACCGGAGAGGTGGCAGAGTGGTCGAATGTACCTGACTCGAAATCAGGCGTAGGTGTGA
>JBBSVH010000199.1:0-3528 GCA_038233685.1 Lysobacterales bacterium | reverse complement strand
GGTGGTTCGGTGATCCAGGCGATCACCAAGGAAACCGGCACCCAGATCGACATCCAGGACGACGGCACCATCACCATTGCTTCGGTCAACGGCGCTGCCGGACAGGCCGCGAAAGCGCGCATCGAGCAGATCACCTCGGACGTCGAGCCGGGCCGGATCTACGAGGGCAAGGTCGCCAAGCTGATGGACTTCGGTGCGTTCGTCACCATTGCCCCGGGCAAGGATGGTCTGGTCCACGTCTCGCAGATCTCCAGCGAGCGCGTGGAAAAGGTCTCCGACAAGCTGAAAGAAGGCGACATCGTCAAGGTCAAGGTGCTGGAAGTCGACAAGCAGGGCCGCATCCGCCTGTCGATCAAGGCCGTGGAAGAAGGCGAGGGCGTCGCACCCGAGTAAGCGGCGATATCGGCGAAAAAAAACGGGCTTCGGCCCGTTTTTTTTTGCCTGGAATTTCGCGAGGCCACCACGGTCATTGTGGCTAGGACTTCGCGCGATGGATCGGTCGCTGCTACGTCTGCTACGGCTGCTACAGCTGCACCGGATCCACAGGCGCACGCAGCCAGCGATGGATGCGCTGGTACACCCCCGCATCGCCCAGCATCTCCAGATGGCCAATGCCGTAGCCCACCCAGCGCCTGGCTCGCGGTATGCGCAGGTCGAACGCGCGGCGCGGGTGCTGACCCAGTGCACTGGCGATGGGCACCAGGCCGTCGCCGCGCGCGGCGCGGTTTGCGCCGGCCGGTGGCACCGGTCCGGTGGATACGGCTATGGCGTAGGCCAGCACGTGCGGCGGCAGCGGCATGGGACTGCGCCGGTCGAGACGGGCGTCACCGGCGCCTCCATGCCCCTCGGGGCCATGCAGGTTGCCGTGGCGCAGGTCCTGGATTCCGGCACTGCGCAACTTGCCCAGGCGCACCAGCGGCAAGCTGTAGGGTGTGAGACCCACCAGCGTGTCGACCCAGCTGCCTGCGCGCTCCAGCGGCGCGCCGTGATGCGGTGTACCCATGAACACCACACGAACGGGGAGTGTTGACCAGCCGAGCGCGCTGGCATTGGCATGGTCCAGCGCGCTGCGCGCCACCAGGCCACCCATGCTGTGGCACAGCAGCACAAGTTCCTCCACCTGGACTGGCCACGCATCGATCAGCTCCTCCAGCAGCCTTGCGAAATCCGCGCCGTTGGCCGACACGTGCCGCCCGGAGTTGTAGTGCAAATGGACCCGTGAGTAGCCGAGATCGTTTTCCAGCGACTGCCCGTAGTCGTGGCCGCGAAATTTCCACTGCAGGTCATTCATGCACAGCCCATGCACCTGCACCAGCAGCTTTCCACCGGCTTCGGGGATCCGTGCGGAAAGATCATCCGTGGCAGCCTGCAACGCGACGCCATTCCTTCGCAGCTGCATCGAAATCGCAAGCGGATTGCCGCTTGCTTCCAGGTGGTCGCCCAGCACGCCGTTGATGATGGCCAGCGCCGCCTCGCGCTGGGAAGACGGAGCGGCCGCGCCCAGCGACGGCGCCAGTGCGCCCAGCGACCTGTCGAGCCCGCTTCCCACCATCCGGGCGACACCGCGGATATTGCGGTAGATGAAACCGGGTATGCCAGTGGTCGCAGTCGGGGCAGGACGCCCGATCGCGGAGGGCAGATGCGTGATCGCAGCATGCATGGCCTCGACAAGTTCGGTCACTCCGGTTACGCCTTCGACGGCAAGCTGTCCAAGGCCGCGAAGGTCTTCGGCGTTGTGCCGGCGGGCGTCGGCACCGCTGGATCGCCGCGGCGTCATGCGCAAGTTGTTCGGTTCACCATACCGAGATGATGGACGCCGCTTTGAATTTGTCAAAGCATTCGGGCAGGTTTCCCGGAGCCGGTCGCGCCAATGGCGGACTTGGCCGCTCCTGGGCGGTGGCTAGTGGAGCCTTCCTCACGAGCGGCCGGCGCGCATCCATGAGACGCACTGAATGTCACGGCCCCACTCCTGCGTACCTCGTGGATGGGTGCGCACGCGCCGCGAAACCTACACCCACCCGGTTGCGTAGAACACGCCAATGATCACGAACACGGCCAGGGTCTTGATGACCGTGATGGCAAAGATGTCCCTGTAGGCCTGCCGATGGGTCAGCCCGGTCACGGCCAGCAGGGTGATCACCGCACCGTTGTGGGGCAGGGTGTCCATGCCCCCGGAGGCCATCGATGCAACGCGATGCAGCACGTCCATCGGGATGCTGGCGGCATTGGCGTTGGCGATGAAGGTCTCGGCCATGGCGGCCAGGGCGATGCTCATGCCGCCGGAGGCCGAACCTGTGATGCCTGCCAGCGCAGTAACGGTGACCGCCTCGTTGATCAGCGGGTCAGGTATGGCCCCCAGCGCGTTGGCTACGACCAGGAAGCCAGGCAGCGCCGCAATGACCGCGCCGAAACCATATTCCGAAGCAGTATTCATCGCCGCCAACAGCGCGCCACCGATCGCGGTGCGGGTGCCTTCGGCAAAGCTTGCCAGGACCGGTCGCCACGCGAAGGCGATGACGGTCACGATCCCTACCAGCAGGGCACCCTGGACGGCCCAGATTCCCGCGATCTTCGATATTTCCTGCACGACCGGCGCCGGCTCGCCGATCACCGCGGGCACGAACGCATGGCTGTTGCCGTACCACTGGGGGATCCATTGGGTTAAGAGCTTGTTCGCAACGGCTACCAGGACCAGCGGCAGCAGCGCGACAAGCGGATGCGCCAGCTTGCCGCCGCTGAAGGTCACCGGGTCGTTGAGGAGGGTGGCCTGATCGCCGTAGCCCTCGCCCGCGGCAGCCGCCCTGCGCCGTCGTGATTCCAGGTAGGTCATGCCCACGATCAGGATGAAGATGCCGCCGACCGTTCCCAGGACCGGCGCAGCCCACGAGGTGGTGCCGAAGAACGCCGTGGGGATGATGTTCTGGATCTGCGGCGTGCCCGGCAGCGAGTCCATGGTGAAGGTGAATGCGCCCAGGGCGATCGTGCCGGGGATGAGTCGCTTGGGAATATTGCTTTGGCGGAAGATTTCCGCCGCGAACGGATACACCGCGAACACGACCACGAACAGGGAGACGCCACCGTAGGTCAGCACGGCGCTCACCGTGACGATCGACAGCATCGCGCGCTGCGCGCCGAACAGTCGGATTGTCGCGGCAACGATCGACTTCGAGAAGCCGGAGAGTTCGATGACCTTGCCGAATATCGCGCCCAGCAGGAACACCGGGAAGTAAAGTTTCAGGAAGCCGACCATCTTGTCCATGAACAGGCCGGTGAACATTGGCGCGACCAGCGACGGATCGGTGAGCAACACCGCGCCCAGCGCAGCGACGGGTGCAAACAGGATGACGCTGTAGCCGCGGTAGGCGACGAACATCAGGAAGCACAGCGCAGCGAGCACGATCAGGAACGACATCCATGACTCCTCGGCTCGAGCCGAACGGCAAGTGGCCGCGAGTATCCGCAGTGCAGGCGCAACACCCCACTGTACGAAGGTACGATGCCCTCTCCCGGCACACCCCTCTAGCCTTG
>JBBSVH010000198.1:0-3535 GCA_038233685.1 Lysobacterales bacterium | reverse complement strand
GTGGCCGTCGCCATGGCCAGGAAAAGTGCAAATGTTCCGGTGCGGACCTGCATGGGGACATCCTTGGTTCGGTATCGAGATGACCGAGTATCGGAGGCCGCCCTGCAACCTGCGATGACGCAGTTCAGCGAAGCAAAACGAAGAAGCCCCGCCATGGCGGGGCTCCTCGAACTGCTTGCGGCAATATTTACACCGAAAGACCGGGGCTGACTCAGCGTCCGCGGTTGTAAGGCTTGGTGCTGTAGTCGTCGTGCATGTTGAAGGCATCCTTGACCGCTTCCTTGGCCCGCTCCCAGGTCAGGCGCGAAGTACCCTTGGTCTTCTCCCAACCTTCCTTCAGCTCGCTTTCCATCCTGTCGTCCCAGTCACGCTCGCCATGGCGGGCACGACACAAGGTGCCATAGCGATACGCCGGACGGTAGTCGTCGAAGGTGTCGTCATCGCGGCGATATGGGGCCTGGTCGAAACGCGAGCTGAAGTAGTTGTCGCTTTCCTCGTAGGTCCTGTAGGTGCTATCTGCACGGTCCCAGGAATCACGGGCCGCGTCGCGTGCCTGGTTCCAGTCAAGCGTCGAATCACCGCGCGAGTTGTCCCAGTTCTGCTGCAGGTCTTTTTCGCTGTCATCCCAGGTGCGGCCTGCGTGCTTCTCGCGTGCCTGCAGGCCATACCCGTAAGCCGGCGCGTAGTCCTTGTCGAAGTCGCGATCGCCCTCGACGTAGTCGCGGTTCCTGTGCTCATCCCGCCAGTACTCCATCTCGCCAGTGGGATCGACCCGTTCGGCCACGCCCTTGCCCGCCGCCGCGCCGGCCACCACGCCCACCGCCGCGCCAATCAGCGTACCGATAGGGCCGAAGATCGTCCCGGCCAGCGCACCGCCTGCGGCGCCGCCTGCAATGCCGCCGACACCCACGCCAACCGGATGCGAACCCGGTGCACCGGTGATCGGATCGGGGTTCATGTCATTACCAGTCTTTTCATCAATCATCTTCATGTCCTTGCGTAGTTGGGGGTGGCATCCCTGCTCAAGGAATCTGGTTACACCGCAATGAGCCGAGCGCTTGACATCGAAGGTGCGTGATCCCCGGTTAAGTGCGCGTGCGCTTTATGTGATCGTTGCGCGACGGCCCGATGCCTTCACGCCACGACGACACCGGCGACGGAACATTTCGCAGTTGCGCGTGGGGCTTCGCACTTGGTCCCGCGTCTGCCACCTGGCAAAACAACGGTCGGCAGCAGGCGGCGGGCAGTCACCTCGCGAGTTGCCGTGGCAACGGCGGCTGGCAGTGCAATGGATCTCGCTGACAGCCTGACGGCGACTCATGGTGCTGGCCGCACGTGCTTATGAGACAGACGCCACACGCCCTTCGCCTGGACCGCGGCGGCATGCCTGGACCGGCTTAGCGGTACTCGGGATTGGGATGGTCGAAGCGGCACCCGGCGTCCCACAGACTGCGCTGGTTGCCGTGCGCGGGGAAACCGCCGGCGTCCTTCAGCAGTCGCGCCATGTGCAGCAGGTTCCACGCCATGAAGGTGGTGTTGCGCTGGGTGAAATCGTTGCCATACCCGGCACCATCGTCGCCGTACGAGGGGCCCGGGCCCGCCTCGCCGATCCAGCCGGCATCGGCCTGCGGCGGAATGCTGAAGCCCAGATGCTGCAGGGCGTACAGCAGGCTCATGGCGCAGTGCTTGATGCCGTCCTCGTTGCCGGTGACCAGGCAGCCGCCGGCGCGGCCGTAATAGGCGTATTGACCGGCCTCGTTGAGCTTGGACGACTCGGCATACAGGCGTTCGATCACCCGCCGGCATACCGAACTTTCCTCGCCCAGCCAGATCGGCGTGCACAGCACCAGGATGTCGGCGGCCATCACCTTCTCGCACAGGGCCGGCCAGTCGTCGTGGTCGAAGCCGTGCTCGCGCATGTCCGGCTGCACGCCAGGGGCCAGCTCCAGGTCCACCGGTCGCACCACCTCGACATGGACCGACTGCGCGCGCATCACCTCGGCGGCAACATGTATCAGGCGCTCGGTATGCGAGACCTCGCCGCTACGCTTGAGCGTGCAGTTGAGGAACAGGGCGCGCAGGTCGTCGTACTTCGCCGGCGGCGGCGAGGTGGGCGGCGTTGGTTGCGCTTGCGTGTCTTTGGACATGAGTCAGCTCCCGACCGGCTGCAGCAGGCGCAGGCCGAACCAGTCCTGCGGGTCGTTCCAGCGGTCGACCACCTTGAGTCCGGCCTCCGCCACCAGCGCGGCGAATCCATCGTCGGTGTACTTGTGGCTGTACTCGACCGCCATGGCCTCGCCATCCGTGAAGTGGAAGCTGCGACCGTCCAGGTGCACGTCCTGCTCGCGCTGGCTGACCAGGAAGGTTTCGATGCGCCCGCGTTCATGCGAGTACACGGCGTGGTGCCTGAATCCATCGAGATCGAAGTCGCTGCCGATCTCGCGGTTGAGCCGCGTCAGCAGGTTCAGAGTGAACGCGGCGGTGACTCCGGCGGCGTCGTTGTAGGCGGCCTCCAGCAGCGCGGTGTCCTTCTCCAGATCGATGCCGATCAGCGCCTGCCCTCGCGGACCGGCGGTCTGGCGCATCGCGATCAGGATCTGTACGGCCTCGTCGTGGGTGAAGTTGCCCAGGGTCGAGCCGGGAAAGAACACCAGCTTGTGGCGCGGTGGGCGCTGCGGAGGAGGCAGTTCCACTGGCTTGGTGAAGTCGGCGCACACGGGCAGCATCTCGATGTGCGGAAAGGCGATCGCAAGCCGCTCGGTGCTGGCCAGCAGCATGCTGGGCGAGATCTCGATGGGCGTGTAGGCCACCGGGTCGCGCAGGCCTTCGAGCAGCTGCAGGGTCTTGCGGCCGCTGCCGCTGCCGTACTCGACCACGTGCGCGCCGTGTCCGATCGCCGCGGCAATGTCGTCCATGCGCGAGTCGAGCAGCGCCTGCTCCACGCGCGTCAGGTAGTACTCGGGCTGATGGGTGATGTCCTCGAACAGCCGCGAGCCGTGCGCGTCGTAGAAATACTTCGACGGCAGCCGCTTGGGGCTGGCCGACAGCCCGGCCAGGGCATCGCCGAGGATGTCGTCGGGCTGCGGGCGGAAATCGGTGAGTGCGGCGTGGGCGTGGGCGACGACGGCGTTCATGCAGGATCCTTCGCCAGGCGCAGCCCGGAAAACTGCCATCGGGCAGGAGGTTGGAAGAAGTTGCGATAGCTGGCGCGCACGTGGTCGCGCGGTGTCGCGCAGCTGCCGCCACGCAGCACCCACTGGCCGCACATGAACTTGCCGTTGTACTCACCCAGCGAACCAGGCAGCGGCCGGAATCCGGGATGGGAGGTGTAGGCGGTGCTGGTCCATTCCCAGACGTCGCCGAACAGCTGGCACAGGCCGGTGTCGCCCGCTGCAGACTGCGGATGCAGGACGCCGTCGTCGGCGAAATTGCCCTCGACCGTGGTGCCGGCAGCCGCCTGCTCCCACTCTGCTTCGGTGGGCAAGCGCGCACCGGCCCAGCGCGCGAATGCGTCGGCTTCGTAATAACTGAGATG
>JBBSVH010000197.1:0-3600 GCA_038233685.1 Lysobacterales bacterium | reverse complement strand
CGCCGCCCGGGCCGCCGCGCTTGGCCATGTGGACCAGAGTCCGGACCAGGATGGCAAGACCCGCAGTCTGTTCCTGCATGCCGGCGTGGGCACGCCGCGCTGGCCGGCGATGGCCCTTGCGATGCAGCAGCTGGACAGCCTCCCCGAGGCCACGACTGGCGAATTTACCGAACCTTTCGCCGGGCAATCCACATCCAGTACCGGGTCCTGGCAGCGAACCGGAAAGGTCATGCTGCCGCCGGACCGGGGGCGCGACGGGTACCCGCATTTTTCCTACGCCGCGGTGCTGGACGGCCGGGTGCCAGAGGCCAGCCTGCGCGGGAACTGGATCGTGGTGTCGCCCGTGGTGGCAGGCCTGGGGCCGGCAACCGGCGACCCGGCGCGCGACCAGGACCCGTCCACCTCCGCGCAATTCCAGCTGCGCGCACTGGATGCGCTGGTGCAGTCCCGCGCAATCGTGCCTGTATCGCTCCCCGCGCAGATCGCGCTCAGCGTCCTGCTGGTGCTGCTGCCGCTGTTGCTGACCGGTCTGCCCCGCCTGCGCTCGTTCGGGCGCACCCTGCTCATCTCGCTGGCCGCAGCGCCGGTCCTGAGCTGGCTGCTGCTGGTCGGGACACAGGTCTGGTTCGCGCCCGGCGCAGCCATCCTGCTCCTGTCGCTGGCAGGCGCTGTGTGGGCGGCGCGGCGACTGCGCAAAGTGCGCCGGGCAGAATTGATCGACCCGCTGACCGGTCTGGCCAACGGCCAGATGTTCACCGAAAGCGTACTGCACGAAGTGCGCTCGGCGCGGCGAAGCGGGCAGCCGCTGTCGCTGCTGCTGATCGAGCTCGACCAGTTTCGCGAGGCCGAGAAGCTGCATGACCGGAAGGTGACCGACGCCATGGTTCGCAGGCTGGCGGACAATCTGCGCAGCCGCGCCCGGCGGCCTCGCGACACCGTGGCCCGCCTGTCCGGCGGGCGCTTCGCCATTCTCCTGCCCGAAACCACCATCCAGGCCGCGGCGGCCATCGCCACGACCATCCACGTGGACCTTGCCAATGCAGCGATGGCCGAGGGCCCGGTCACTCCTGCGCGTCAGGCGCTGACTGCGAGCATCGGCATGCACACCATGCTCGGCAAGGACCCGATGGGCAGCGAGGACCTGGTGGCCCGAGCCGATGCTGCCCGAGCCCGGGCCGGACTCGGCGGCGGCAATCGCACGTCCAGCTTTGGCGAGATGGCCGGACGCAGCTGGTAGATCCCTGAACGGCGGCGCCCGCGCCGTCTCCTGTCGATTACTGGCATGACCTATTGCACCCTCGCCCGCCGTGCCATGCCGGTACAGTCCGCAGGCCCCTGACTGGGGCTTCTTTCACCTGACGCCCTTACCAGGGCCGGAGTAGTCCGTGAGCCGCAATCCCAAGATCCTGTTTCTCTCGCTGGCCGTGAGCGCCGCGCTCGCTGGCTGCAAGCCCGCCGAAGAAGCCTCCGCCCCGGTTGTCGTTGCCGACGCGCCCGCAGCGCCTGCGCTGACCCTGGACGAGTCCAAGCTGCCGCCCATGAACCGCTTCATGGTGGCCGACCTGGACACCAGCAAGAACGCCTGCGCCGACTTTGGCGCCTATGCCAACGGCAAATGGCTGGCCGCCAACGCCATTCCGGGCGACCGCGCCAGTTGGGGTTCGTTCGAGGTCCTGGGAGAGCGCTCCATCGCCGTGCAGAAGCAGCTGGCCGAACAGGCCGCCGCCGACCAGAACGCCACCGGCGTCGAAAAGATCGTCGGTGACCTCTGGGCCACCGGCATGGACGAAGCCAAGGTCAATGCCCAGGGCATCGACCCGATCAAGCCGGAACTGGCCGCCATCGAGTCTCTGCAGGACAAGGACGCGATCGTCGCCTACCTGCGCAGCAGCGCGGCCAAGGGCCAGAACAGCCTCTTCGGCTTCGGCGCAAGCCCGGACTTCAAGGACTCCTCGACCAACATCGCCTACGCGTTCCAGGGCGGCCTGGGCCTGCCTGATCCGGAGTACTACACCAGCGCCGACAACAAGGACAAGCTTGAGGCCTACCAGGCGCACATCGCCAAGGTGCTGGAGCTTTCCGGCGTACCCGCGGCCGACGCCGTCGAGCAGGCCAAGGCCGTGATCGCGTTCGAAACGCGCCTGGCCAAGGTATCCAAGACCAGCACCGAACTGTCCCGCGACGCCGAACTGGCCTACAACCCGATGTCGGTTGCCGAGGCCGACCAGCTGACCCCGAATTTTTCGTGGACCGAATTCTTCAAGGCGCAGGGCGTGGCCACCACCGGCAAATTCTCCCTGGCCATTCCGGCCTTCCACCAGGAAGTGAGCAAGATGCTGGGCGACACCGCGCCGGCCACCTGGCGCAGCTACCTGCGCTTCCACGCCGTCGATGGTGCCTCGCCGTTCCTGAGCCAGGCCTTCGTTGATGAGAACTACAACTTCAACGGCAAGATCCTCAACGGGCAGAAGGAAATCAAGCAGCGCTACAAGCGCGTGCTCGACACCATCGAAGGCCAGGCCGGCGAAGCGCTCGGCCAGATGTACGTGAAGGTCGCCTTCCCGGCCGAGTCCAAGGCCAAGATGGAAGCGCTGGTGGGCAACCTGCGCACCGCGCTGAAGGGCCGCATCGAGAACCTGGCCTGGATGAGCGACGAGACCAAGCAGAAGGCCATCGCCAAGTGGGAAACCTTCACCCCGAAAATCGGCTACCCGGACAAGTGGCGTGAATGGTCCGGCCTGGACACCGGGCGCGACAGCTACATCGGCAACGTGATGGCCGCCAACGAGTTCAACTACAAGTGGAACCTATCCAAGATCGGCAAGCCGGTGGACAAGACCGAATGGGGCATGAGCCCGCAGACCGTCAACGCCTACTACAACCCGCAGCAGAACGAGATCGTATTCCCGGCGGCCATCCTGCAGCCGCCGTTCTTCGACGCCAACGCCACCGATGAAATGAACTACGGCGGCATCGGCGCGGTGATCGGCCACGAAATGAGCCACGGATACGACGACCAGGGCGCGCGCTTCGGGCCCACCGGCAACTTCGAGGAATGGTGGACCCCGGCCGACAAGAAGGCGTTCGAGGCCGGAACGGGCAGGCTCGTCAACCAGTTCGACGGCTACAAGACCGACGCCGGCGGCCAGATCAGCGGCAAGCTCACCTTGGGCGAGAACATCGCCGACCTGGGCGGCCTGGCCACGGCCTACGACGCGATGAAGAAAGCCACTGAAGCCACGTCCGACCCGATGACCGACGGCCTGAGCCGCGACCAGCGCTTCTTCCTCAACTGGGCCACCGTCTGGCGCCGCAATTTCACCCCGGAGAACCTGGCCGTGCGCCTGAAGACAGACCCCCACGCACCGGCCAATTTCCGCGCAATCGGCGCCCCATCGAACATGCCCGCGTTCGCCACCGCGTTCTCGTGCAAGGCCGGTGACGCCATGGTCCGCACCGGCGACCAGCAGGTGGTGATCTGGTAACGCGCGTGGTCTTCGACACGTGACTGGAGGCCCGGCATGTCCGGGCCTTTTTTTGGAGTCGATGGATGACGCGGCGCCGCGTTCATGGCGGCCGCGTGGTCAGTGGTTAGAATTG
>JBBSVH010000196.1:0-3610 GCA_038233685.1 Lysobacterales bacterium | reverse complement strand
GTACAGGCCACCGCGACGGGTGAACACCTCATGGCGCATCGAGCCGGTGGGCGTATACGGATAGCCACGCGCGTGGCGTTCGGCGAAGTCGATCGAGACCTGCATGGGCCCGGCGGTCCGCACCGGGTTGAGACTGGCGAGCATGCGTCCGCTGCCCAGCGGCAACCGCGCGATCATCTCTTCGTAAAGCTCGCTCAACTGGCGTTCGGTTTGCAGCACGGCGATCCGTTGCGCATACGTGCGCCCGTCCGGCGACGCCAGGCCGAGCGCGGCGTCCACGGCGAACGCGGGGACATGCCGCGCGGCCGCACGTCGCTTGATTTCCACCACCGCAATCCGCCCGAGACCCGGCACCGGCGGATCGGCGCGATAGGTCGACTCCTGCTCCACCACCGCCAGCACCGCGCACAGATTGCTATCGCTCGGCGCCAGCCGCAGCGCCGAGAACGCCGTCTGCACGTCGCGTGCCCAGCCTTCCCGGTCCTCCAGGCGCGTAGGCAGCTTACGTAGCAACACGGCGTGCACGTCATCGGCGCTGCGACCGGAATTGGCGCTGCAGCCGATCAGCACGGCACCGGCCACGGAAAGGGCCATGACCGCGGCCATGGCGGCGGAACGACGCAGGAATTGAGCGAGGGACGATTGCACGGGGGCAAGATAGCGTGGAAGGCGATCGGGAGTGAACCCGGGGACCCATGGCGGGCCGGCACGAGACGAAGGGAATGCAGACCGCTTGATCACCCATGCGCCCGCTGGTTCGCTCCTATTGGATTTTTCGCAGGGCCGCGCCGATCTGCTGGCTTGGCGTATTCATCGGATGAATCAACCTGACCCCTGTCTCTGGACCGTTGCCAGGATCCCGGGAGCGAGGTCCAATCAGCACTACGTATCCTCCCGGAACCTCGATCCATGAAGTCACTGCGGATACTGCTGCTGTTGCTCGTGTCGCCCTTCGCCGTGGCCTCCACGATGCCGGAGGTGGACCGCTATGTGCAGGCGAAGATGGCAGATCATCTGGTGCCCGGCCTGGCACTGGTGGTGATCCGGGAGGGCAAGGTCGTGCACCGCCGCGGATTCGGTGAGCTCGAGCCTCCACAGCCGATCATCATCGGCTCGCTCAGCAAGGCGTTCACCGCAACCGCTGTCATGTCTCTGGTCGAAGCGGGAAAAATCGAACTCGACGCACCCATGGGGCGCTACCTGCCCGGCACGAAGTTCGATGACCCGCAAATGGGCGCCGTGACCGTGCGCCACCTGCTGAACCAGACCAGTGGGCTGCCCGCCAACGCTCCATGAGCCGGCACCCAGAACGCATCGCTGGCCGAGCACGTGGCGGCGTTGCAAGAAGTGCAGCTGGTTACAACGCCGGGCAAGACCCACGCGTATTCCAGCCCCAACTATCAGCTGCTGGGACGTATCGTCGAAGTCGTCAGCGGGCAGCCTTTCGGAGACTACGTGCAGGGCCACGTGCTCGACCCGCTGCAGATGACATCGAGTTCCACGAGCGGCGCGGAGCATGCGGCTCCGGGACACAACCTCTGGTGGGACTGCCAGGACCCTCCACCTACCGCTGGGAGCCAGGCCGCCTGCCTACCGCCTCGATGGTGGTCTCCGCCGACGATATGGCCAGGTTCGTGTTGTGGCAGCTCGGTGAAGGTCCGCCGATCCTCAGCGACCCATCGCGCGCGCTCATGCATCGCGGGGTCGGCAAGTCGGAGTATTTTTCGTACGCAATGGGCTGGCGCGAAGGCACGACTGGGGGCGTCCCGTCCCTGTGGCATGGCGGCGCCGTGCCGTCCTACCGCGTGGCCGTAGTGATGCTGCCGCAGTCCCGCAGCGCGGTAATCGTGCTGATCAACATGTCGACGATGTTCGTCACCCGGGCAAGCAGAACGCACCCGGTGCTCCTGGCCGTACCAGCGACGCTTGAACATCCTACCGCCGCCCTATGTGATTCGCGTCCAAGCCTTCGATCCTCGCACGCAACGCTGCACATCCTGACGCCATTGTCCGCAATCTCAGCCGCAAGCCGCAAAGGCTTGCGGATGAAAATCCGAAGTCTGTTCAACGACCTCCGCACCCTTTAGTTCATGCGGCTCAGGAAAGACCACGCAAGGCGTGCGCCTTCCACGTCGTGGTTCTGGCGGCCGACGATCTGCTCGAGCCAGCGGGGAAGCTGGTATGCGATGGAGGGCATCGTGTGGCCACCGCCCTCGACCCGGCAGTACTCGACCGCGGCTCCCGATCCGCTTGGCGAATAGGTCTCGCAGACGACGATGCTTGCGTCGACGGTGTCGAGGTCCGGGAGCGTTCGCACCTGCGGTTGCAAGCCATCCGCACCGTTGGCGGCGAGCCAGGCATCGCGCGTGGCTTCGGCCGAACGCACCTCGCCCCGGTCGCCGGCCTGCCCGCCTGCGTACGGCATGATGGGGTCGGACGTCCCGTTGACGATGAGGATCGGTACGGGATGCACGGGATCTGCGCACTCCCCTCCTGCGGGGAGATTAGCAACGAAGGCGGCGACACCGGCGATACGCTCGGGGCGCTCGGTAGCAAGTCGGTAGGCCATCAGGCCCCCGTTGGAGGACCCGGTGACGCGCAGCCGTCCCGAAACCGGGAAGCTTCGGGCGGCCCAGTCCACCAGCGCCATCAGGAATCCGACGTCGTCCGCCGTAGACCCGGTGACCGCACCCGCCTGTGGGCTGCGGCAGTCGTTCCAGTTCTGGTTGTTGCCGCGGGGACTGCCGCTGTCCACGTCGATTCCGTTGGGTACAAGAAGCAGGAAGCCGTTGCTTTCCGCTATTTCCGGCCATGCCTGGGTGCCACCTGCATTGGGGTAGAACAGCTCGTCCATTCCCTGCGTCCCGCCGTGGAGTAGCAGGAGAGGCGAAAGTCCTTCGACCAGCTGTCCAGGCACATAGAACCGGTAGACGCGTTCCTGTCCGCCATGAGACAGAGTGCCCTCGTGCCAGCCCGGCAACGGCCGCGCTACGGCGTGCGGCGGCAGCAAAGGCTGCGCTCCGTTCATCCGCACCGGTGGCAGCTGCGCCCCACTCGCGCCGGTCGCCGGCGATGACGACGCGCGTGGCCTCCCGATGCCGCCTTGGCGGTGGAAACGCCTGGACACTGTTTTCCCTTCCGGATCCGAATAGCGATGCGGGAGGCGCGACCATCTGGATGACGCGTCATCCACGAACGGCCGCGTGGTGGACAAGGCGTTCCGCCAGACCGCGCCAGTGGCAGGCACGGCCACTGATGTCTCCCGATGCAGCGTGGGCTTGGGCGGCGCCGAGCTGCGCGTGTCGCCCGTGCGTGCGGCGACGGCGCCGTCCACGATCAGCGAAATCGACACAACGAGCAGTGCGGAGATCAGGTACGAAAGGCTGCCTCTACTCATCGTTCACTCTCCTTTCCAGCTGTGCGCCGGGTTACTCGAGAACGCGCAGGAGAGAGTCGGGTTGACGCGAACTTGCAAGATGGTGTGCGAAATTGGGTCAGGTTCATTTCCCTGGAGCGACCCGCTTAGGTTTTTCGATCACCACCGGTAGGTGTTTGCACGCAGTTTGTCTCAGGTCAGTAAATGAAGCCGCCCACTTTTTCTGCCCTTTTT
>JBBSVH010000195.1:0-3665 GCA_038233685.1 Lysobacterales bacterium | reverse complement strand
TGTCGTGGTCGATGCTCTGGGTGATGGTCGCCATGACCCCCATCTTGAACAGCGCCTTGACCACGTCACCGCCCTTGAGGGCAAGCTTCTGCGCCAGGTCGGCAACGGTGATGGTCTCGCCAATGCTCACCTCACGCACGATCGGCGCGGTGGGGCGCTCGAACCCGTGGGTGCCGGTGCCGCCGCGGGACTGCTCCAGATGGCGACGCGGCTTGGGCTTGCCGCGAGTGGTCGTACGACGCGCGCGGTCGGCTGCAGACAAATGCAGCTGACCTGCGAAGCGCTGGGTGGAGTCGTCGTCCTCGACGCCGGCCACCATGGCGTGCGAACCGCGGGTCTTGTGCTTGGCCGCAGTGGTACCGCGATCGTCGGTACGCGGCGGATCCTTGCGAACCGGCGGCTTGGGAACATGGTGCCCACCCGCTTTGGCAGGACGTGCGGTGGTGGCTTCCTCGTCGGCGGGCGTCGCGCCGGTAGCGGCGGCAACGGCTTCGACATCGGCCTGCACGCGCTCGGCTTCGAGCTTGAGCTTGGCCGCTTCCTCTTCCCTGCGGACGCGATCACGCTCGTCGGCACGCTTCTTGTCGCCTTCGGCCAGACGCTGCTGCTCTTCCAGGTTGCGCTGCTTGGATTCCTCCAGCTTGCGCAGCGCATCGGCGCGCTCGTCGGTGACCGGCGCGCCAGGATCGTCGGACTTGATGTAAGTGCGCTTCTGGCGGACCTCCACATTCACCGTGGTCTTGGTGCGGCCTGCGGCTACCGTGACCTCCTGGACCTTGCGGCGGTTCAGCGTGATCTTCTTGGGACCTTCCGCATCGTCGGCAGGCGCCTCGGCCTTGCCGTGGGTGCGGCGCAGGAAGCCGAGAAGCTTCATCTTCTCGGTGCTGGTCACTTCCTGGTCGGGGCCACTGAAGCTCATGCCGGCCTCGGCCAGCTGCTCAAGCAGTTTCTCGACCGGCGTGTTGACCAGTGCGGCAAGCTTTCGGATGGTGGTTTGCTGCGTCATTCGGATCCTGTGACCTTCGTTTGCGCCCCCCGCCTAACGCGAAGGGAACGCGGATTCTAGCCCCCTATGGTGCGGGGCGGGGTTCATCGCATGCTCATTCGCCGCATTCCAGGCGGGTGCGCGTGGCGATCATTCGCCACGCTCGAGACGGGCAATCTCCTCGGCACGTGCGGACAGGATCAGCGCCGCGGCGCGGGTCTCGTCCAGTCCTTCAATGCCGAATTCGACCACCTCGTCAGCCGCCAGGTCGGACAGTTCCTCACTGGTAGTCACTCCGTGCGAGGCCAGCGCGAACGCGGTTGCCTCGTCCATGCCCTCCAGCTCCAGCAGGTCTTCGGCCGGCTGGCTGTCACCCAGGCTCTCTTCCTCGGCCAGGGCCTCGTTGAGCAGCGCATCGCGGGCGCGGGCTCGCAGCTCCTCGACGATGTCCTCGTCGAAACCTTCCACCGCCAGCAGCTCGCCGACCGGTACGTAGGCGATTTCCTCGACCGAGTTGAAGCCCTCGGCAACCAGGATGGTGGCGATCTCCTCGTCCACTTCCAGCTTGTCCACGAACAGCTGCCGCGCCACGGCCTGCTCGGCCTCCGACTTGGCCGACACCTGGTCCTGGGTCATTACGTTCAACTGCCAACCTGTCAACCGGCTGGCCAGGCGCACGTTCTGGCCGCCCTTGCCAATGGCCTGGGCCAGCCGGTCTTCGGCTACCGCCAGATCCATCGAGTGCTTTTCTTCATCGACGATGATCGACTGCACTTCGGCCGGCGCCATCGCGTTGATGACGAAGTTCGCCGCACTGTCGTTCCACAGCACGATGTCCACGCGCTCACCGTTGAGCTCGTTGGAGACCGCCTGGACGCGCGAGCCGCGCATGCCGATGCAGGCACCGATGGGATCGGTCCGGGTGTCGTAGGCAATGACAGCGATCTTGGCCCGGTCGCCGGGGTCGCGTGCGCAGGCCTTGATCTCGACCAGGCCCTGGCCCACTTCCGGCACCTCGAGCTTGAACAGTTCCATCATGAATTCAGGTGCGGCGCGGCTGATGAACAGCTGCGGGCCGCGGGGCTCGTGGCGCACGTCGAACAGGTAGCCGCGCACGCGGTCGCCAGCACGCAGCACGTCGCGCGGGATGCCCTTGTCCTTGGGAATGAAGGCTTCCGCATTGCCGCCCAGGTCCACGAAGATGTTGCCGCGCTCGGCGCGCTTGACGATGCCGGTCACCAGCTCGCCGATACGGTCCTTCCAGGCGTCGACGACCTGAGCGCGCTCGGCCTCGCGCACGCGCTGCACGATTACCTGCTTGGCAGCCTGCGCGGCGATGCGTCCGAAGTCCGGGTTCTCGATCTGCTCTTCGACGAAGTCCCCGACGTCGGCGCCTTCGCTTTCGTCCAGCGCGTCCATGAGCCGCAACTGGAAGTCGGGCGACTCCATGACCACGTCGTCAGCGACGACTTCCCAACGTCTGAAGGTTTCGTATTCGCCGGTCTTGTGATCGATGGTCACGCGGGTCAGCACTTCCTGCTCGGGATAGCGCTTTTTCGCAGCCGAAGCCAGCGCCGCCTCGATGGCATCGAAGATCACTTCGCGCGGCACGCCCTTCTCGTTGGCGACCGCGTCCACTACCAGCAACAGTTCCTTACTCATCGTTCACTCCGCGCGCGGCCGCTTGGCCGCCGGTTTATTGGTTGTTTTTGGGGCCGGCTTCTTGGTGCCGGGCTTCCGACCTGCTGGCTTCCTGGCCGGCGTTTTCCTGGCTTCGGCCGCCTTCCTGGCCGCGACCTGTTTTGCATTGGGCGGGGCCGGCAGCGGCTTGGCCACGCCCGCTTTTTTCGGCTGCGGCGCAAAACCCAGCGCCACCCAGTCCGGCATCACCCGCGCCTTGTCGATGTTCTCGAAGGCCACGCTCATTTCGTCGGCATCGACCTTGAAGACGATGTTCTCACCTTCGATGCGCAGCATCGGACCCTGCAGGCGCCGGCGCCCGTCCTGAGGCAGGCGCAGGACGACCTTGACCGATTCGCCCAGGTGCCTTGCGAACTGCTCCAGAGTGAACAGCGGGCGGTCCACGCCAGGAGAAGAAACTTCAAGGGTGTAGTTGCCGGTGATGGGATCCTCGACGTCGAGCTGGGCCGAGACCTCGCGGCTGACCGCCTCACAATCCTCGATGTTGACCAGCCGCGATTCCTGTTCGGACATCGGCACATCGATGTACAGGCGCAACGTCGCGCTGCCGGGTGCCGGCAGGTACTCGGCCCCAAGCAGCTCCAGGCCCAGGGCCTCGACTGTAGGAGACAGCAAACGCGTGATTTGTCGTGCCTTGTCGCTCACGTATAGAAATTGTCCGTTGGATCCCAGGGTGGAAAAGCAACTTCCGGAAACAACAAAGGGCCCGATGGGCCCCTTGTCCGATGCTGCTGGATTCCGGTGCGACAGCAGCAGCAGCTACTTTCGCAAGCCCGAGCCTTGTTCAACAAAAAAGCCTCTTGTGGAGGCTTTCCTGACGAAAAGCTTGGTAGCGGGGGCAGGATTTGAACCTGCGACCTTCGGGTTATGAGCCCGACGAGCTGCCAGACTGCTCCACCCCGCGGGCCGAACTATACACGCTGGGGTTTCTAATTGCAAACTGATTGCCTCTTGAGCCGCGGTGTTACACTCGTCGCCT
>JBBSVH010000194.1:0-3721 GCA_038233685.1 Lysobacterales bacterium | reverse complement strand
CGCCTCACCTTTGTTCAGGCCGGCATGCACGCGGCGGCGCAGCTCAACACTTTGCAGCCAGTCTAGGATGAACAGCGTGCGTTCGATCCGGCCCAGCTCGCGCAGGGCCACGGCCAGGCCGTTCTGGCGCGGATAGCTGCCGAGCTTGCGCAGCATCAGCGAGGCAGTGACGGTGCCCTGTTTGATCGAGCTGGCCAGGCGCAGGATGTCGTCCCAATGGGCGCGGACGTGCTTGATGTTCAGGGTGCCGCCGATCAGCGGCCGCAGCGTCGGGTAGGTCTGCACGCCCTGCGGCACGTACAGCTTGGTTTCGCCGAGGTCGCGGATGCGCGGCGCGAAACGGAAGCCCAGCAGGTGCATCAGGGCGAAGACGTGATCGGTGAAGCCGGCCGTGTCGGTGTAGTGCTCCTCGATCCGCAGGTCGGACTCGTGGTACAGCAGGCCGTCGAGCACATAGGTGGAATCGCGCACGCCGACATTCACCACGCGGGTGCTGAACGGCGCGTACTGGTCGGAGATATGGGTGTAGAACAGCCGTCCCGGCTCACTGCCGTACTTCGGGTTGACGTGTCCGGTGCTCTCGCCCCGGCCGCCAGCCCGGAAACGCTGGCCATCGGAGGATGAGGTGGTGCCGTCGCCCCAGTGGGCGGCGAAGGCATGCTGGTACTGGTGGTTGACCAGCTCGGCCAGGGCCGCCGAATAGGTCTCGTCGCGGATGTGCCAGGCTTGCAGCCAGGACAGCTTGGCGTAGGTCAGACCGGGGCTCGACTCGGCCATCTTGGTCAGCCCGAGGTTGATCGCATCACCGAGGATCGCGGACAGCAGCAACGTCCGGTCTTTGGCCTCGGCCCCGTCCTTCAGGTGGGTGAAGTGGCGGCTGAAGCCCGTCCAGTCGTCCACGTCCATCAGCAGTTCGGTGATCTTGATGCGCGGCAGTAACTGACTGGTCTGGTCGATCAGCGCCTGCGCCCGATCCGGCACCGCCGCATCCAGCGGGGTGATCTTCAACCCGGACTCGGTGAGGATGGCATCGGGCAGCTCGTTGTCCTTGGCCAGGCGGGCGACAGTGGCCAACTGCTCGTCCAGCAGCTGCAAGCGCTCTTCCAGATACTGGTCGCTGTTCGGGTTGATCGCCAGCGGCAGGGCCTGTTCCCGCTTGAGCGCGGCGAACTTCTCGGCCGGCAACAGGTAGTCGTCGAAGTCGCGGAACTGCCGCGAGCCCTTGACCCAGATGTCGCCGGAGCGCAGGGCGTTCTTCAGCTCGGACAGGGCGCAGATTTCGTAGAAGCGCCGGTCGAGGCCTTCCGGGGTGATCACCAGTGGCTTCCAGCGCGGCTTGATGAAGGCGGTGGGAGCATCGGCCGGCACCTTGCGCAGGTTGTCGGCGTTCATCTCGCGCAGCGTCTGCACGGCTGCCAGCACGCCCTGCGCGGCCGGGGCGGCGCGCAGCTCCAATACCTCCAGCAGAGCCGGCGTGTAGCGGCGCAGGGTGGCGAAGTTCTCGCCGACCAGGTGCAGGTGGTCGAAGCCCTCCGGCCGGGCCAGCAGCTCGGCTTCGCTGACGCTCTCGGTGAACTCGTCCCAGGGGATCACCGCCTCGATGGCGGCATAGGGGTCGCTGCCGGCTTCCTTGGCCTCCAGCAGCGCCTGGCCGATCTTGGAGTACAGGCGCACCTTGTCGTTGATCGCCTTGCCCTGCTTCTGGAACTGCTGCTGATGCTTGTGCTTCGCGCCGCTGAACAGCTTGACTAGGATGCGGTCGTGCAGATCCACCAGCTCATCAATCACGGTTGCAGTGCTCTCCAGCACCACGGCGGCCAGGGTCGCATAGCGCCGCTGCGGCTCGAACTTGCCGAGGTCTTTGGGCGTCATCTGCCCACCCTCGCGGGCCAGCTTGAGCAGGCGGTTCTGGTGGATGTGCCGGCCCAGGACTTCGGGCAAGTCCACCAGCTGAAATGTCTTCAGCCGCTCGATGTGCTCAAGCATGTGCCGAGAGTTGGGTTTCAGCGGTGCCTGGCGCAGCCAGGTCAACCAGGTGATGCTGCTGCCGGCCTTGAGCTTCAACAGCTCGTCCAGCTTGGCCCGATGCGAGTCCGTGAGCGGTTCAACCAGGGCGCGGTAGACCCGCCGATTGGCCCGTGCAATGGCCTCCGAGCAAGCCCGGTCGATCACGCTCAACGCCGGCAGGATGCGTCGCTTCTGCCGCAGGCTCTCCAGCGCCTGGCCGGCCAGCAGCAAGCCCTTGTCGGTCTGCTGGGCCAGTTCGGTCAGCTCGCGCACCAGGGCGCGGAAGTCGGACAGGCCGAACGGGGCCAGTTGAAGGTAGGTGCGCAGTTCCTGGGCGTGCTCGCGACGGGTCACATCGCGCTCGCCGTACTTCGTCCAACTCGCCGGATCGGTCTGGACTTGCTTGGCCACCCACAGGATGACCGGTTCGGGCAGCTCGCTGTCAGTGCCCAACGCATAGCCGGGGTAGCGCAGCAGGCAGAGTTGCACGGCGAAGCCGAGGCGGTTGGCGTCGCCGCGCCGCTGACGGATCAGCGACAGGTCGGAGTCGTTGAAGGTGTAGTAGCGGATCAGGTCATCCTGGCTTTCTGGCAACGCGAGCAGGGTGCCCCGCTCCGTGGCCGAGAGGATCAAGCGACGCGGCATGTGTCAGTCGTCCGTGCGGAGGTACTGGTAGAGGGTTTCCCGGCTGATGTTGAACTCGCGGGCAAGCTGCGCCTTGGGCTCGCCGGCCGTCGCTCGCTGCCGCAGGGTAGCAGCCTGCTCATCGGACAGGGCTTTCTTGCGGCCCCGGTACGCGCCACGCTGCTTGGCCAAGGTGATGCCCTCACGCTGCCGCTCGCGGATCAGGGCGCGCTCGAACTCAGCGAAGGCCCCCATCACCGACAGCATCAGGTTGGCCATCGGCGAGTCCTCGCCAGTGAACACCAGGCCCTCCTTCAGGAACTCGATGCGCACGCCGCGTTGAGTCAGCTTCTGTACCAAGCGACGCAGGTCATCGAGGTTGCGGGCCAGCCGGTCCATGCTGTGCACCACCACTGTATCGCCTTCGCGGACGAAGCTCAGCAGCGCTTCGAGCTGGGGGCGCTGGGTGTCCTTGCCCGATGCCTTGTCGGTGAACACCTTGCTCACCTGTGTCTGTTCCAGCTGGCGTTCCGGGTTCTGGTCGAAGCTGCTGACCCGGACGTAGCCGATGCGGTGCCCCTGCACGATGTCTCCTTGGTTGAAGGCGGCTTAAGTGCTCCTTCTGTTCCGTTGTGCCTCAAACCCCGTTTCTGTCAGGCTGAAATCTATGACCTTCGCAGGCATGTGTCAAAAATGCGAAAGATGACTCTATTCTGACTAAGCGGCGCGGCTGTCACTTTCAGAAGGCGACAGCACGAAATATCAAAAGTCGACCGCACGGTCTTTTCTGACGTTGGAGTCGCCTCAGAAAACGGAAAATAAAGCACGCTAAGGCGTAGTTCCCTCGGGCTACACCGCGTCCGCACTGCGCGGTTCTTTCTTCCCTTGCAGTGACGCAATCAGCGGGCAGGAAACGTTCCCCTTCCGCGCATGGCAGGCGCACACCAAATCAGACAGCACGGCCTCCATGCGCGCCAGGTCAGCCATTTTCTCGCGCACGTCCTTGAGCTTGTGCTCGGCCAGACTGCTGGCTTCCTCGCAATGGGTGCCATCCTCCAGCCGCAGCAGCTCGGCGATCTCATCCAGGCTG
>JBBSVH010000193.1:0-3732 GCA_038233685.1 Lysobacterales bacterium | reverse complement strand
GACCGCGCGATGCTGGAGCTGATGTACGCGGCGGGGCTTCGGGTCAGTGAACTGGTGGGGCTGCCGTCGACCGCGATCAACCTGCGCCAAGGCGTCCTGCGGGTCATGGGCAAGGGCAGCAAGGAGCGGCTGGTGCCGCTGGGCGACGAATCGCAGCACTGGCTGGAGCAGTACCTGGCCCGCTCGCGCCCCAGGCTTTCGGGCAAGCGCAGCGTGCCCTGGTTGTTCCTCGACGAGAAAGCCGAGCCGTTGACGCGCCAGCAGTTCTGGGTGCTGGTCAAGCGCTACGCGGCGCTGGCCGGGATCGACCCGGCCAAGGTGAGTCCGCACGGTCTGCGCCACAGTTTCGCCACTCACCTGCTCAACCACGGGGCCGACCTGCGCGCCCTGCAGATGCTGCTCGGGCACAGCTCCCTGTCCACCACCCAGATCTACACTTTGGTGGCACGCGAACACCTGCAGAAGCTTCATGGCAAGCACCATCCGCGCGGTTGACCCCGTGGCTGCCATTAAGGGCACCGGCCGTGAGGTGTGCGAAAATCCAAGTCGATCTGCGTAGGCTGCCGCTGTGGCCGTCCGACGCCAGTGACTCGACGCCATGAGGATTTCCAGCCCGATGAAACGTTCCTTCTGCATTGCCGCGCTGCTGTTTACCGCAAGTCTGACCGCCTGCGCGCAGGCACCGCAGCCAGGAGTCACGGTCGACGCGCCAGCCGTCAGGCCAGTCGCCGCCGCCGCTCCCGCCGCCCCCGTCTCCGGTACCCCGGACGAGCGCGCACGGCAGGCGCTGGAGCAGCTGAACCCCAAGATCGAGATCGAGTACGTCGGCCAGGCGCCAGTCCCGGGCTTCCGTGAGGTCATCGTGGGCGGGCAGGTCGTTTACGTCAGCGACGACGGGAAGTATCTGATGCAGGGCACGCTGGTGGACCTGACCACCCAGGACGAGCTCACCCAGTCGAGCCCGGCGCTGTCCAGCTATCGGCGCAAATTGCTCGCCACGGCCAAGACCGCCGACCGGGTGGTGTTTGCCCCGGCCAATCCAAAATACACGGTGAGCGTTTTCACCGATATCGAGTGCGGCTTTTGCCGCAAGCTGCACAGCGAGATCGCGGAATACAACCGGCAGGGCATCGCCATCGAGTACCTCGCGTTTCCGCGCAGTGGCCTGGGCAGTCCAGTACACAAGCAGATGATCTCGGTGTGGTGCGCAGACGATCGCAAGCAGGCACTGACCGAGGCGAAGGAGGGCATACCGGTGCCCGATCGCAAGTGCAAGAGCACTCCGGTCGACATGCAGTTCAATCTTGGCCAGAAGCTCGGTGTCAGCGGCACGCCTGCGGTGTACGCGCCCGATGGCACGTTGCTGGGTGGCTACCTGCCGCCGGACCAGTTGCGCAAGGCCTTGGACGCGCTGGCAGGCAAAGCCGCTGCGGCCAGCGAGCCCGCGGCCGAAGCGGCGGGCATGCGCTGAGGGCATTCCGGACGTAGCGGCCTGCGCCCCCGGGGGCGCAGGCTTTACAATCTGCGGTCCGTTCTTCCCGGTTTTTCGGACATGATCGTGCTCGAGGGCCAGCCGGCCCTGTCGCAGTTCCGCCGCGCGCGGCTTGAATCAAGCCTTCAGACCATTGACCCCGCTGTGCGTATCGCGGGCGCTTGGCACGTGTATTTCGTGCAGGTCGACGGCGATGCAGACCCGGATCTTTCGGTCCTGCGGCGCATCCTCGAGACTACCGGGCAGGCTGTCGAACCAGTACCCGGAACTGAATCGCGTTACGTCGTGCCGCGGGTCGGCACCCTGTCGCCGTGGGCGAGCAAAGCCACCGAACTCCTGCGCGGTGCCCGCTTGCCGGTAAGCCGGGTCGAGCGCGGCATGCGCGTGGACGTGCTTGGCTGGAACGACGATCCGGCGCTGGTCCGGCGTCTGCACGACCCGATGACCCAGTCGCTTCTGGGGAGTGTGGAGGAGGCCGCTTCGCTGTTCGTCGCGCCTGCACGCGGACAGCTGCAGCGCATAGCGCTGGCCGATCTCGAATCAGCCAATTCGGCGCTGGGCCTGGCCTTGGCGCAGGACGAAATCGACTATCTGCGCCTGCGTTTTGACGAGCTGGGCCGCGACCCGTCCGACGTCGAACTGATGATGTTCGCGCAGGCCAATTCAGAGCACTGCCGGCACAAGATCTTCAATGCCTCGTGGACTATCGACGGCAAGGACCAGGCCCACTCGCTGTTCCGCATGATCAAGCACACCCATGCGCAGACGCCGCAGCACACGCTGTCGGCATACAGCGACAACGCTGCCGTGGTGGAAGGCTACACCGCCCGCCGCTTCAGGCCCGATGCCACGGGTGCCTACCGCAGTGAGCCCGAAGCGGAGTCGGCGTTCTGCATCAAGGTTGAAACCCACAACCATCCCACCGCGATCGCGCCGTTCCCCGGCGCCAGCACCGGCGCCGGCGGCGAGATCCGCGATGAAGGCGCGACCGGACGCGGCGGCAAGCCCAAGGCCGGCCTGTGCGGCTTCAGCGTGTCCCACCTGCGCATCCCCACGCTGCCGCGGGACTGGGAGCCATCGCGTGAACTCAATCCGCGCATGGCCCCGGCGCTGGAGATCATGCTCGACGGTCCGCTGGGCGCGGCGGCGTTCAACAACGAATTCGGGCGACCGAACCTGCTGGGCTACTTCCGCAGTTTTGAGCTTCTGCAGTCGCCATTGCTGACCCGCGCGTACGACAAGCCGATCATGCTGGCCGGCGGCCTCGGTGCGATCGACCGCATCCAGGTCGAGAAGAAGACGCTGCAGCCCGGCGATGCGGTGATCGTACTCGGTGGACCGGCGATGCTGATCGGCCTGGGTGGCGGCGCCGCCAGTTCGGTGGCCTCCGGCGACAGCGCCGAAGACCTGGATTTCGCCAGCGTGCAGCGCGACAACCCGGAGATGGAGCGCCGCTGCCAGGAGGTGATTGATCGCTGCGTGGCCCTAGGCCACGACAACCCGATCCGATGGTTCCACGACGTGGGCGCTGGCGGCCTGTCCAATGCCATTCCGGAGCTGCTGCATGACTCGGGCGTGGGCGGGATCATCGATCTGGACAAGATACCCAGCGACGATCCCTCGCTGTCGCCGATGCAGCTGTGGTGCAACGAATCGCAGGAGCGCTACGTTCTGGGTGTGCAGCAGCACCGCCTGCAGGAATTTGCCGACATCTGCGCACGCGAACGCTGCCCGTATGCGGCGGTGGGCGTGGCGACGGCCGAAGAGCGGCTGGTGGTGGGGTATGGGGCCTCAACCCTTCGCCCCGCGGGAGGAGAGAACATGGCCATCGACCTGCCCATGGACGTGCTGTTCGGCAAGGCGCCGAAGATGCATCGAAATGCGCAGCGTCCTGTGCCGCCGCAATGGCCTGCGCTGGACACCGACGCGCTGGACCTGCGCTCGTCCGGGTTGCGCGTGCTTGCCCATCCCAGCGTAGCAGCGAAGAATTTCCTGGTCACCATCGGTGATCGCAGCGTCGGCGGGCTGACCGCGCGCGAGCAGATGATCGGGCCGTGGCAGCTGCCGCTGGCCGACTGCGCAATCACCGCCTCGGGCTTCGAAGGCTACACCGGCGAAGCGATGGCGATCGGCGAGCGCACCCCTCTGGCGCGGGGGGGCGGGGCCGCGGCGCGGCGGCGGGGCGGCGGGGGGGCCCGGCCCCCCCGCGGCGCCGCCCCGCGGGCGTGGCGGGGCGCGGG
>JBBSVH010000192.1:0-3752 GCA_038233685.1 Lysobacterales bacterium | reverse complement strand
TGTCGAAACCGCGCTGGCCGAGGGGTCCTGTGCGAACGCGACGCCGGTCGCCAACGACAGCAGCACGCACGCCGCCCATTGCACGCAGGTCTTGCAGACGCCCTACCGTGACAACATCAGTGACCTCCTGGAGCGGGACGCAATGGCCGATAGCATGGACGACATCTTGACCGATCCCGCTGCAACCGCGCCTGTCGCGGGCACCGAAGCACTGCGCGCGCGCGGCCTGGGCAAGACCGTGCCGCTGCCCGATGGCGCGCTGACCATCTTGCAGGACGTGTCCTTTGAAATTCCGGAAGGGGACAGCGTCGCCATTGTCGGGGCGTCGGGCTCGGGCAAGAGCACGTTGCTGTCGCTGCTGGCCGGTTTGGATACGCCCAGTACCGGCGACGTGATCCTGCACGGCCACGCCCTATCGACGCTGGACGAAGACGGCCGGGCGCGTGTGCGCGGAGAGCAGGTCGGCTTCGTATTCCAGAACTTCCAGTTATTGCCATCGCTGACCGCACTGGAAAACGTGATGCTTCCGCTCGAGTTGCGCGGCGACGACGATGCCGAAGGGCCTGCGCGCGACATCCTGCGGCAGGTCGGACTCGGCGAGCGGCTCGGCCACTATCCGCGCCAGTTGTCCGGCGGCGAGCAGCAGCGGGTCGCGGTGGCGCGCGCGTTCGTCACGCGGCCCTCGCTGCTGTTTGCCGATGAGCCCACCGGCAACCTCGATACCGTGACTGGCCAGGCCATCATCGAGCTGCTGTTCGAACTCAATGCGCGCCAGGGGACGACCCTGGTGCTGGTCACTCACGACGAACACCTCGCCTCGCGCTGTAGCCGCACCTTGCGGCTCGACGGCGGGCGTCTGGTGCCGGCATGAGTGCTGCCAGGCTTGCCTGGCGCCAGTTGCGCCGTGACCTGGCATCAGGCGACATCCGCATCCTGCTGGCGGCGCTGGTGCTGGCGGTGGTCGCGGTCACCGCGGTCGGTTTCGTCACTGATCGCGCTGCTCGCGCGTTGGTGCAGGAAGCCAATCGCCTCTTGGGTGGCGACGTGATCTTGCGCAGCGACCAACCGCTCCCGGCCGCATTGGCGGATGCCGCGCTTGCAGGCGGGCTGCGGGTGAGCGAGACCCGCGAATTGACCAGCATGCTGCGCCTTGGCGAGGGCGCGAACGGACGACTGGACTTGGGGCAAGTACGCGCGCTCGGTACCGGATATCCCCTGCGTGGTGTGTTCCGCATCGATACTGGCGATGGCATCGAACGTACCGCGGCCGGCGTTCCTGCAACGGGCACGGCCTGGTTGAGCAGGTCCGGTGCGGATCGGCTGGGTGCGCATATCGGCGACATCGTGGCGCTGGGCGAGTCCCGTTTCAGGATCGCCGCGCTGGTGTTGCAAGAGCCGGACGCGGGGATCGATTATTTCAATGTCGCGCCGAAGCTCTTCGTGTCGCTGGGCGACCTTGCCAGCACCGGGTTGGTGCAGGAAGGCAGTCGTCTGGCGTATCGGTTGGTCGTGGCGGGGGAAGGTGCGGCCGTACAGCGATTTATTACCCGTGCGCGCGACGCGGACGTGCGTGGCATGCGCATCGAAACCGCGGCCGACGCACGCCCGGAGATCCGCTCGGCGCTGGATCGGGCTGGGCGTTTCCTGGGCCTTGCGGCATTGGTCTCGGTGGTACTGGCGGCGGTCGCGGTGGCGATGGCGGCGCGCCGCCACAGCGAACGCCACCTGCAGGGCGCCGCGGTGATGCGCTGCCTGGGCGCCAGCCAACGCACCTTGGTCGTGATTCACGTCGGCGAACTGGTGTTGCTCGGACTGCTGGCCTGCGCCATCGGCATCGCGCTGGCGTTCGCGTTGCAGTGGGGCGTGGGACGTTGGTTGGAAGGTGCAATGGGTATCTCGATCCCGCCGGCCGGATGGCGCCCGGCCGCAGAAGGCCTGGCGGTGGGAATGCTGGTACTGCTGTCGTTCGGTGCGCCGCCGGTGCTGGCCTTGCGCCGGGTCCCTGCGCTGCGGGTCTTGCGCCGCGATCTCGATCCCACCGAACCGAGCGCTTGGCTGGTCGGCGCGGCCGGGTTTGCCGGACTTGGATTATTGCTGTGGTGGAAGGCGGGGTCGGCGACCTTGGGACTGTCGATGCTGGTGGGCATCGCCGCCACGCTTGCGGTCCTCGGCTTGCTGGCATGGTTGCTGATCGTGGCGGTGCGGCGGCTGCGATCGCACCTGCGCGGCCCGTTCCGCTACGGTCTGGCAAACGTGGCTCGGCGTCCGGCCACCAGTATTGCGCAGGTGGCGGCGCTGGGCCTGGGGTTGATGGCGTTGCTGCTGCTGACCTTCGTACAGCGCGACCTGCTTGATCGGTGGCAGCGCACGCTGTCGGCCGATGCGCCCAATCGGTTCATCATCAACGTGCAGGACGACCAGCTCGGTCCGGTGGCGGCGTTCCTGGCGGAGCAAGGCATGGATGCACCCGTGTTGTATCCGATGGTGCGGGCGCGCTACCTAGCCCTGAATGGCAAGCCTGTCGCCAGTAGCGATTTCGCCGATGCCGGCGTGCGTACCCAGCGACTGGCCGAGCGCGAGTTCAACCTGTCCTCGGCCATCAGCTTGCGCTCGGACAACCGCGTGGTCGCCGGCAAGTTCTGGGGCGCGCAAGGACCGGCACGCCCGGAGCTGTCAGTCGAGGAAGAATTTGCCGCCAGGCTGGGCTGGTCGGTCGGCGACAGCGTCCGCTTCGACATCGCCGGCCAGGTGCTGGAGGGGCGCATCACCAGTCTGCGTAAGGTCGATTGGGAGAGCTTCCGACCGAATTTCTTTGTGCTGGTATCGCCCGCCGCGCTTCGCGGTTACCCGGCCAGCCACATCACTGCCGTGCATGCGCCGCCAACCAAGCCGCGCTTCACCGCCGAGCTGGTGGCGCGATTCCCCAATGTCTCCGTGATCGACGTCGATGCGGTCCTGCAGCAGGTGCGCAGCACCGCCGAACAGGTCGCAACGGTTGTTCGCGTGGTGTTCTGGTTCTCGCTTGCCGCAGGCGTGCTGGTGTTGCTGGCTGCGGTCAGCGCCAGCCAGGACGAGCGCCTGCAGGAGGGCGCAGTGATGCGTGTGCTCGGCGGCCGCACGCGCCAGTTGCGGCTGGCGCAGGCCTCCGAATTCGCGGCCATCGGGTTGCTGTCGGGATTGGTCGCGGCGATCGCGGCGTCGGTCCTCGCCGGCGTCGTGGCCACGCGTGTCTTCAACCTGCCGTGGACCCCGGACTGGGCGATGGCCGCCACCGGCGGCGGGATCGGGATGGCAGCGGCGCTCGCGGCAGGGCTGTGGGCGACCCGCGCGGTCCTGCATGTCCCACCGGCGATCGTGCTGCGGGATACATGAATTCCGGGCAGGGCCGTTTCCTGGGCCGCCTGCGCCGGCATCGCGGATGACTGGTTGATATGCTCAGGCGATGAACAGATTCGCCCTCTATATCGCAAGCATCGGCATGCTGCTGGCGTCGCTGCTGTTGACGCGCTGGCAACTGGAATGGTGGTGGGGCGTGCTGATCTTCGGCGCGCTCACGGCGCAGGGCACGCTGGATGTCCTCCAACGCAAGAGCACGCTGCGGCGCAACTATCCGATCCTGGCGCACTTCCGCTACGGGCTGGAGGCGATCGGACCGGAGATGCGCCAGTACTTCATCCAGTCCGACATTGCCGAGGTGCCGTTTTCCCGCCAGCAACGGGCGCTGATCTACCAGCGCGCAAAGCGGGTCAACG
>JBBSVH010000191.1:0-3756 GCA_038233685.1 Lysobacterales bacterium | reverse complement strand
TGTCGCGCTTCGGAGCGAGCTTGAAACGAAGACCAACGCATTGAAGGCGCTTCAGGGTGAAGAACCTCTCATGCAAGTCTGCGTTGATTCACAGACGATCGACGAGGTGGTTTCCGGCTGGACGGGCATTCCGGTCGGCAAGATGGTTTCCTACCAGATCCAGGCCGTCTTGAACCTCAAGGAAAAACTCGAACAGCGGGTGATCGGCCAGCCAAGCGCGCTGGAGGTGCTGTCGAGGCGCGGTTCGAATCCATCACGGCCCACCACCCCAGTCCAGGAGCAACCACTCGGGTCCATGCATCCAGGCGCGCTGCGGCGCGTTCGAGACAGCGGCGCGGGGGTGTTGTCGAGGCGCGGTTCGAATCCATCACGGCCCAGCATGCAAGCATGTTTCGGCATTTCTGCTGCTGATCGATCTTGATCCCCTCACTGTCCGAGGCGAATTTTCGCCCGTAAAGTGCTGACGGGAATCTGGCGGATCACGCCGGTATGTACCTCACATCTTTCTGCTCAGCCATGGGCCCGTACAGCCTCGACCAGCTGCTCGCCATAGCGCTCCAGCTTGGTGCCGCCGATGCCGCCGACCTGGGACAGTTCATCCAGGGACGTGGGACGGCGCTCGGCGATGTTGCGCAGGGTGCTGTCGTGGAAGATCACGTACGCCGGGACGTTCTGCTCGCGGGCAAGCTGCGCGCGCAGTTCGCGCAGCGCACCGAACAGCGGCAGGTCGCCCGGCTGCACCGGGACGCCGGTGCGCGGCCCGCGGTCGCGGCTGCTGGCGCGTTTGGTCGCCGGCACCTCCTTGCGCAGCTGCACCGTCTGCTTTCCGCCCAGAACGGCGCGGCTGGCATCGGTCAGTCGCAGCCCGCCGTAACCCTGTGCGTCGACTTCCAGCAAGCCTCCGCCGACCAGCTGCCGGAAGACGCCACGCCAGGTCTTGGCATCGATGTCGACGCCAATGCCGTAGGTGCTGAGCTGGTCGTGGCCGAACTGCCTGACCTTCTCGGCGTCACTCCCGCGCAGGATGTCGATCAGGTGGGCCGCGCCGAAGCGCTGCCCGCTGCGATACACGCAGCTCAATGCCTTCTGCGCGGCGAGCGTGGCATCCCATGTCGCCGCAGGATGCAGGCAGTTGTCGCAATTGCCGCAGACGGTCCCGGCGACACCCTGGGGCGTGCCGACCGGCACGTACACCTCGCCGAATCCGGCCAACAGCACCTGACGCCGGCATTGCATGGATTCGCAGTAGCCCAACAGCTGGTCCAGCTTGCGCCGCTCCAGCTGCTTGCGCTCTTCCCCGGCTTCGGACTGCTCGATCATCTGCTTGAGCAGCACCATGTCGCCCAGCCCGTAGCTGAGCCACGCTTCGGCCGGTTCACCGTCGCGGCCGGCGCGGCCGGTTTCCTGGTAATACCCTTCCAGTGACTTGGGCAGGTCGACATGGGCCACGAAGCGCACGTCGGGTTTGTCGATGCCCATGCCGAAGGCGATGGTGGCGCACATCACGATGCCTTCCTCGCGCAGGAATCGGCGCTGGTTGTGCGCGCGCACCGCTGCGTCCAGACCGGCATGGTAGGGCAGTGCATTGAAGCCTTCGCCGGCCAGGAAGTCGGCGGTCTGCTCCACCTTGCGCCGCGACAGGCAGTACACGATCCCCGCTTCGCCACGGTGCGAGCCGAGGAAGTCCAGCAGCTGGCGCTTGCCGTTGTCCTTCTGGACCACCGTGTAGCGGATGTTGGGCCGGTCGAAGGAGCTGACGAACCGGTGCGCGGCGTCCAGCTGCAGGCGTTCGGCGATCTCCACCTGGGTCGGAGGATCGGCAGTGGCGGTCAGGGCGATGCGCGGCACCTGCGGCCAGCGCTCGTGCAGGATGGTCAGTTCGCGGTATTCGCGGCGGAAATCATGGCCCCACTGCGACACGCAGTGGGCTTCGTCGATGGCGAACAGGGCGATGCGGCTGCGGTCCAGCAGGGATAAAAAGCGAGCCGTCAGCAGCCGCTCCGGAGCCACGTACAGCAGGTCGAGGTCTCCAGCCAGCAATTCCTGCTCGATGCGCGCCGCCGTGGGCGCATCCAAGGTGGAGTTCAGGAACTCGGCGCGCACACCAAGCTGGCGCAGCGCCTCGACCTGGTCCTGCATCAGCGCGATCAGCGGCGACACGACGATCCCGACACCCTCACGCAGCAGCGCTGGAACCTGGTAGCACAGCGACTTGCCGCCACCGGTGGGCATCAGCACCAGCGCGTCGTTGCCGCTGGCGAGGTGTTCGATGATGGCCTGCTGCGGCCCGCGGAAATCGGCATGGCCGAACACGCGCTGCAGCAGTTCCCTGGGAGATTCTTGCATGGGAACAGGGTATCAGCGCGCCGCGGCACGACCAACGAAAAACGCCCGGTTCTGGGCCGGGCGTCTGCTCGAAAACGGGTCGGTAAAGCGCTACGCGTGGCCGATCACTGGAGCAGCGAGCGCAGCATCCAGGCGTACTTCTCGTGGGTCTGCAGGCGCTGGGTCAGCATGTCCTCGGTGGGCGCGTCATCGGCCTGGTCGGCGATGTCCAGCGCCGTGCGCGCGGTGCGGCACACGGCCTCGTTGCCAACCACCAGCTGGCGCACCATCTCGTGCCAGTCGGCACTGTCGGTCAGGCCAGGCTCTTCCGGGATCGAGGACAGCGCGATGAACTCGCGGTAGGAGCCCGGGGCATTGAAGCCCAGCGCCCGGATGCGTTCGGCAATCTCGTCCAGGGCGTTCCACTGCTCGGTGTATTGCGCCTCGAACATGTTGTGCAGTGCGTTGAACATCTGACCAGTGACGTTCCAGTGGAAGTTGTGGGTCTTCAGATACAGCGTGAAGCTGTCGGCCATGAAGCGCGACAGCCCGTCGGCGATCTTCTTGCGGTCGCCGACGTTGATGCCGATATCGATGTTGGGCGCCGTCCGTGCGGCCGCCGCAAGCTTCGCGTTTGCGTCGTCAAAAGATGCGGGAGCGTTCGGCCCTGCGCTTTTGGTCTTGGTCGTGACCTTCTTTTCGGGCTTGGTTTTAGTTTTGGTCTTGGACATGGGGGCGCTCCTTAAGGTGGGATCAGCGACAATACGCACCCTAAACGATGCCGCGTAAGTCGAGGTTCACGTCGTTTTTCCGATGGATTCAATTGATGCGCCCTATGACCTGACCGCCGCGCGGCGCGCCATCGATGGCGCGCTAACGCTGGACCGCGGGCGGTTGCACGGTCTCTGGTCGCGTTGGCAGGCCCATGCTGACGATGCGGCTGCGCGTGTCGCGTTCGAACAGGCGCTCGAATTTTCCAGCGCACGATTTGCTGCTCGGGTGGCTTCTACGCCCGCGGTGACGCTGGACGAAAGCCTGCCGATCGCGCGCGAGGCCGACCAGATCGTCGCCCTGATCCGCGCGCACCCGGTGGTGGTGATCGCCGGCGAAACCGGTTCGGGCAAGACCACGCAGCTGCCCAAGCTGTGCCTGGCCGCGGGTCGTGGCGCTGCGGGCATGATCGGCTGCACCCAGCCGCGGCGCATCGCCGCGCGCGCGGTGGCCCGGCGCGTTGCCGAGGAGCTGGGATCGCAGGTTGGTGAAGCGGTCGGCTTCCAGGTGCGCTTCAACGACCAGGTCGGCCCGGACACGCGCATCAAGTTCATGACCGATGGGATCCTGCTGGCCGAGATCGCTTCTGACCGCTGGCTCTCGGCTTACGACACGATCATCGTCGACGAAGCCCACGAGCGCAGCCTCAACATCGACTTC
>JBBSVH010000190.1:0-3950 GCA_038233685.1 Lysobacterales bacterium | reverse complement strand
TTTGAACTCGATCCAGACCAGCTGCAGACGATCGGGCCGGTGACCTGGAGGCAGGACCTGGCGTCGCTGCCGTTTTCGGCGCACCCGCTGGTCGATCGCGACGGGTCGGTCTGGAACTTCGGTGCCATTGCCCTGATGGGCGGCTCCGGCGTGCTGGTGTGGCACCTCGGCGCCGATGGCACGTTGCTTTCAGCCGACGTGCTGGAGACGCCGGTGCAGGGCTACCTGCACAGCTTCGCCATGACCGAGGGGCATCTGGTGCTGACCCTGATCCCGTTCGAATACGCCGCTGGGGAAGGCGCATTTTTCGAGCGCCTGCGCTTTCAGCAGCAACAGGCACTGCGGGTGGCGGTGGTGCCCAAGCACGCACCGGGCAGCGCGTGCTGGTTCGAGGCCGACTTCGCCGCGCTGTACCACTTCGGTGATGCGTTCGAGCGCGATGGCGGGATCGTGATGCGCGCGGTGCAGCACGACGATGCGGAAGAGGCACGCTCGCCGATGCGTGCGGCCATGAACGGGCAGGGCCACGGCCAGGGCGGACAGGGTCGGCTGCGGGAACTGCGCCTGGACCTGCGTCGCGGCATTGCGCGCTGGGAGGATACCGGCGTGGACGGCATCGAGTTCCCGGTGTTCGATCCGCGCAGCGCGCGCGACCGCCCGGCGACGCTGTACATGCCGACCACGCAGGGCGAGGCGAGCGCGCCGTACTTCAACGCGGTGCTGGCGCTGGACCTTGAACGCGGCGGCCGGCAGGTGCATCGCTATGGCCGCGACATCCTGGCCGAGGAGCACGTGTTCGTGCCCAGGCCCGGGAGCACGCGCGCGAACGAGGGCTGGCTGGTCGGCACGCTGCTGGACAGCGCGCGGCAACGCAGCGGCATCGCGATCCTCGACGCGCAGCGCGTGGCAGACGGCCCCTTGGCACAGGCGTGGCTGCCGTACACGGTCCCGCTGGGGTTTCACGGAACGTTTGCTGCGCAGGGATAGGGGCGCGCCGGTAATCGGGAACCGGTTAGCACTGGAGCGCTTGCCATCTCGTCGGAGTCAGTCACGATAGCCGCCGTGCGGCTGATGAAAGCCGCGTCGGTGGATGCTCGAGCCCTCAGCGCGACCAGTTCCACTGCGCGCCCAGCAGCAGGGTGCGGTCCGGTCCGGGTTCGTAGTAGCGGCCGTTGCCTTCGTTGACGATCACCGAGCCGATGTAGGCCTTGTCGAGCAGGTTGTCCACGCGCACGAAGGTGCGCAGCGAGCCGCTGGCAAGGGTCCACGTGCGTGCCGCTTCCAGGTTGAGCAGCAAGTAGCCCGGCGCGGATTCGGTGCCGATATCGTTGACCACGACATCGCCGATACCGCCGCCTTCGACGGCCGCACTCCAGCGCGCCCCGGTCCATTGCGCGCGGCCAAACAGCTGCTGACGCGCCACGCCGGGGATGCGCGAACCGGCGGCCACTGGCGTCGTTGGCACGGTGCAGCCCGCACCCGTGCAGACCAGGTACGGGTCGCGAAATTCGGCGTCGAGAAAGGTGTAGGCCAGCTGCAGCCGCCACTGTTCGGCCAGCGGCATGTCCAGTGACGCCTCCAGTCCCTGGCGTCGGGCCGAGCCGACGTTGCGGAAGCTGCTGCGACCGGCGACGTTGCGCACCACCGCCAGCTCGTCGTCGGTGTCGGCACGGAACAGCGCCGCCGCCACGCGCGCATCGCCATTGCCGCGCCATTTCAGACCGAGTTCGACGTTGCGGCTGATCGCAGGTCGCAGGTCGAATGCCGGGCCGCTGCCGCCGTCGGCGCGGTAGCCGAGTTCGTTGAAGGTAGGCGTTTCGAAGCCGCGCCCGGCAGACAGGTAGACGCGAAGATCCTGCGAGGGCTCGAACACCACGCCCGCTACCGGAGTGGTCTGGCTGAAGTCCACCGTGCCGGAATCGTCGGGATTGGTCGGGGTGACGAAGCGATCGCGTGCCTGGAAATCGACGCTGCTGCGGCGCACGCCGGCCAGCAGCGACCAGCGCGGCGCGAATTCCCACCACGCCTGCGCATACTGGTCAAAGTTGCTGACCTGGTTGTCTTCGTTGCGGCGCAGGCGGCCGCGCACCCCCAGGGAGCTGCCGATGAAGTTCTCGTAACCGCGCCGGCGCTGGTCCTGCAGGTCGTAGTTGGCCCCGGCGGTGAACTCGAAGGGACGCGCCGCAACGAAGCCCACCCAGCTCCAGCGCGCATCGACGCCGCGGTACTCGCTGTCCAGGTCGATCACCCCGCCGGAGCTGAGCGGATTGAACTGCGCGCCGGGCGGCACCGACAGGAACTGCACCACCTGGCGTCGCCCTGCGTGGCCCAGCACGCGCAGTTCATGGCCGTCGCCGAAGCCACGTGTGAAAACAGCGCCGCCCTGGTCCTGGCGCACGGTCTTGCGGGTGTTGAACAGCGTCGCGACTGCGGTGGCCTGCCGCGGATCCTGCGCAACCTGCGCGCGAGTGAGGCCAAGCGGATCCTGCGCATCCAGATCCAGATGGTTGAACAGCAGGTCGAGGCTGGCATCGCCGCCGAAGTCGAAGCTCACTTTCGCATTGCCCGATTCGCGCCGCGCGGCACTGTGGCGGCGGTAGCCGTTGGTGTCGAACACCGAGGCGGCGACGTTGTAGCCGACGGGTCCACGCGCGCCAAGGAGCCGGGCGCTGGCGGTGTTGGCGTCGTAACTGGCGCCGGTGACGCCAAGCTGCACCTGATCAGGGCCGGTGCCGCGCGCACTGACGATCTGCACCACACCGCCCGACGAATTGCCGTACAGCGCCGAGAACGGCCCGCGCATGATTTCCACGCGATCGCCAGCGGCAAGGCTGAAGTGCGACAGCTGGCCCTGGCCGTCCGGCAGCGTCGCCGGGATGCCGTCGGCAAACAGGCGCACGCCGCGCACGCCAAAGGTGGAACGCGCGCCGAAGCCGCGGATCGACAGCTGCGTGTCCTGGGCGAAGTTCTGCCGGTCACGCGCCAGCAGCCCGGGCACGCCAGCGACCCGCTCGGACAGGCTGATGCCGGGGGTGGTGATGTCGCCGCGCAGGTCGATGATGTCGATCGAGGCTGGGGTGTCGAAGGCGCTGACGCCCTGCAGGCGGGCGGCGTTGACCACGATGCGATCCAGGGCAGTGGCATCCACGTCGGCGTCCTGGGCCTGGGCCGGGACGATGAAGCAGAGCAGGGCGAGGGCGAGGGCGGCGGCGTTGCGGTGTTTTGTCATCGCGCCATGATCGCGCACCGAGGGGCATGACGTCGTGGCGACGGCGAAACACACTGACCTTGCGCCCGCCGCAGCGGGCGTCAAGTCCTTCGACTCAGGCGTCGGCGTCGGTGGCCCAGCCTTCGCCGGTGCCGCGGGTATGGACCTCGTCGGTTTCCAGCACGCGGCCCGCCGGTAGCGCCTCGCGCGCTGCCTGGCGCGCGTAGATCGGGATGAAATCCGGCTCGGTCGCGGCCATCAACTGCTCGAAACTGTCGATCACGAAATAGGTCTTCTGGTAGGTGTCGATGCGGTAGCGCGTGCGCATCACCCGCTCCAGGTCGAAGCCGATTCGGTTTGGTGCCGGCGACTCCAGCGCGTACAGCGACTCGCCCTTGGACGAGACGATGCCGCTGCCGTAGATGCGCAGACCCTGCGGAGTGTTGATCAGGCCGAACTCCACGGTGTACCAGTACAGGCGGGTCAGGTTGACCAGCGCTTCGGGACCGATGCCGTGCGCCTTGACCCCGCCCTTGCCGTAGGCCTCCATGTAGTTGGCGAACACCGGGTTCATCAGCAGCGGCACGTGGCCGAACAAATCGTGGAACAGGTCGGGCTCGGCGATGTAGTCGATCTGGTCCGGGCGCCGGATCCACCAGGTGACCGGAAAGCGGCGATTTGCCAGGTGGTCGAAGAAATCCAGCTCCGGCAACAGACCTTCGACCCCCATCAGTGTCCAGCC
>JBBSVH010000189.1:0-3968 GCA_038233685.1 Lysobacterales bacterium | reverse complement strand
GGCCGCATGACTCCTGAAATGCGCGAGGTGCGACGCAAACGGTCCCTGCTGCAGACGGAGGGATCGGGCTGGGATGTTGGATACGCTGTCGCTTACCTGTCGAGCGACGAGGCCCGGTGGGTGACTGGAGTCATCCTCCCGGTAGATGCTGGCACGACGGCTGGGCAGGCACCCTTGCAGTCGCTGGCAGCTGATCTTGCGGGTACGTAGATTTGACTGAAGCCTTGATTCTTGGAGGGCTCGCCGACGACCTTACGGGCGGTTTGGAGCTTGCGGCGATGCTTGTGGCGGAAGGCGTACCTACCCTGTTGGTGACATCGGCTGACACAGTGCAATCAACCGGTGACGTCGCGGCAGTGATCGTTGCGCAGAAAACGCGCATCGCGCCTGTTGCTGAGGCCTGCGCGCTTTTTGAAGCCAGCGCTACAGCCTTGCTTGCGAGCGGCGCGCGGCAGCTGTTTTTTAAATACTGCGCCACGTTCGATTCGACCGACAGCGGCAACATCGGCCCCTGCATCGAGGTGCTGACTGCGAGCACCGGCAGTCGGTTCACCGCGTGCTGTCCGACATTTCCGGAGTATCAGCGCGCCGTCTTTCAAGGCATCCCATTACACACAACTCCCCAGTACGCTTCAATAGGCGCTTTTCCATAGGGAAGCAGGCCTGCGATGAGTTGGGCGCAAGATGAATTCCAGACCCTGGAGCTGGGCGATCAGCGCCTCAACGCCCGCGCGGTTGTGCTGGCCGAGCGCCTGGCCAGCAAACCCACCGAGAGCATCCCCAATGCCTGCCTGGGCTGGGCCGAGACGCAGGCGGCCTACCGCTTTTTGAGCAACCCCCGCACCGACTGGCAAGCCGTGCTCGAGCCCCACTGGGCCAGCAGCATGGAGCGCATGCGCGCTCACGCCGTGGTACTCAACATCCAGGACACCACGGAACTGGACTTCAACGGTCGCCAAACCCCGGGGCTGGGACCTTTGAGCTATGAAGCCCAGCGCGGGATGTACCTGCATCCGACTTATGCAGTAAGCGCGACGCGTGAGCCGCTGGGCGTACTGGACGCTTGGATGTGGGCGCGCGAGGCCAAGGATGGCGATGGCCAGCGCCCAGGCCTCAAGGAGAGCCTGCGCTGGGTCGAGGGCTACGAGCGCGTGGCCGAGCGCGCGCAGGCGCTGCCCGAAGTGCGCCAGATCTATGTGGCTGACCGGGAGGCGGACATCATGGCGCTGCTGGTCAAGGCGTGGACAGCGTCAATCAGGATGGCCGGTAAAACGACATTCATCTTGGCCGGTTGGACGGGGATGAATGTCGTTGGTTAGCGGTTCATGGATTAGCCTCCTGTGGTTGTTTGTCGTTGTCGCCGGATGATTGACGTCGGCGACTGGCCTTCTCGGCTTCACGCTGGGATTTTTGGTTGCGCTCGGCTGCTTTGCCCCGGTAACTCTCGACGTTGTGCAGCTCGAAGATCGTCGAGTGGTGCACCAGGCGGTCGATCGCGGCCACCGTCATGCCGGGGTTGGGGAACACGTCAGTCCAACCCGAGAACGGTTGGTTGGCCGTGATGAGGATGCTGCGTCGCTCATAGCGTTCGGCGATCAGCTCGAACAACACGCTGGTTTCGGCTTGATCCTTCCGGACGTAGGAGATGTCGTCAAGGATCAGTAGGTCGTACCGGTCGAGCCTGGCCAGGGCCTGCGGCAGTTGCAGGGCCTGACGGGCCGCCTGAAGGCGCTGCACCAGTTCGCTGGTGCGCATGTACAGCACCCGGTAGCCGGCGTCGATCAGCGCGTGGCCGATGCCACACCCCAAATGGCTCTTGCCGACCCCGGGCGGTCCGAAGATCAGGCAAGTGGCCCCCTTGTCGATCCACGCGTTGCCGCTGGCCAGCGCCATCACATGGGCCTTGGACAACATCGGCACCTCGGCGAACTCGAAGCTGGCCAGCGTCTTGGCCGCATCGAGTTGCGACTCGTCGCGATGGCGTTGGAGGCGTCGCATGGCGCGCTCGGCGAGCTCGTGCTCGAGCAGCGCGCCCAGTAAGCGACCCGCCGGCCACCCCTCCTTGTCCGAGCGCTCGGCGAATTCCGACCAGAGTCGCCCGATCGTGGGTAGACGCAACTCGCCCAACATCAACGCGTTGCGGCCGGGCTCGTGAGCGGCCGCGTTCATGCCGGCACCTCTTCGAGCATGATGGCTCGCCCGCTCGGCAGCAGCACGTCATACCGACTCGCCGGCGGTATCTCCACCGTGATCGCAGGCACCGCCGTCTTGCGTGGGACCAACTCATCGCGAAGCCGCTTCACGTCGGGCAGCTGCCCGATCGCCAGCAGCACCTCAAGCCGCTGGGCCAGTACCGCCTCCATGCCGTCGTGGGCGGCCATCTCCAGCAGCGCCACGATGGTCTGGCACGCCTGGCGCCGGGTGAGTCTGCTGTCGAGCTGCTCCCAGGTGCGGCGGTAGGCCTCGCGCGGGAACAGCGCGTCACGGAACACCAAGCCCTTGAAGGCCTGGGGCTTGCGCTTGAGCGACTCGATGAAGTGCCGGTAGTCGATCACGCGGCCGCGCCCGTTGATGGATGAGCGTACGCCGCGCGCCAGTGTGAGCACGAGCGCTCCCGACAGGTAGCAGTCCAGCCGGTCGCTGTAGAGCTTGACCTTCAGGGCGTGGCCAATCAAGCGCGACGGCGCGCTGTAGAGAATCGCGCGCACGGTGAAGGTACCGCAACGCGTGACGCGGGCCTCTTCCTCTACGAAGTCGGTGGTGCGCCGGATCGGCAGATCTTGCAGCTGCGCACGCTCGAGGGCGAAGGCCGCCGCGTTGCGCCGGTTGCGCCGCATCACGACCTCGCGCACGAAGCTCTCGTAAGCGGCTCGGTCGTCGAAGTCGCGATGCCCGCGCAGCAGCAAGGCCTGCTCGAGCGCTTCCTTCAGATAGCGGTGCGATGACTCGACGCTGCCGTTCTCGTGGCCCAGGCCGCGGTTGTTGCGCGTGGCGGCCATGCCGTAATGATCAAGCAGCGACGTGTAGCGGACCGTGAAGTCATCCTCCTCGGTCAGGTTCTTGAACGCTGCCGACAGACTGTCGGTGCGATGCTCCTGGGGAACACCGCCGGCCTGCCACAGGGCGTTCTGCAGCCCGTTGGATAACGCCTCGAAGCTCTCCCCGCCCTCGACCACTTCGACATGCTCCCAACGCGAGAAAGCCAGCACGAAGTGGTACAGGATGTGCGCGAACGCAGCCCCAGCGATCGTGACGAGCAACTCGCCCACTGAGGTGAAGTCCGACAGGCCGCGGTGCCCCGGCGCATAGACTTGCGGGAAGAAGACTTCCTTGGACGGGCCTTGCAGGGCTCGCCACTGGCGGATGTGGCGTTGCAGAGTGCGCAGCATGCCGTCAGAGAAACGCTCGGGGTGATCATCCTGCAGCTTGCGCAGCAACGTGACGGCCATCAACTGCGGCGCGCTCTTGAGCAGCGGCACGATCTCGGTGTCCCAGACATCGATGAATGGATCGACGCGCGAGCGCCAATAGCGGCGAGGGGTCTGCCGATGGCAACACAACCGCCGCGTCGATGCGGCGCGCGCTACGTGCGCTGATGCCAGCCTTGGCCGCGGCCAGGTCCTGTGACTTGTTCTTCCGGTGATTCATGTAGAGACGTACCTGCTGATCGGTGATTCGGATACCTGGCACTGGGCCGACCTCTTCTTGAGACCTGAGCCCGCCATGCTGAACCCCGACCAAACCGGCGCCGCCGGTGGCTCGTCGTCTACGGCGGCTACGCCGCCTGCGACTCCTCACCACCGGCCATCATGTTTGTCGGTCCACCGGCCAAGATGATTGTCGCGCCCCAGTCGACTGCGCGACGCCGCCACACCCAGGCGCTGCATCGTGGCCAGCATGGTTTCGCCCTTCATCGGTGCGCCGTTGTCCGAGTGCACTGTCAGCTGCTGCGGAGCAATTCGCTGACG
>JBBSVH010000188.1:0-4004 GCA_038233685.1 Lysobacterales bacterium | reverse complement strand
GGCCTCGTGGATTTCGCGGGTTCCCTGCCAGCCGCCGCGGCGCCGGTCGAACAGGCGCAGGACGCGATCGGGATAGGCGTTGCCATGGCGCAGGAACTTGCCGAAGTACCAGGACAGCCGCGCAAAACGGTAGCCGGCAGCATTTCCGAAACCTTGCCGTCGTGCCGCATCGATCGCGTCGCGCAATGGCGGGCTGATCCTCTCGTCGGCATCCAGGCTGAGTATCCAGTCATGGCGCGCATGTTCGGCGGCGAACGCTTTCTGGCTGCGGTAGCCATCGAATGGACGCGTCAACACGCGTGCTCCGAGTCGCTCGGCGATGCTGGCCGTACCGTCAGCCGATCCAGAGTCGATCACCAGCACCTCGTCGCAAAAGGCAACCGAGGCCAGGCAGTCTGCGATGCGGTCCGCTTCGTTGAACGTGATAATGCAGGCGCTGATGCCAGGTCCTCTATCCGGACCGCTCGGGAAGGATGTATCGATGGCCGACTACCTCTTGTTTGCGACAGAACGCTACGCGCTGCCTATATTGCAGCCTTTGGCAGGCGCGCTGCACGCAGCCGGCCATCGGGTCTCGGCCTGGCTGGAAGGCGCCGCAGCGGGTTGCAGCATGGAGGGTCCTGTGACCCGGGTAACGCTGGCCCAGGCGGTGGCGCTGCGGCCAAGGGCCGTATTGAGCGCGGCCAACTGGGTGCCTCCTTTTGTAAGCGGCGTCAAGGTCCAGTTGTTCCATGGATTCAACGTGCAGAAGCGCAAAGACCAGCGCGGGCATTTCCGGGTGCGCGGCCTGTTCGACCTGTATTGCACCCAGGGGCCGGCCACCACCGCGCCTTTCCAGGAGGCCGCCGACCGTGCGGGCCATTTCGCCGTAGTCGAAACGGGCTGGCCGAAGCTCGACCCGCTGTTCGGCGAAGCGAGCCAGACGTGCCGAGCGTTGCGCGCGCCGGCGCAGGAACGGCCCGTGGTCCTGTTCGGCTCAACATTCACCGAGCGCCTCAGCGCCGCTCCGTGGCTTTACCCCTCGATCGCCGCGCAGGTTGCCCTTGGCGACCGCTACTGGTTGTTGACCCTGCATCCCAAGTGCCCACCATCGGAGTTTGCCCGCTACCGCGCGCTGGCTGGGCCCAACGCAGCTTTCATCGAGCCCGAGCAACTGATCGATGCGCAGCGCGCCGCCGACGTGCTGCTGTGCGACACCTCATCGCTGGCGTCCGAATTTGTCGTGCAGCACAAGCCCGTGGTCACGTTTCGCACGAGGGTTCCCAAGCCGCATCTGCTGGACTTCGACGAAGTAGCCGCGCTCCCGGAAATGCTCGACCGCGCCTTGGCGTTCCCGCCTCAGCTGCGCGAAGAGATCATTGCCTATGCGAGCAGCATCCACCCGTACCGGGACGGTCGATCCGCGCAGCGCGTGATCGCTGCCGTGGAGGCATTCGTACACGGCGAACTGGGAACTTTGCGTCCCAAGCCGCTTGCTTCGCTGGTGCGTGGATTGCAGATTCGCCGGCAACTGGGCTACTGGGGCAGGGGTGGGTGAGCTGGACCGGCTGCTGCGTGGGGTGGGCGTCTGACCGGACGTGCCGTCGCGTTGCAGACGCCCCCTGCGCAAACCTGCCCGGGTGCGGGCGGGACGGTTGGCGTCGGTTCCAATGCGGTTGCTGGGGCTCAGGATGTGATGCGATGCCGCCGGATGCACGGTGTCTGGCCCGACGTTTCGCGGTGCCTGATGTCGTCATCCGTCCGGGCCCGCTGCATCACCAGCGCAGGCGGCGCCTGGCCAGCGCGTGTCCAAGCTGGGCGTAGAGCGCCGCGGCGGCTTCTTGCGGAAGGAAGCGTATCTGCAGCGGCGACGACAGCCCGGAGGCACCGGCGGTATCCAGCCACACGCTGGCGGTTCCCAGCCGCTGATCGATCGGAGAGCGCACCAGTCGCAGGGCCTGCAGCTTGTCGATTTCGGCGAAGCGCCAGTGACGTGACCACCAGCCGCCGCGCACGGCGACCAGGTGCTCGTCCACCAGATAGGCGGCCCGGCGCGCCTGCTGGCGGGCGCCATACGCAGACCACGGCAGCCACAACAGGGGAAGCAGCCCCCATCCCGAGCCAAGCTGGAAACAAAGGGCCGCGCTGCCCAACGGAATCAGCACAGCAGACGGCAGGAACAGCCGCCACCACGCCGCCATTGGCAGCGACACCCAGTCGCTGCGCGGCCAGCGCGCCTGCGGCAGCAGTCGCTGCACCAGTGCGTCGCATGCTTCGACCGTCGCGATCGGTGCCAGCTCTTTCAACGCGCGCTGACCTTCCTGCCCTTTCTGTTCGGCCACGGCGGTGTCGATGTGCAGTCTGCGGCGTTTCAGCAGCCGGTGCAGCAGGGTTTCCTGCAGCGTCCACGCCTGGATGCGGCGGCGCGCCACGCTGGTGCGCAGGCGCGAAAGCAGTCCGCGCTCGACGGTCAGCCGATGCTGCGCTTCGCTGAGCCGGAAGCCGTGGTATTGCACCAGCGCCAGGACCACCGATAGCAAGCGCAGCAACAGCATGGCCAGCAGCACCAGCGCCACGGCCGCAGCCGCAGTGCTGGCCCAGCCGAGCTGCAGGTGGCTGGCATAGCCGAACAGCTCGCGACCGAAGCGTTCGAAGAAGTTGGCCACCACCCGGTCCGGGAACATCTGCCATGCCGCACCGAAGGCCGCGGCCATGACGATCATCCCGCGGTTGGATACCAGCCCCAGGCGGAAGATCTCCCCTGTGGACAGCGCCAGCAGATGATCGACAGCAGGCGTGGTCCCCGCCGTGGTTTCAACGCGCTGTCCGCGATGCCGCACCAGGCTTTCCAGCGCCAGCGCCTCCGTCATCCGCAGCACGCGCATCTGCGCTTCCGGCTTCTGCCCGCCGGCCGATTCCAGGCGCACTTCGGCCACGCCGAACACGCGGTGCAGCAGCGACTGGTGCAGGACGACATTGTGGATCCGCGAATACGGGATCTCGCGTACCGAGCGGTGCAGCCAGCCCTCGCGCACGCTGAGCCCGTCCTCGCCGACGCGGTAGCGGTAGGTGAAATACTGCATGACCGACACCACCACCAGCACGCCCACGGCGATCAGCGGTCCTGCGCTCATCCAGAATCCGGCCGCATCGCCGCGGCCACCAAAAATCATCAACGCGACCAGCGGCACGATGAACTGCCGCAGCTGCTGCACGAGCACGAACAGCCACGACCACGGATGCAGGCGGCGTTCCTCCAGCGGCAAGAGCGCGACGGATTCGCTCACAGCGCGTCGTCGTCACTGTCGAGCTGGCGCGCCAGCCGGTCGCGAAGGTGCTCGGCGTCGGCGTCATCCAGTCCGGTCACCGAAACCGCGGCCATGCGCGTACCGGCGGTGTGGATCACCAGCGTCGCCAGGCCCATTGCGCGTTCCAAAGGACCGCGCTTAAGGTCTAGGTGTTGCACGCGTGATATCGGAATGCGGCTTTCTATCCGCCACCAGCGACCGCGCTGCACTGCGAACCCGTCCTCGTCCAGCCGCCACACGGTGCGGCGGTGCCGCTTGTAGCCCAGGCGGGCGCCGACCAGCGCGCCGATCGCGGCGCCGATCAGGGCCGCTGCCGGCGCCACTACCCAGGACGAGCCCAGGTTCGTCATCAGGGCCAGCACGCCCGGCGCGAGTCCGCCCGGTATCGCCAGGCCGATCGCTGCACCCAGTGCCGCCAGCTTGGCTCCGCGTGGCGGCAAGTAATGCCATTCTTCCGCGTCGTGCAGGGAGGATGCGGCGTGGTCCAGGTGGTCGGGCGCGTGTTGCATCAGCTGCTGGCCCGCATCGTGTGATTAAACATGTGGTCGTCCTGCATGTAGTGGTGGGTGTTGCGATATCCGGACAGTCGCGCTTCAACATGATTTCCGGTTGAATCGATTGATCGAGTGCTGCGCATCCGCGTCCCGTCTGTGTTCCATCTGCACTCAAGCATGCCCTCCCGTGGCGGGGGTCATGTTCTCGATGACACTCGTTGCC
>JBBSVH010000187.1:0-4030 GCA_038233685.1 Lysobacterales bacterium | reverse complement strand
CTGTTGTCCTACCGTGTGAACTACGCTGGCCTGCCCGAGACGATCGGCGTGATGCTCAAAGACAGCCTGAAGACGCCGCTCTACTTTTTGGTGGGCGTAAACGTGGCGCTGTTTTTGATTGGTATGTTTGTGGAAACCTCGGCTGCCATCATTGTGCTGGCACCCATCCTGGCTCCGGTGGCGGTGTTTTTTGGCATCGATCCGGTGCATTTCGGCCTGATCATGATCGTCAACTTGGCACTCGGCATGATCACGCCGCCCGTCGGCGTGAATTTGTTTGCGGCTTGTTCGGTAGCCAAAATTCCGCTGGACACCTTGGTCAGGCCACTGCTGCCTTTTGTTGGTGTCATCGTCGTTTCCTTGGCACTGATCAGCGCGTTTCCGGCGATCTCGCTCACGTTGCGTGATCTGGTTTATCGCTGAGGACAACGCATGACCAACGAGTTGACGGCCTGCCAAGCGCTTGGCGTGGACCTGCGCGGCCAACACGTGGTGTTGGTAGGTTGCGGTGGCATTGGTCTCGAAGTAGCGCGCATTTGCGCTTTGCTTGGTGCGCGTCTGTCGATTTACGACGTTCGCCTTCCAGCACGAGCCTTGCGCGAAGAGGTTGCGGCCGGCGGCATGTATCGTTGGGAAGTCGCTGACCTGCGAGACCACGCCGTGCTGCGAGCCATTTGGGCGGACTGCCAAGATGCAGATGCGCTGGTCGTCACTTCCGCGATCTGCCCCGACGAGTCGGCTTTGGATGACAACGACGAAAGTTGGGAACGCAGTTTTACAGACGTGTTTGCCGTCAACGTGGCGGCGCCGATGCGGTTGAGTCTGCAGATGTTGCAGGCGATGAAAGCACGGGGCAGCGGGCGCATCGTGTTGGTCGGCTCCATGGCCGGACGCAATGGCGGTCTGTTGGCAGGTCCGCAGTACGCTGCCAGCAAAGGCGCGCTGCATACTTTTGTTCGCTGGCTGGCGTTGCGTGCCGCACCCCATGGTGTTAGCGTCAATGGCGTCGCACCTGGGGTGACTTCCACGCCGATGATCGCAGGTCGCAATTTCGACGCTTCGCGCATTCCAGCAGGCCGAGCGGCTGAACCTCATGAGATCGCGCGCGTGATCGCCTTCGTTGCCAGCCCCGCCAGCAGCTACCTGCATGGCCAAATACTTGATGTCAACGGAGGTGCTTGGATTGGGTAATGCAAACACGAACCAACCGTTCGAAGGGCGTTGGGTGCTGGTCACCGGAGGCGCCAGCGGCATCGGCTTGGCCTGCGCTGACCACCTTGCATGCCGCGGCGCGGGTTTGATGGTGCTCGACGTCGATGCCGAACGGCTTGAGATCGCCGCTGCCGCACTGCGCGCCCACGGCGGCCAGGTGCGCACCCTCCAGGTCGACGTGACCGACACGTCCCGATTGGAAGCGATCGCCAGTGAGCTCGACAGCGACGGCATACAAGTGTCCGGCCTGATCACGGCAGCCGGGGTGTTGCAGCCCATGCTTGAGATCGAACTGCTGCAGCCCGTGGACCACGACCGAGTCTGGGCCATCAACTACCACGCCAGCTACCATTGCTGTCGCATTTGGGGCCAACGCATGCGGCAGATCGGCAGAGGCTCAATCGTCACCGTCTCGTCCATCACCGCGCTGCGTGCCACGCCGCTATTGGCCTATGGTCCGGCCAAGGCCGCGCTCGACGCACTGACGGCGTCGCTGTCGGTGTCCTATGCCGCGTCGGGCGTGCGCATCAATGCAGTGGCGCCTGGCTTTACAAGAACCGAGGCCCTGGAAGCAAAGATACGCAGCGGGCAACGCGACGCCGGCAGCATCCTGGCCGGCGTACCGATGGCGCGTTTCGTCGAGCCCGATGAGGTCGCGAGTGCCGTGGCGTTTTTGCTGTCGGATGCGGCTTCAGCCATTACCGGGGTGAGTCTGCCTGTCGATGCCGGCTGGCTGTGCGGCGCAGCCTGGGCGACTTACCAGCCCCTGCCGCGCGCGACGGAGCCCGCCCGTGTTCTTTGACCACGGTCTCTTCGGGCTGCTCTGGCGCACTGCCATTTCCAAGCCTTCTGCGCCTGCAGTCGCATTGGGCACACAAACTTGGCACACCTACGGCGACTTGCTGCAGCGCGCGGGTCAGGTATCGGCCGGCCTTCAGCGCATGGGCTGCAGGCCCGGCGACCGCGTTGCGATCTTTGCCAAGAACGACCCGGCTTGGCTGGAGCTGATGTTCGGCTGCTGGCACGCAGGGCTTGCCGTGGTGCCTGTCAACGCCAAGCTGCACGCGCGGGAGCTGGCCTTCATCATGCAGGACTGCGGTGCCAAAGTGCTGTTCTTCGACGAGGGCCATGCCGAAGCAGAGCAGGCTCTGTCGCTGGTTGGAAACGGCGTGACCGGCATCGCGATCAACAGCAACGAGCATCGCGCGTGGTTGCAGGGTGAAATGGCGCAGCCCGCCGTGGTGGAGCCGCAAGCGCTGGCTTGGCTGTTCTACACCAGTGGCACCACCGGCCAGCCCAAAGGCGCGATGCTGACGCATGCCAACCTGCTGGCAATGGCGACGCTTTACGCCGTCGATGTCGAGCCTGAAGGCGTGAGCCGTGCGCTGCTCCATGCGGCGCCCATGTCACACGGCTCAGGCCTCTACATGCTGCCCCACGTGCTGCACGGCTCGGTGCAAGTCTGCCCAGAGTCGCGTGGGTTTGATGCGCTGGAGGTGGAGTCACTGATGAATCACTACGCCAGCACGGCCATGTTTGCGGCACCCACCATGGTCACGCGCATGACTCAGGCCTGCCGGGGCGCGCTGCCGGGGCTGAACACGTTGATCTACGGCGGTGGCCCGATGTATGTGGCCGACTGCATGCAGGCCATGAACCGCTTCGGCCAGCGGCTGGCGCAGATCTACGGCCAGGGCGAGACGCCCATGACCATCACCTCGCTGACCAAATCGATGCACGACCGCAGCCATCCCAAGTTGGCCGATCGTCTGGCTTCGTGCGGACTGCCACAAACGGGCGTGCAGATTCGCATCTTGGACACGAATGGTGACGCCTTGCCGGTGGGCGAGACCGGTGAGATCGTCGTGTGCGCTCCCACCGTCATGCAGTCTTACTGGAACCTGCCCGAGGCCACGGCCAAGGCGTTGCAAAACGGTTGGCTCCACACCGGCGACGTAGGCTGCTTCGACACGCAAGGCTTCCTCACGCTCAAGGATCGCAGCAAGGACGTGATCATCAGCGGCGGCAGCAACATCTACCCGCGGGAAGTGGAAGAAGTGTTGCTGCGCCACCCCGGTGTCGCGGAGGTCTCTGTGATGGGGCAGCCCGATGCCGACTGGGGCGAGACCGTGGTGGCGGTGCTGGCCTGCCAACCGGGGCACGGGCCCACCGATGAGGAACTCGACGCGTTGTGCATGGCGCACATCGCCCGCTTCAAGCGGCCCAAACGCTATGTGCGCGTGGCCGAGTTACCCAAAAGCGCGGCCGGCAAGATCCTCAAGGGCGAGCTTAGAAAGCAGCTTTCGGCCGGTGAACTGGACGCCATTCGGCAGACGGATTTGATGTGATTTGCATGGAGAACAGGGCCTCTCCGCCGTTCCTTCACAAGAGCCTCAGTTCATTGACGACAGCGGGATACAGACGCCAACTTGTGCGACCCAACGTGTGCGGTCTTCGGGGATTTCATCGATCCCAGCATAGCCCGTCGCCCGTTGCGCGGAACGTTACTCGATGCGGATGCAGCGAAGCCGACAACATCAAATGCGCCCCACAGAGCTCGCAAGCCAGAAGCTGCCCATGCATGGAGCTGAGGTGTCTGCCGCGGCTGCAGCAAGAGGCTTAGCGGCGCCGCCTGTTGCAGGTACTTGACCTCCCATGTGCACCCTGTCTCCGCCTCGAACTGCCCCACCAGTTGCCACATCACATCCCGCGCCATCCACAACGGATTGCGGCGAGGATCGATGCAAGCATTGGGGCCCGTGCAGACAGCAAATAGTTCGTGAATGCATTTTGCCGATTGCTTGCTTGCCTCGATGCT
>JBBSVH010000186.1:0-4035 GCA_038233685.1 Lysobacterales bacterium | reverse complement strand
TGGTGCATGAAACGTGCACGTCCGGCTGCCGCTACAGCGGGAGTTGAGCACGCGCCACAGCGGCCCAAGGCCGCCAGTGACGGGCCGCAACTGAACACTTCCCGGCACGGGTTGCCGGAAATGTTGCAATGCAGCATGGATCTGTTATGTTGCACTGCACAACCGGCATGCCTGCCGGATCACCGCAGGGAACAACAGCCATGAACACCAATTTCAACGGTTTGAACCAGATGGGCGACAAGTTCGCTTCCGCCTCGCGCCAGTTCGCCGACACCGCCGCCCAGGTCAACCGCCTGGCGCTGGAGAATGCCGAGCAGGTCTTCGGCCTGCAGCTGGCGACGTTCGAGCAGAACGTCAATGCCGCGTTCGCGTTCTGGGGCGAGTTGAGCCAGGCACGCGACATGGACGGCCTGAAGTCCGTGCTGCCGAAGGGCGCGCAGGTTGCCCGCGAGACCTTCGAGCGTTCGCTCAGCACCGGCCAGGACGTCCTGGGCCGCACGATCAAGACCAACGAAGCCATCGGCCAGATCGCCAAGGGCCAGTTCGAGCAGTCCACCGCACAGGCCAAGAACGCCGCCGAGCAGGTGGGCACGCAGGTCAATGATGCCGCCAACCAGTTCAACAAGGCGTCGGGCAAGACCAGCAAGTAATCCGTCACATCCGGGCACCGATCACGCCCGGCCACGCGGTTCCCCCGCGTTGAACCCGGCAGCTCGCGCTGCCGGGTTTTTTCGTGGGCGTCGACGCGGCTGGCGCGATCAGGTGCGCTGGACGTTCTGCGGTGCGACGTCGAGCTTGTCGCCCAGCAGGCGCCGCACTGTCGCGTAGAACACCGGGATGAACAGCAACCCGAGGAAGGTCGCGGCCAGCATGCCGCCGATGACGCCGGTGCCGATCGCGTGCCGCGCATTGGCGCCGGCGCCCGAGGAGATCGCCAGCGGCAGCACGCCCATGATGAAGGCCAGCGACGTCATCAGGATCGGGCGCAGGCGCAACTTGGCCGCTTCCACCACCGCAATCCCGAGCGGCTTGCCGGCATTGCGTTCCTGGATCGCGAATTCGACGATCAGGATCGCGTTCTTCGCCGCTAGGCCTATCACGGTGATAAGCCCGATCTTGAAATAGATGTCGTTGGGCAGGCCGCGGGCCATTGACAACGCGACCGCGCCGAGCACGCCGATCGGCACCACCAGCAGCACTGCGACCGGTACCGACCAGCTTTCGTACAGCGCGGCCAGGCACAGGAACACCACCACGATCGACAGCACCATCAGCATCGTGCTCTGGCTGCCTGAGAGCAGTTCCTGGTGCGATTGCCCGGCCCAGTCGTAGCCGAAGCCCGGCGGCAATTGTTTCTCGACGATGGATTGCATCGCCTTCATCGCTTCGCCGGAACTGTGTCCCGGCGCCTGCGCGCCGACGACTTCCACCGCGGCGAAGCCGTTGTAGCGCGTCAACGACGGCGATGCGACGGTCCATTGCGAACGCACGATGTTGGACAACGGGATCATCGTCGGCAGGCTTGCCTGCGGTCCGGTGCCGGACACCGGACCGTTCACTGGCGTGTAGAAATGCGAAAGTGAATCGGCGCCGGTCCGGAACGGCGCATCGGCCTGCATGGTGACGCGCTTGACCCGCCCGCCCTGCACGAAGTCGTTGACGTAGACCGGCGCCAGCATCAACTGGATGGCGCTGTAGATATCGCCCACCGACAGGCCCATCGCCTGCGCCTGCAGGCGGTCGACGTCGAGCTTGAGTTGCGGCGCGTCCTCCAGCGAATTGGGGCGCACCCCGACCAGCGTCTTGTCCTGGCTGGCGGATGCCATCAGCGTCCCCAGCGCCTGCGCCAGCGCGGGCCGGCCCTGGCCGCTGCGATCCTGCAAATACATGTCGAAGCCGCCGAACTGCCCCAGTCCGTTCACCGTGGGCAGGTTCAACACGAAGATCTGCGCGTCGCGAATGGGGAACAGCGCCATGTTCGCCTTCTGGATGAACTGCGTCGCGCTGACCTTGCGCTCGCTCCAGTCCTTGAGCTTGATGAATGCCATGCCGACGTTCTCGCCCTGCCCGACGAAGCTGAAACCGGCGACCTGCATCATCCCGGCGAAGCCCTCCTGCTTCTCGACCGCCGCGCGTACCTGGTCGAACACCGCGTCGGTGCGGCGCAGCGTCGCGCCCGGCGGCAATTGCACGATGGCGAGCGCGTAGCCCTGGTCCTCCTCGGGCAGGAAGCTGCCGGGCATGCGTGAGAACAGCACCACCAGCAGCACGGCCAGCGCGGCGAACACCAGCATCCAGCGTGGAGCGTGGCGCACGGCGCTGCCGACGTGGCCGACGTAGGTCCCGCTCAGGCGCGCGTAGACCTTGTTGAATCCGCGGAAGATCGGGTTGCGGCTGTCGTGGTGGCCGGTCGGCTTGAGCAGGCTCGCGCACAACGCAGGGGTGAACCCCAGCGCGAGGAACGCGGAAAATACCATCGCCATCGCGATCGTCAACGCGAACTGCTTGTACACGGCGCCCGCGCTGCCAGCTTGCAGTGCGCTGGGAATGAACACCGCCGCCAGCACGATCGTGATCGCGATCACCGCGCCGCTGATCTGGTGCATCGCCTTGCGCGTGGCTTCGTAGGGCGAGAGGTTTTCCTCGGTCATGATGCGTTCGACGTTCTCGATCACCACGATCGCGTCATCGACCACGATGCCGATCGCCAGCACCATGCCGAACAGGCTCAGCTGGTTGATCGAGAAGCCGATCAGCTTCATGCCCAGGAACGTGCCCAGCAGCGCCACCGGGATCACCAGCGTCGGGATCAGGGTGGCCCGCAGGTTCTGCAGGAACAGCAGCATCACCAGGAACACCAGCACCATCGCCTCGGCCAGCGTCTTGACGACCTCCTGGACCGAGATGCGCACGAAGTCGGAACTGTCGTAGGGCGAGAACCATTCAACGCCCTTCGGGAAGCTGGACTGCAGGTCGGCCATGCGCGTCTTGACCGCCGCAGCCACGGCCAGCGCGTTGGCGCCTGGCGCCAGCTGCACCGCGAAACCCGCCGCTGGGCTGCCGTTCCACTTCAGGTCGAAGCCCTGCGCGGAGCCGGACAACTGCACGCGGGCGACGTCCTTCAGGCGCACGGCCGCGCCGCTCGCGTCGGTACGCAGCAGGATCTGCTCGAATTCGGCAGGCGTGCTGAAGCGGCCTTCCGCCGATACGGTCGCGGTGACCATCTGCGTGTCCGGCGACGGCTCGCCGCCAACCGAACCGGCGGAGAACTGCACGTTCTGCCCACGCACGGCCGCAAGCACCTGGCTGGCCGACAGGCCGTAGGCGCGCAGCTTGTCCGGGTTGAGCCAGATATGCATGGCGTACTCGCCACCGAACAACTGGGTGCTGCCGACGCCGGGCACGCGGGCGACCTGGTCGAGCACGCGCGAGGCCAACAGGTCGGACAGTTCGTCCTTGCCGATCGCCGGGTTGCTGGACTTCAGCGCGACCACCAGCAGGAAGCCGGAATTGGCCTTGGCCACGGTCACGCCCTGCTGCACGACTTCCGACGGGAGCCGCGGGGTCGCCTGCGCGACCTTGTTCTGCACCTGCATCTGCGCGATGTCAGGATCCGTGCCTGGCTTGAACGTCACGTTGATCGACGCGCCGCCGCTGGAGCTGGACGATGAGCTGAAGTAATCCAGGTTGTCGATGCCGGTGAGCTGCTGCTCGATGATCTGCGTCACCGCGCGCTCGGTGGTCTCGGCGCTTGCGCCGGGATAGTCGGCCTGGATGCCGACCTGTGCCGGGGCGATATCCGGGTAGGACTCCACGCCCAGCGTGCGGATCGACAGGCCGCCGGCGATCACGATCAGGACCGCGATCACCCATGCAAAGACCGGATGCTCGATGAAATAACGCGACATGGCTCAGCCCTGCGCCGCGGCGGGCGCCGCAGGCTTCGCCGCGGGTGTCGCCGGCGCCGGGATGGCCTTGGCGGGTTGTCCGGGCTGCGCGCGCTGCACGCCCGACACGATGATGCTGTCGCCGCTG
>JBBSVH010000185.1:0-4082 GCA_038233685.1 Lysobacterales bacterium | reverse complement strand
GAGATCCCGATGCAGCAGCGCATCAGCGAGGCGGGATTCGACATGGCCAACCCGCTGATCGAACGCGTGCTGGGCCTGACCGAAGCGCTGCGCGGGCATCCGCGGCACCTGTCGCAGCACGTCGGCGGCTTCGTGATCTCCGATGCGCCGCTGTCCACCGTGGTGCCGGTGGAGAACGCGGCCATGGACGATCGCACCATCATCCAGTGGGACAAGGACGACCTGGAGACCATGAAGCTGCTCAAGGTCGACTGCCTGGCGCTGGGCATGCTCACCTGCATCCGCAAGGCGGTGGCGCTGGTGGAGCGGCACCGCGGCTACCGCATCGACATCGCCACCCTGCCCAACGACGATAAACCCACCTTCGAAATGATCCAGGCCGCCGACACGGTGGGCGTGTTCCAGATCGAATCGCGCGCGCAGATGACCATGCTGCCGCGGCTCAAGCCGAAGTGTTTCTACGACCTGGTGGTGGAAGTGGCGATCGTGCGTCCCGGGCCGATCCAGGGCGGCATGGTCCACCCGTACCTGCAGCGGCGCATTGGTCGCGAGGAGGTGACCTATCCCTCGCCGGAAATGGAGGCGATCCTCGGCCCAACCCTGGGCGTGCCGCTGTTCCAGGAGCAGGTGATGGAGCTGGTGATGCACGCGGCCGACTACAGCGACGGCGAGGCCGACAACCTGCGCCGCTCGATGGCCGCGTGGCGCTCGGGCGGCGACATGGAGCCGCATCGCCTGCGCATCCGCGAACGCATGACCGGCAAGGGCTACGCCGCGGAGTTCATCGAACAGATCTTCGAACAGATCAAGGGTTTTGGTTCCTACGGGTTTCCGCAGAGCCACGCCGCTTCGTTCGCCAAGCTGGTGCTGATCAGCTGCTGGCTCAAGCGCCACGAACCGGCGGCGTTCGCCTGCGGGCTGCTGAATGCGCAGCCGATGGGGTTCTATTCGGCCAGCCAGATCGTGCAGGACGCACGGCGTACGCGCGGCGGTCGCGTGGGAGTCGACTTCCACCCGGTGGACGTGGTGCACAGCGACTGGGACAACACATTGGTCGGTGGCAGTCTGTTTGCAGGCAGCGTGGTCGGCGATATTCCAGGCGGCGTCGATGCGGCTGCGGGTGAGCAACCCTCCATCCGCCTGGGCCTGCGCCAGGTCAAGGGCCTTGCCGAAAAGGCCGCACTGGCGATCATGCAGGCCCGCGCGCAGCGGCCGTTCCGCGACCTCGCCGACCTGTGCCTGCGCGCAGGCTTGGACGAACAAGCCCGCAACGTCCTGGCCGAAGCCGGCGCGCTGGAAAGCCTGGCCGGGCATCGCCACGACGCACGCTGGCAGGTCGCCGGCATCGAGCGCCAGCGTCCATTGCTGCCCGGCAGCCCAGAGGAAGCCCGCATCCAGCTTCCGGCGCCCAGCACCGGCGAAGACGTGATGGCCGACTACCGCGCCACCGGCCTGACCCTGTCGGCGCATCCGCTGTCGCTGCTTCGGGAAAAATTGCGCGCGCGCCGCGTGGTCGGCTCGCGCGAGCTGCAGGGCCGGCGCCATGGCAGCCACGTGCACACCGCCGGGATCGTGACCCAGCGCCAGCGCCCGCAGACCGCCAGCGGGACCATCTTCGTCACCCTCGAGGACGAGGACGGCATGGTCAACGTCATCGTCTGGCCGCGCGTGGCCGAGCGCCGGCGCAAGGCGCTGCTGGGCGCCACCCTGCTGTCGGTGCGCGGCCGCTGGGAGGAAGTGGACGGCGTGCAGCACCTGATCGCCCAGGACATGCAGGACTTCAGCGACATGCTCGGCGGCCTGCGCATGGGGTCGCGCGACTTTCATTGAGCACTTCGCCAACCCTCGCTCCCACCGTATAGACGCCCCGCTTACGTCCGATGCGTTCCAATGAAACAGCACCCGCAGGCCTCGCCCGCACTCGACCTGGATTCGCCTGGACAGCATGTTCTTCAGTAGTTGGGAAAACTTGGGACGCACGCTGATCGTGGGCGTAATGGCCTACGTTTTGCTGGTCGTGCTGCTGCGCATTTCCGGCAAGCGCACGCTTTCCAAGATGAACGCATTCGACTTCGTGGTCACCGTGGCGTTGGGTTCGATCCTGGCCACCATCGTGCTCAATCGTGACGTGGCCCTGGCCGAGGGTGCGCTTGCACTTGCCCTGCTGATTGCGCTGCAGTTCGCGGTCACATGGAGCAGCGTGCGCATGCCGTGGGTCGAGAAAGTGGTGACCGGCGAGCCACGCATGCTGCTGTATCGCGGACGGTGCCTGCCGAGCGCAATGAAGGGTGTGCGCATCACACGCGACGAAGTGCTTGCAGCGGTTAGGCAACAGGGCGTGGCGTCGCTGGAAGATATCGAGGCGGTGGTGCTTGAGACCGACGGCTCGCTGAGCGTGGTCAAGCGCAGCGGTGACGGCGACGCCGGCAGCCTGGAGAGCGTCAGCACCAAGGACCAGTGATGCCGGGGCCGACACGGGCATCGGAGGCCCGCGCCTACATGACGGCGCCGATTGCATTACCATTGCGCCCTGCGCGGAGCTGCTGCGCACCCACCGATGAGGTGGCCGTCCGCCAAGGCCGGTCGAGCGTGCGACATGAGCACTACCAACACCCAGCGCTGAGTCCCTGCCGCCACTTCGTTCACTGGTCGAAGGCGCGTGGCGCCTTTTTTGCTTTCCACGGTGTACTCAAATGATCACGATCACCCTTCCCGACGGCAGCCGCCGCGAGTTCGAACATCCCGTCAGCGTCATGGACGTGGCCCAGTCCATCGGACCCGGCCTGGCCAAGGCCACCGTGGCCGGCGCCGTGGACGGCAAGCTGGTCGATGCCAGCGACCGCATCGACCACGACGCTTCGCTTCGCATCATCACGCCCAAGGACGAGGAGGGCGTGGAGATCATCCGCCACTCCTGCGCGCACCTGGTCGGTCATGCGGTGAAGCAGCTGTACCCGGAGGCCAAGATGGTCATCGGTCCGGTGATTGCCGAGGGTTTCTACTACGACATCTGGACCGAGCGTCCCTTCACCCCCGAAGACCTGGCCGCGATCGAGACGCGCATGCGCGAGCTGATCGAGCAGGACTACGAGGTGGTCAAGAAGGTGACCCCGCGTGCCGAAGTCATCGAGCTGTTCAAGGCCCGCGGCGAGGACTACAAGCTGCGCCTGATCGAGGACATGCCCGACGAGACCGCGATGGGCATGTATCACCATCAGGAATACGTCGACATGTGCCGTGGCCCGCACGTGCCGAACACGCGTTTCCTCAAGGCGTTCAAGCTGACGCGCATTTCCGGCGCGTACTGGCGCGGCGACTCCAAGAACGAGCAGCTGCAGCGCATCTACGGCACCGCCTGGGCTGACAAGAAGCAGCTTGCCGCATACATCCTTCGCGTCGAAGAGGCCGACAAGCGCGACCATCGCAAGATCGCCAAGCAGCAGGACCTGTTCCACCTGCAGGAGGAGGCGCCTGGTCTGATCTTCTGGCATCCCAAGGGCTGGTCGATCTGGCAGGTGGTCGAGCAGTACATGCGCCGCGTCTATCGCGACAGCGGTTATCAGGAAGTGCGCTGCCCCCAGATCCTCGACGTGTCGCTGTGGCAGAAGTCCGGCCATTGGGACAACTACAAGGAAAACATGTTCTTCACCGAGTCGGAGAAGCGCACCTATGCGCTCAAGCCGATGAACTGTCCCGGCCATGTACAGATCTTCAACTCCGGCCTGCACAGCTACCGCGACCTGCCGATCCGCTACGGCGAATTTGGCGCCTGCCATCGCAATGAGCCCTCCGGCGCACTGCACGGCATCCTGCGTGTGCGCGGGTTCACCCAGGACGATGGCCACGTCTTCTGCACCGAGGACCAGATCGAGGCTGAAGTCACGGCATTCCACCAGCAGGCGATGGCGGTCTACAAGACCTTTGGCTTCACCGACGTGCAGCTGAAGATCGCGCTGCGTCCGGAACCTCGCTTGGGCGATGACGCCACCTGGGACAAGGCCGAACACGCGCTGCGCGCTGCGTTGCGGGCCGCCGGTGTGGAGTGGGAGGAATTGCCGGGCGAAGGCGCGTTCTATGGCCCG
>JBBSVH010000184.1:0-4087 GCA_038233685.1 Lysobacterales bacterium | reverse complement strand
TGAAATCGAGGGCTATCTGAATGATTTTCCGGCGGACCGGATCGTGCTTGAGCTCACCGAACATTCGGACGTGGCCGACTACGGACTGCTCTTGGAACGCCTTGAACCGCTGCGTGCGCAGGGCATGCGCATGGCGGTCGACGACGCGGGTGCGGGCTACGCCAGCATGCGCCACGTGCTGGCCACCCACCCGGACATCATCAAGCTCGACATCAGCCTCACCCGCGGCATCGACAGCGACTCGCCGCGGCGCGCGCTTGCTGCCGCGCTGATTGAGTTCGCGCGGCAGACCGGCAGCCAGGTGACGGCCGAAGGCGTTGAAACGCAGGCCGAGCTGGATGCGCTTCTGGAATTGGGCGTGGACCAGGCCCAGGGCTATCACCTGTCCAGGCCGCTGGATCGGCAGGCGCTCCAGGCGCTGCTTCACGCGCTGCCTCACGCCTGACCGGAAGGTGCCCCGCGTGACCTGGTGACGGCGTCTGCCTCATGATCGGGGTCGACGCCAAACCCCCGGGAAGCCCTATGCAGACCTATCGAATCGCGCACGCCGGACTGGACGTCTCGCGTATCGCCTACGGCTGCATGCAGCTCAGCAGCGACTGGGATGGCCAGCCGATCAACGCCACCGAGCGGTTGCGCACGGCCGAGATGGTGGAGGCGGCAATCGGGAACGGCATCACCCTGTTCGACCACGCCGACATCTACGCGAGCGGCAAGTGCGAGCGGCTGTTCGGCGACCTGCTGAAGCAGCGGCCCTCGCTGCGCCAGCAGATGCTGCTGCAGTCCAAGTGCGGTATCCGCCTAGCAGGCGAGCCTGACCAGGGCTCGCCGCAGCGCTACGATTTCAGCCACGACCATCTGCTGTCGTCGGTTGAAGGCATCCTGCAGCGCCTCGGCACCGATCACCTGGACATCCTGCTCCTGCACCGGCCCGACGCGCTGGTGCAGCCCGAAGAAGTGGCGCGCGCCTTCGATTCGATGCAACGCAGCGGCAAGGTGCGGCATTTCGGAGTCAGCAATCACAATGGCTCGCAGATTGCGCTACTTCAGGCTTGCCTGGACGTGCCGCTGGTGGTCAACCAGGTCGAGTTGAACCTGCTCCACCATCACCTGATCAGCGAGGGCGTGCTTGCGAACCAGTTGGAGGGTGCCTACTGTGCGGCCGCCGCCACCCTCGACTACTGTCGGCAGCACGACATCCTGCTGCAGGCGTGGTCGCCGCTGGCCAGCGGCCGGCTGCGCAAATCGACCGACCCGGAGCCTGCGCTGCGCGGCCTAGCGCGGTGCGTCGAGCAGCTGGCACGTGAGCTGCAGGTATCCGAAGAGGCCGTCCTGATTGCGTGGCTGCTGCGGCATCCGGCCGGCATCCAACCTGTCATCGGCACCACGTCGGCAGCGCGACTGTCCGCCAGTTGCGCAGCCGACGCTGTCGAGCTCTCGCGGGAGCACTGGTACCAGCTGCGGGAGGCCGCACGCGGCGTGCGTGTTCCCTGAGCCACCGCGTCATGCCCTGGTCACCCCCCTGCAACGGCGGCTTCATCTGCCGCGTCCAGGATCGCGACAACGTGGAACCAGGCCCGTCCCATGCCCCTCCCTATTTTGCGCGCGCATCGCCGGAGGACCCTGCATTCACCGCATGCGCATGACTTCGTCCAAGGCCGCGATGCAGGCTGGTGCCTGCGCGCCAACCGCTGGGGTCGGGCGCGCGCGATCCGACGCTTCTTCGCGACCATCAGCCGGCTCGGTGACGGCGTGTTCTGGTACCTGCTGATGGCCGCGCTGATCGCAGGCGATGGCCTCGACGGCCTCGCCGCATCTGCGCATCTGGCCGCCACCGGTGCTATCGCGCTGCTCCTGTACAAGCTGCTGAAGCGTTGGACCCGGCGTCCCCGTCCCTATGCTTCGGACATCCGGATCCGTGCGTGGGTCGCGCCCCTGGACGAATTCAGCTTTCCCTCCGGCCACACCCTCCACGCCGTTGCCTTCAGCATCGTGGCGATGGCGCACTACCCGGCGCTGGCGCTGCTGCTGGTGCCCTTCACCGCGTGCGTCGCGGTGTCGCGCGTGGTCCTGGGTCTGCACTACCCCAGCGACGTACTGGCTGCGACGGCGATCGGATCGGCGCTGGCCGGCGCGTCGGTCTGGATGGCTCCCAGCGTCAACCTGTTTGGCTGACACCGGGGCACATCACCATCCCGGCCGCGTGCCGCATGCCGCGTGCCTACCTCAGGGACGCGCCCAGTTCGTACCAGTCGATCCTTCGGGTCAGCCACATGATCGCGGCGAGGACGGCGAACAGCAGCAGCGAGCCCATCAGCAGCGCGTTGTCCTCCGAGGCCAACAGTCCGTAAAGGACGCCATAAAGTGCCGTCAGCATGACCGCCAATCCTGCAGCGAGGCGCCGGCTTTTCAGCACCCCGGACAGGTACACGACCTGAAGTCCGATGCAGGCGGCGGACGACAACAGATACGCCTTCCAGAACGCGATGTGCTCGGACAGGCTGAGCAGCAGCAGGAAGAAGATCGCCAGCGCCAGACCCACCAGCAGGTATTGCAATGGGTGGATCGGCAGACGCTTGATGACTTCGAGCAAACCGAACGCCACAAAGGTCAGCAATACGAACAGGATGCCGTATTTGCTGGCACGATCAACCTGGGTATAGACGTCGACCGGATCGACCAGGCTGATGGTGATCCGCTCCACCCCGATGCCGGGCTCGCGCATCGCACCAATCTGCTGCTGCGCACGGCTGGCCAGCGAGGAGATCTCCCACCGCGCCTTGAAACCGCGGTCCTGCGGGTACACCTCGCGCTCGGTCGGGAGGAAGTCGCCTTTGAATGACGGGTGCGGCCATGCGGACTGGATGACCACCTGGTTGCTGTCGGCCACCGGCACGATCGACAGCGACTCGGTGCCAGCGAGGTTGAACTGCATCCGCACCTGCCGGGCCTCGACGCGTCCGCCACTGACTGCAGGCAAGGATGCGCTCACACCGCTGATCGCCTGCGCCAGATCGCGAGCTCCGGGGGTGATGCGAACGGGCTGCCCATCGACCTGCAGCGATGGTGTGCCCACCACGCCGCGCACGTCGGAAATGCCAAACACCAGGTAAGGCGTTCCGTACTCCCGCGACACCAGCGGCGCCGGTGCCGGCAGGACCGCTGTAAACGTGGCATCCAGGCTGGCCCGGAAGCTGTAGACCCGCACTTTGAACAGTCCTACCTCACGCGTATCCGGCACCAGTGTGCCCTGCACTTTGAGGGTTTCCGGCGTTTGCAGCAGCCTGCCGCTGATGGTGACATTGCGCGTGCGGGTGAGACCCTGGTTGTCCGTGGTCTTTTCTTCCCTTGTGTCGGTGAACGGAACCACCCGCAACGGGGCCAATACCTGCTGCTGCCCGGCGCTGCTGCCGGCGATGCGTTCGGTGGCCTCAGCGCGATAGGCTTTACGCTCATGCACGGTGCCGCGGATCATCGCGAGTGGGATCAGCAGGAGCAGGACGAGTGCACCGACCGCTGCGAAGCGCACCAGCAGTTTCCAGGATTTCATGGCGTGGCCTCATTGGAGAAGGCTCACAGGCTGCGGCGCCACGGTGAGAACCAATTGAGGCGAATGCGAAGTGGGGGTGAAGCCGTGCCGACCCGTGTAAGCGCCATGGGAGCAGTCTGCTCGTTCGATCCCGAGCTGATCCGATGTTCTCGTGGGAGAGACTGTTCGCGTGGGAGCCACTGCTCATGTAGGAGCGACGTAAGTCGCGAGTTGGTCGGTCGGTAGTGCTTCATCGCGACTTGCGTCGCTCCCACACCGAGCCTATCCACCCTATGACGCGCTCACTCCTCTCTCACGGTCGATCAATCGATCACTGCCGAGGCCGCAGCAGCTCGATCTGCGCTCTTCAAGCGACCCCAGCGATCAGCTGGCCAGTGGCCCCAGCGGGAGTCGAAGCGTCGCGCGAACGCCGCCGGTAGCGCGGCTCTCCAGTCGCGCCTGCCCGCCATGCAGGCGCGCGACTTCGCGCACGAACGGCAACCCCAGCCCGGAACTGCGCAGGCCGGTATCGGGCCGGGCCAGCGAATAGAACCGCTC
>JBBSVH010000183.1:0-4097 GCA_038233685.1 Lysobacterales bacterium | reverse complement strand
GCCGCGATGGCCGCAAAACCGTTGTAGGCGGCGAACAGGACGCCCACCCAGTTGGCGCCTTCGTTGTAGGCCGCCGATGCCGGATCCATGGTGGCGTAGTGCACCTGGGTCACGGCCGATGTCGTGTATATCCACATGGAAAACAGCGCAAACCACGAGAAGAACTGCACCACCGCGAGCTGGCGCATCGCCGTGGGCATCTCGTGCAGGTCTCCCATGATCGTTCCGAACATGCCGTCCGAGCGCACCATGCCGGCGGCGATCAGGGCGATCCCGAAGGCGACGACGCCGCCGGCGAGCACGAACAGCTGCTTGTCCAGGCCGAAGTAAATGATCGCCGCAACGCCTGCCGCGCCGATGAGGAGCCAGGCCAAGCCTTTCGCCGCGCGGTTGCCGACTGGACGCATCGCACCTGGCGGTGTCCGGTCCTGGTCGTGTTCCGCCAGCTCATCAGGCGGGTACTCGCGCGTGCGCAGCACCGTCCAGCCCACCGCCAGCAGCAGCACTGCGCCACCGAAGTAAAACGCGTAGCGCACCGTATCCGGGACTTCGCCCGGCAGGGCGGTATTTCCGACGCCGGCCTTGGCCAGCAGCCACGGCAGCATGCTGGCGACCACCGAACCGATCCCGATGAAAAAGCTTTGCATCGCGTAGCCGCTGGCGCGCTGCCTGGGCGGCAGCTGGTCACCGACGAAGGCACGAAAAGGCTCCATCGAGATGTTGATCGATGCATCCAGCACCCACAGCATGCCCGCGGCGATCCACAGGGTGGGCGAGTTGGGCATCACCAACAGCGCCAGCGTGGCGAGGATCGCGCCGGCAAGGAAATACGGCCGTCGACGGCCGAGACGGTTCCAGGTGCGGTCGGAGCAATAGCCCACGATCGGCTGCACGATCAGACCGGTCAGCGGCGCGGCGATCCACAGGATCGGGATCTCGTCGATCTCCGCTCCCAGGGTCTGGAAGATGCGGCTGACGTTGGCGTTCTGCAGGGCAAACCCGAACTGGATGCCGAGGAAGCCGAAACACATGTTCCAGATCTGCCAGAACGAGAGCTGCGGTTTGCGATGCATGTGATGCGAACCTCAAGTGAATTCGTGGAGCATGGACCACGGCACGTGGCCGCGACATGGTGCAGGCAAGGCGTGCGGAAGCCATGCTGCAGTGCAAACAGGCGAACGCGCCCGGCGGGTGCGCGCAGCGAGGTGGCCGCGGCACAGGTTTTCGCTGGAAAGCGGCTTTTTCTAGGCGTTTCATCTCGATGCGTTCGACTGCGACGTCGGCAGCGCACGCACGCAAGGCAGCCAGCCGTGGGCTCTGCTGCATACGTATTCATCGTCGGGCGTTCGCTTGCACCCCGACGCGCATGCGCCCGGCGTGGAATAGTGACGCCCGCTGCGTGTACCGGGCGGTTGCGCAAACTGACTCGAGGACGCGGATGACGAGCCATCGCTGGTGGCGTGGTGCGGTGATCTACCAGATCTACCCACGCAGCTTCATGGACACCAATGGCGACGGCGTGGGCGACCTGCCGGGGATTGTCAGTCGCCTGGACCATGTGGCAAGCCTGGGCGTCGACGCCATCTGGATCTCGCCGTTCTTCAAGTCGCCGATGCACGACTTCGGTTACGACATCGCGGACTATCGCGATGTCGACCCGCTGTTCGGCACGCTCGAGGATTTCGACCGCCTGCTGGCCAAGGCGCACGGGTTGGGCATGAGGGTGATGATCGACCAGGTGCTGAGCCACTGCTCGATCGAGCACGCGTGGTTCAAGGAAAGCCGCGAGAGCCGTCACAACCCCAAGGCGGACTGGTACGTCTGGGCCGATGCCAGGGACGACGGCACGCCGCCGAACAACTGGATGTCGATTTTCGGCGGGGTGGCCTGGCGCTGGGAGCCGCGCCGCGGGCAGTACTACCTGCACAATTTCCTGTCCTCGCAGCCGGACCTCAACTTCCACAATCCCGAGGTCCAGCAGGCCACGCTGGAGAACGTGAAGTTCTGGCTGGACAAGGGCGTCGACGGGCTGCGCCTGGATGCCATCAACTTCTGCTTCCACGACCGCCAGCTGCGTGACAACCCGGCCAAGCCGGAGGAGATGCGCGTTGGACGCGGCTTCAGCCCCGACAACCCTTACGCGTTCCAGTATCACCATCACAACAACACGCAGCCGGAGAACCTTGCATTCCTTGAAGACCTGCGCGCGCTGCTCGATCAGTACCCGGATGCCACTGCGCTGGGCGAGATTTCATCGGAAGATTCGCTCGCCACCATGGGCGAATACGTCAACGACCAGCGCCTGCACATGGGCTACAGCTTCGAGCTGCTGACCGACGACTTCAGCGCCGCCTATATCCGCGCCACAGTCGAGGAACTCGAGCGCCGTATGGTCGACGGCTGGCCCTGCTGGGCCATCTCCAACCACGACGTCGAGCGCGCCGTGACCCGGTGGGGCGGTGACGCTTCCAGTCCCGCGTTTTCCCGGCAGCTGCTGGCGCTGGTGTGTTCGCTGCGCGGATCGGTCTGCCTCTATCAGGGCGAGGAACTCGGCCTGGGCGAGGCCGATGTGCCGTTCGAGTCGCTGCAGGACCCCTATGGCAAGACCTTCTGGCCCACCTTCAAGGGCCGTGATGGCTGCCGGACACCAATGCCGTGGGACGCCAGCGAAGGGGCCGGCTTCACCACGGGCACGCCGTGGCTGCCTATCGACGATGCGCATCGCGCGCTGGCCGTGGATGTACAGGACGCCGATCCCTCTTCCACCCTGAACGCCGCCCGCCAATTCCTGCGCTGGCGCAAAACCGTACCGACGCTGCAGCGCGGCGCTATCGTCTTCCACGATGCCCCGGAGCCGCTGCTGGTATTCCGGCGCATGCTCGATGGGGAGGAGCTGCTGGTCGCGTTCAATCTTTCTGCAGACGCGCAAGCCTGGCCGCTGCCGCCGGGCCTGTCACCGTCGCCGCTGGACGCGCATGGCCTGCTGTCCGGCATCCTGGCGCAGGGCACGCTGGAGCTGCCGCCCCACGGGGTGTACTACGCACGCCTGGCCTGAACGCAAGGCGTTTCCGAAGCCTCGCTCAGATGGCGCACTGGCGGGCGATGAACTCGTCATGGGTGGGCATCTTGGCCACGCAGTTGCCGATCACGCCGCGGATGTTGCCGATGTATTCGGCCACCTTTTCTTCCGGGTAGAGGTCGACCAGCGGGTGGTACCCCTTGGCCTGCATCCGCTGGCCGTGCATGACCTGCAGCCAGCTGGGCTCGGCAAACATCTCGCTGCCTTCGCGGAAAATACGCGCATTGCTGCGGAACAGCTCCATTCGCCGCTGCAGCGACTCGGGGATGTCCATGGTGCGCACGTAGTCCCAGAACGGCGTGTCGCTGCGTTCGGTGGCGTGGTAGTGCAGGATCAGGAAGTCGCGGATGCGGTCGAATTCGAAATGCGCGTGGCTGTTGAATTCGTCGATGTCGGCCTGGTCGAAGCCGCCGTGCGGGAAGAACGCGGTCAGGCGCGCGATATTGGACTGGATCAGGTGGATGCTGGTGGATTCCAGCGGCTCCATGAAGCCGCTGGAAAGTCCGATCGCGATGCAGTTCTTGCGCCAGAACTCGTTGCGCTTGCCGGTGACGAAGCGCAGCGTTCGCGGCTCAGCCATCGGTTCGCCGTCGAGGTTGGCCAGCAGCGTTGCGGTGGCCTCGTCCTCGCTGATGTGCTTGCTGGAGAACACGTAGCCGTTGCCGGTGCGGTGCTGCAGCGGGATACGCCATTGCCAGCCTGCTTCGCGCGCGGTGGAGCGGGTATAGGGCGTGAGCGGGCCGGACGAAGCGCAGGGCACGGCTACGGCGCGGTCGCAGGGCAGCCAGTGGGTCCAGTCCTCGTAGCCGACGTGCAGTGCCTGCTGGATCAGCAGGCCACGGAAGCCGGAGCAGTCGATGAACAGCTGCCCGCCGATCCGCTGTCCGCTCTCCAGCACCACCGCCTCGATGTAGCCGTCTTCGCCACGCAGTTCGGTGCTGGCAATCTTGCCTTCGATGCGGGTGACGCCGCGGGCCTCGCTGAACTCGCGCAGGAAGCGGGCGTAGAGGCCGGCGTC
>JBBSVH010000182.1:0-4139 GCA_038233685.1 Lysobacterales bacterium | reverse complement strand
GGTTCTGCACGGTGCCCTTGCCAAAGGTCGTCTCACCAATCACCAGGCCGCGACCGTAGTCCTGGATCGCGCCGGCGAAGATTTCCGAAGCCGAGGCCGAACCGCGATTGGTCAGCACCGCCAGCGGCCCGTCCCATGCCACGCCGCCCTTGCGGTCGGCATTGACGGTCACGCGCCCGCCGGACTCGCGCACCTGCACGACCGGACCTTTGTCGATGAACAGGCCAGTAAGCTCGACCGCTTCATCCAGCGAGCCACCGCCGTTGTTGCGCAGGTCCATCACCACGCCGTCGACGCCTTGCGCATTGAACACCTTGAGCAGCTTGGCAATGTCCCGGGTGGCCGACGTGTAATCGTTGGGGTTGCGGCGGCGGCCCTCGAAGTCCTGGTAGAACGCGGGCAGTTTGATCACGCCGATCGTGCGCGCCGGCTGGTTGCCACTGGCCGGCAGGGTGATGGTCTCGGACTTGGCGGCCTGCTCTTCCAGACGCACCTTCTGCCGGGTGATGGTCACCTGACGATGCTCACCATCGATGCCGGCTTCGGCAGGCAGGTAGTCCAGGCGCACCTGGGTGTCCTTCTTGCCGCGGATCTGCGTCACCACGTCGTCGATGCGCCAGCCGATCACGTCGGTGACCGGACCCGAGCGGCCCTGGCCCACGCCGACGATGCGATCGCCGGGCTTGAGCGTGCCATTCATGTCCGCCGGCCCGCCGGGGATGATCTCGCGGATCACCACCATGTCGTCCTGGCGCTGCAGCTGTGCACCGATGCCCTCGAGCGACAGCGACATCGACTGGGTGAAATTTTCCGCGGTCTTGGGGGTGAAGTAATCGGTGTGCGGGTCGATCGCGCCCGAATAGCCGTTGATGAAGGTCTGGAACACGTCCTCGCTCTTCAGTTCGTCGACGCTTCGCTTGTAGGTGAGGTAGCGCTTGTCCAGGGTCTGGCGGATCTCCGCCGGCGCCTTGCCGGCCAGCTTCAGCCGCAGCCAGTCGTTCATCACCGACTTCTTCCAGACCTCGTCCAGCTCCGCTGCGTCCTTTGGCCACGGCGCGTCCTCGCGGTCGTACTCCCAGCGCTGGTCTCCGGTGAAGTCGAAGTCCTGCTTGAGCAGCACGCGGGCGTGGGCGATGCGCTCGTCCACGCGCTGCTTGTAGACGCCGAAGATGTCGTAGGCCGGGGCAAGGTCGCCGCTGCGGATGGCATCGTCGAGCTGGGTGCGGTACGGACCGAAGGCCTCCACGTCGGCCGCCGTGAAGTACTGCTTGCCGCCGTCCAGGGATTCCAGGTAGCGCTTGAAGATTTCCTGCGACAGCGCGTCGTCCAGCGCCCGCGGCCGGTACGCATAACGGCTGTCCGAAAGCAGCCCGTACACCAGCTTCGAGGTGGTGGACTGGTCGGCGGTCGGCGCAGCGGCGAGACCGGGTCCCTCGGTGCGCGCAAGCAGCGCGATCGGCGTCGCCAGGGCGAGGGTCAACAGTACGGCGGGCTTCTTGAAGGACATTCGGCTACTCGCGGCCATTGAGGCCAGTGGGGAAACTGCGGGACAGATGTGACAGCCAGCAGGGCCGAAAGTTTTCGCCACTGCTGAACCGAACGTGCAGCCTAGCTTGGGAGCGGGCGTGGAAGGTGAACTGAGACTGCGACACCCGCCCTGGCATGCGCGTCAAATGAGCTACGCAGCGTTGCGCCACTCGGATGCGGCCCGCTGAACGCGCCGCAGCGCCCTAGCTTGAGACGCCCGCTTCCATCGCCTGGCGGTCGGCATGGTAGGAGGAGCGCACCATGGGACCCGAAGCGACGTGGCTGAAGCCCAGCCCATTTCCGAACAGCTCCAGCGCCTTGAATTCGTCCGGCGTCCAGTAGCGGATGACCGGATGGTGGTGCGCGGTGGGCTGCAGGTACTGACCGATGGTGATCATGTCCACCTCGTGCGCGCGCAGGTCGCGCAGCGTCGTCTCGACCTGCTCCATGGTTTCGCCCAGGCCGAGCATGATGCCCGACTTGGTCGGCAGCTGCGGGTGCTGCTGCTTGAAGCGCTGCAGCAGGGTCAGCGACCACTGGTAGTCGGCGCCGGGTCGCACGTTGGGGTACAGGTCCGGCACGGTTTCGATGTTGTGGTTGAACACGTCCGGCGGATTGACCGCAAGAATTTCCAGCGCGCGGTCCATGCGTCCCTTGCCGCGGAAATCCGGGGTCAGGATTTCGATGCGGGTCGCCGGCGAATGCGTGCGGATGGCGGTGATGCAGTCGACGAAGTGCTGGGCGCCGCCGTCGCGCAGGTCGTCACGGTCAACGCTGGTCACCACCACGTACTTCAGGCCCATGTCGGCCACGGTGGTGGCCAAGCTGAGCGGCTCGCCGGCATCGGGCGGCTTGGGACGGCCGTGGGCCACGTCGCAGAACGAGCAGCGGCGCGTGCAGACTTCGCCGAGGATCATGAACGTAGCGGTGCCGTGGCTGAAGCACTCGTGGATGTTCGGGCAGCTGGCTTCTTCGCACACCGTCACCAAACGGTTCTCGCGCAGCTTCGCCTTAAGCTGCTGCACGGCGTTGCCCGACGGGATGCGCACGCGTATCCAGGACGGCTTGCGCAGCACCGGAGCGTCGAGGAACTGCACCGGCGAGCGCGCGATCTTGGCGTTGCCCAGCTGCTTGGCACCGGGTTGAAGCGGGGCGGTCTCCAGCAAAGGCGTCGCCGCTGGGACAGACAGGACCTGCAGGGGGATCGTTCGTGCGGAAACTCGGCCAGCGCTAGCGTCGTTGCTCATGGCGCAATTCTAGCCCGTAGCTTCCGAGACTGCCGCTGCGTCCATCGGGAAACAATGATCCATTGCTCCCCCGGCAGATCAACGCCTGCTCGGATGGTCCGGGCCTGTCAACCCTGTAGCTCCGGGCTTGCTCGGGTGCTCCGGGCCTGTGAACCTTGTAGATCCGAGCTTGCTCGGATGCTTCGCGGTTCATGCAAAAACATCCGAGCAAGCTCGGATCTACGAGGATGGTCCGTGCGTTCCTCACAAAAAAACCCGCAACTGGCATGACCAGCTGCGGGCTTGCTCCCTCCCCCACGTCGGGATGCGGGCCTAGGGTGGGGACGGGTGACAACCGTTGCACGCTGCACTGCAAAAACAGTACTGGAGAGTTTAGGAGCGGCATCCCGCGCAAAGGACGCGGGGACGATTACGACCCCTGCCCGCGCATGGGTCTTTGGCAGCGCATCGCTGCAGTCGCGCGAGTGCCAGCGATCGACGGCATTGCCGTCGGCAGAGGTTACGTTCTCCGGCGGGTAGCGCACACCCTGTATCCGCCGCGCTGTTGGCCAGCGGCCCGGCTTTTGATTCAGTACGCGCGGCGCGGGAGCTACTGTCGTAGGACGCTGGGCCTACCTTGAACTCGCCAGAGGGATGTCCCAGTTCTCCAGGTGAATGCGTTCCCCATGACAAGCTCACGGCAAACGGGATGAACATGAACCGAACGCATATGGAGAGACTTGCTTGGACCGCGGGACTGTCGAGTTTGGGCGTCGCTGGTCTGGCACTGGCGCTGACGGGAACTTTTGGATTTGCGCAACTTGCCGACGGTCTTACGGATCGTTTCAGGCCGGCATCTTCGCGCGATACCGTCGTCGTTTCTGTTCCAGCGGCAAACGCGTCCCGCACTGCCGACACAGTCCACAAGGACGCGCTGGATTCGATGACCACGCGCAACGCCAGCGGCTGGCTACGCACCGTAAACCGGGCGGGATTCGTCGACACCGGCAATGCGTTCTTTCAGGAACTGGGCACCAATGGCCGTAGCTGCAACACCTGCCACCAGCAGGCGGCAGCCTGGTCGATCACGCCGATTGAAATACAGCAGCGCTTCAGTAATACAGGCGGCACGGACCCATTGTTTCGCAGGAACGATGGTTCAAACTCGCCATTGGCGGACGTGTCCACGCTGACTGCGCGCCGCACTGCCTTCAGCATGTTGCTCAAGCGCGGCGTGATCCGAGTGGGCATCGGCATGCCCGCAAATGCCGAGTTCGAACTGGTCGCCGTCGACGACCCTTACCATTTCGCCAGCGCCGCCGAGCTGTCGCTGTTCCGGCGGCCACTGCCCTCCACAAACCTTGCCTACATCACCGGCATCATGTG
>JBBSVH010000181.1:0-4250 GCA_038233685.1 Lysobacterales bacterium | reverse complement strand
CCTCCGGTTGCGGCAGCGCGCGCCTTGCCAGCGCCACCGCCTGGTCCAGGTCGAAGGGCTTGGACAGGAACTCCTGCGCGCCGCCGCGGAACGCCCCGGCGGTACTGGCGACATCGGTATACGCCGACATCACCACCACCGGCAGCTTTGGATGCCGCGTTTTCAACACCTCGAGGAACCCCAGGCCGTCCATGCCCGGCATGCGCACGTCGGTGAACACCAGCGCCGGGTGCGCCTCGTCCGCCAATGCCTGCAGCGCCTTGGCTGCGCCATCGAAGCCCAGCACCGCGTAGCCGGCTTCGCGCAATGCCTGGGTCAGGACGAACCGCACGCTGCGGTCGTCGTCGACAACCCATACACGGGTAGGCTCAGACATTGATGCCGTCTCCATCGATGGCTCCGCCGACGTCGGCGATCGGCAATGGCAGCAGCAGGATGAACACCGTATGCCCGGGCCGGGAGCGGTAGCTGAGCGCGCCACCGTGCTCACGCGCGATCTGCTGCGCCAGCGCCAGGCCCAGCCCGCTGCCCTCGGCGCGGCCCGAGACCAGTGGCAGGAAGATGCGCTCGGCCAGGTCTTCCGGCACGCCACGCCCGTCATCGGCGATCTCCACCCGCAACACAAGCCGATGCGGTTGATCGCCGATCAGGGTGTGGTGCTCGGCGCGCGTGCGCAGCTGCACGCTGGTGGCGCCGGATTCGATTGCGTTGCGCACCAGGTTCCACAGCGCCTGGGTGAGGCGGTCGGCATCGCCTGGAAATTCCGGCAACGAGGGGTCGTAATCGCGCTGCAGGCGGGTCGCCCAGCCGGCGTCGCTTTCCGCCAGTCGCAGCACGCGTTCGAGTACCGCGTGGATGTTGAGCGGCTCGAACGCACGCGGTGGCGCCGGCGACAGCAGGCGGTCCACCAGCGCGGCCAGGCGCTCGACCTCGCTTTCGATCAGCCCGGTGAGTTCGAGGGCGTCGCCCTCGCTGCGGCGCGCGAGCAGTTGCGCCGCGCCCTTGATCCCGGCAAGCGGATTGCGCAGCTCATGGGCGAGGCCCTTGAGCGAGGCCGACAGCGCCGAGGGCAGCAGCCGCGCCGGATCCTCACCCGGGAATTCGTCGACCGGGTGCACTTCCAGCCAGTGACCCGCCTTCATTGCATCGCCATCTAGCGGATCACCAGCTAGCGGATCACCAGCGATCGAATCACCCAGGACCGGACTCAACAGCAGGTCGGCGAAGCGCAGCTCGTCATGACCGGGGAAGGCCATCTGCATGCGGCGCAGGCGCACGGCATCACCGACGGATTGCTCCAGGGTCGCTGCCAGCCGCTGGCTGTCGCGCTCCAGTGCCGATACCGGCAGGCCGAGCAGGCGCCTGCGTCCCACTCCCAGCCAGCGTCCGGCGGCACTGTTGGCTTCGCGGATGATGCCGGCGGCATCCAGCCGTAGCACCGGCGTGGCCAATGCGTCGAGTCGCGGATCCGGGGCGGGGTCGGCTTGCATTGCACTAATTTAGTGCAAATGAGTGTTCAGCGTTGGCTTCACGCCACGAGCAATCGAAAATGCGCGAGGATGGCCCCATTCACCGACTCAGGATCCCGGCCATGTTCCGTACCCAACCGCTCGCGCTCGCCGTGATTGCCGCCATGGCGTTGACCGCCTGCAACCAGGCCGCCCCCGTGAGTGCGGCCGCCTCCGCCCCCACCACTGATGCCACCGATGCGGCAGCACCGCAACCGGGTATGGCCACCATGCCAGCGTCCCCGGCAGATGCATCGGCGATGCCGTTGCCCGAAGGGCCGGTGCTGGGGCCACAGCCCGTCACCGCGGTCGGACTGGGGCCCGATGGGTTGGCCTTGCAATCCCTGGACGAGCAGCAGCCAGAACCTGCCCCGGATCGCGCAGCCAATGATGCAGCTTCGCACGGCGGGACCGAGAGCGTGTTGCGGGCACAAGTACTGCTGCTGCGCGCCAATTACTCCAGCGGCGAGATCGACGGCAAGTCAGGCATGAACCTGCGCAAGGCGATCAGTGCCTTCCAGGAAAAGCGGGGAATTGCCGTCTCCGGGAAATTGGACGCGGCGACATGGACTGCACTCAACCAGGACGCGGCACCGGTCCTGGTCAATTACACGCTCACCGACGCAGACATTGCCGGCCCTTATGCGTCCACGCCATCGGATGTCCAGGACAAGGCGAAGATGACCCGAATCGTCTACCAGGACCTGATGGAAATGCTGGGCGAGAAATTCAATGCCAAGCCCGAGCTGATCAAGTCGTTGAATACCGACGTCGACTTCGCCACCGCCGGCACCATGTTGATCGTGCCCTACGTCAGGCCCGCCCAGACCGTGGCCAAGGCGGCCCGCGTCGTGGTCGACAAGTCCGATGGGGCGCTGCGCTTGCTGGACGACCAAGGCAAGATCTACGCGCAATATCCGGCATCGACCGGTTCGACAGCATTCCCGTTGCCGATCGGCGAATGGAAATTCGTTTCAGTGGTGCAGAACCCGGATTACCGGTATGACCCGGATATCCTGGTCAACCAGCCCAAAGATGCGAAGCCAGCGCGCCTGCCGCCAGGCCCGAATGGACCGGTCGGCATTATCTGGATGGGCCTGGACAAGGAACACTATGGTATCCACGGCACGCCCGAGCCGGGCAAGATCAGTCGGACCCAGTCCAGTGGCTGTGTGCGCCTGACCAATTTCGCCGCGCAGGCGGTTGCCACTGCGGTGAGCCCGGGAACGCCGGTGACCTTCCAGGAGTAGGGCGGCCATGGCCATGTGTTCTGGTCTTGGAGAGGCGAGATGAGTCGCACTGAACGAAAGCCCTCACGGCTGCGTGGCTTGCTGCTGTTCGTGCTGGGCGTGCTGGTCGGCGCCAACGCAACCTATTACCTGATGACCCGGAGTGGGCCGTACATGCGCGCGCCGGCGCCAGCACCGGTCCACGCGCCGGAGTCGGTTGGTAACGCCCTGCCAGCTGACGATACGACTTCGCCAGATGACATGGCACCGGCGTTGCCAGCACCCGTGCCACGCATGCCGGATACCGGGACCGGCAACCTGCTCATCCCGGTCCAGGGCATCCTGGCGTCGCAATTGCGGGACACCTTCACCGACGCACGCAGCGCGGGCCGCTCACATGACGCCATCGACATCATGGCGCCCACCGGCACCCCTGTGCTGGCGGTAGCCGACGGTCGCGTCGAGAAGCTGTTCGACAGCCGGCTCGGCGGACTGACCCTCTACGAGTTCAGCAGCGACGGCACGCTGGCTTATTACTACGCCCACCTGCAGCGCTACGCCGATGGCATTGCGGAACAACAGGCGATCCAGCGCGGCCAGGTGATCGGCTATGTCGGCGCCACTGGCAATGCGAGCCCCGACGCGCCGCACCTGCACTTCGCCGTCTTCGTGCTCGCTCCGGAAAAGCAGTGGTGGAAGGGCGAAGCAGTCAATCCGTATCCAAGGCTTACCGCCAGCCCCATCCGCTAGGCTGGCCTTACGGCGTAGCCGCGACCACCGACCCATTCAACGCGTACAGGATGCGCAGGTCCTGCGCATCGAATGTCGCCTCCGGGTCATCGCCATCGTCCTGTGCACGATAGTGCCGATGGAACGCACGCACCGCTGCCGCGCGATCACTCAGGGGATAGCCGACCGCCGCCATCGCAAGCCACGGATCGAAACCCGCCGGCGGGTCCACCAGTGCGCCCCGAGGCCAACGACCGAAGCCGGCATTGGCCAGCAGCTTCCACGGGAACCGGGCGCCCGGATCAACCTTGCGTGTCGGGGCCAGGTCCGAATGGCCGATCACCTGGGTGCGCGGGATGTTCAGGCGCGTGCACAGGTCATCCAGCAGGCGGATGATCGATGCGAGCTGCGCTTCGGTGTAGGCCTCGCCGACCTCGTTGTCGATCTCGATCCCGATCGAGGCGGAATTTAGATCGGTAATCGTGCCCCATGAGCCCCCACCTGCCTGCCAGGCGCGCTTGTCGTCGTCGACCAGCTGGTAGATATGGCCATCGTCGCCCACAAGGTAGTGGGCGCTGACCTTGCCTCCGCGGTTGGCGGTGCGCAGGGTGTCGAGGCTTTTCTGCACCGATTCTTGCTCGGTGGCATGCAGCACGATGAGCACCGGCCGCCGCTCGTCAAAATTCGGCGAAGGCACCCACGTCGCCATCGGGTTGTGGGTAGCGGGCGCGTGCGCGCAGGCGGCAAGCGCCACGCAGCCAGACAAGGCCAGGGATCGCAGGAT
>JBBSVH010000180.1:0-4338 GCA_038233685.1 Lysobacterales bacterium | reverse complement strand
GCCGAATCGGTCATCAAGAAAAATTGATCCCGACGCTTCTTTCAAGTCTAACTTTTCAAGGATAAGCAGCCATGGCAAAGGGTAAATTCGAGCGCACCAAGCCGCACGTGAACGTGGGGACGATTGGTCACGTGGATCACGGCAAGACGACGCTGACGGCGGCGCTGACGAAGATCGGAGCCGAGCGTTTTGGTGGTGAATTCAAGGCCTACGACCAGATCGATGCAGCGCCGGAAGAGAAGGCGCGCGGGATCACGATTTCGACCGCGCACGTGGAATACGAGTCGGCCAACCGCCCTTACGCCCACGTCGATTGCCCGGGCCATGCGGATTACATCAAGAACATGATCACTGGTGCCGCGCAGATGGACGGCGCGATCCTGGTGTGTTCGGCTGCTGACGGCCCGATGCCGCAGACGCGCGAGCACATCCTGCTGGCCCGCCAGGTCGGCGTGCCGTACATCGTGGTCTACCTGAACAAGGCGGACATGGTGGACGACGCCGAGCTGCTGGAACTGGTCGAGATGGAAGTGCGCGAGCTGCTGGAGAAGTACGAGTTCCCGGGCGACGACACCCCGATCATCACTGGTTCGGCGCTGAAGGCGCTTGAGGGTGATCAGAGCGACATCGGCGTGCCATCGATCATCAAGCTGGTGGACGCGCTGGACACCTGGATCCCGCAGCCTGAGCGTGCGATCGACAAGCCTTTCCTGATGCCGGTCGAAGACGTGTTTAGCATCTCCGGCCGTGGCACCGTGGTCACTGGCCGCATCGAGCGCGGCGTGATCAAGGTCGGCGACGAAATCGAGATCGTCGGCATCCGTGCCACGCAGAAGACAATCGTCACCGGCGTTGAGATGTTCCGCAAGCTGCTGGACCAGGGCCAGGCTGGCGACAATGCAGGCCTGTTGCTGCGCGGCACCAAGCGTGACGACGTGGAGCGCGGGCAGGTGCTGTGCAAGCCCGGTTCGATCAAGCCGCACACCGACTTCGAGGCCGAGGTCTATGTGCTGAGCAAGGACGAAGGCGGCCGCCACACCCCGTTCTTCAAGGGCTACCGTCCGCAGTTCTACTTCCGCACCACGGACATCACCGGCGCCTGCGAGCTGCCCGAGGGTGTGGAGATGGTGATGCCGGGGGACAACGTGAAGATGGTGGTGTCCCTGATCAATCCGGTGGCGATGGACGAAGGCCTGCGGTTCGCGATCCGCGAGGGCGGCCGCACCGTCGGCGCCGGCGTGGTGGCGAAAATCATCAAGTGATTTAGCTCTCGGCAGCGTGCTGCCGGACAGCGGAAAACGGCAAGGCGGCGCAGGCCGCCATTGCCTTTTTCAGGATCAGCACAAAAGTTCGATACGCCAGTAGCTCAATTGGCAGAGCGTCGGTCTCCAAAACCGAAGGTTGTAGGTTCGATTCCTACCTGGCGTGCCACCCAGCCGCTGCTTTGAAGAGCATGGGCCGCAAGTAGTTTCGACAAACAGATTTCCGACTAAAGAGCGCGATGAATACCAAGCTCCAGCAATCCAAAAGCACCAGTGCCTCATCGAGCGACATGATGAAGTACGCGGCCGCGTTTCTGCTGGTCGCGGCGGGACTGTTTGCCTTTTACTGGTTCGATGGCCAGTGGCCAGGCTCCTTGCGGGTCGTGGCGGTGATCGGAGGCCTGCTGGCCGCGACGCTGGTGTTCCTGATGACCGAAAAGGGCGGGCACACCCGCGAATTCCTGTCGGAAGCCCGCTTCGAATTGCGCAAAGTCGTCTGGCCAACCCGTCAGGAAGCGATGCGGACGACCTGGGTGGTGATCGTCGTGGTGATCGTGCTCAGCCTGTTGCTGGCTTTTTTCGACGTGGTGATCCAGACGGCCGTGAAATGGCTGCTGGCGCGCTGATGGAGACGACCGTTTTGACCGAAACAACAGACAACGTGATGAAGTCCGACGTGCATAAGCGCTGGTACGTGGTGCATGCCTATTCGGGTTTCGAGAAGTCGGTGGCGCAGGCATTGCGCGACCGCATCGTGCGCACCGGCATGGAAGAGCGCTTTGGCGACGTGCTGGTGCCGACCGAGGAAATCATCGAAATGCGCGCTGGCCAGAAGCGCCGTTCGGAGCGCAAGTTTTTCCCCGGTTATGTGCTGGTGCAGATCGCGACCAATATTGAAGGCGGCATCCCGCGTATTGACAGCGAAAGCTGGCACCTGATCAAGGAAACGCCGAAGGTCATGGGCTTCATCGGCGGCACCGCCGACAAGCCGCTACCGATCAAGGACGAGGAGGCTGACGCCATCCTGCAGCGAGTGCAGGACGGGGTCGAGAAGCCGAAGCCGAAGGTGTTGTTCGAGCCCGGCCAGATGGTGCGTGTGGTCGATGGCCCCTTCAACGACTTCAATGGCGTGGTCGAGGAAGTTAATTACGACAAGAGCCGCGTGCGCGTGGCGGTGCTGATCTTCGGCCGCTCGACCCCGGTGGAGCTGGAATTCGCCCAAGTCGAGAAAGCGTAAGCGTCAGCGGACAATAAATTCGCTGGGACGAGTGGTTCGTTCCGGCAGTAACGCGAGGAGCCATGCAGTCCAGCGACATGCAGGCGCTTGAACTCGCAGGAGCAACAAAATGGCAAAGAAAGTCGTCGGTTACATCAAATTGCAGGTCAAGGCTGGGCAGGCGAATCCGTCTCCGCCAGTCGGTCCCGCGCTGGGCCAGCGCGGCCTGAACATCATGGAATTCTGCAAGGCGTTCAACGCAGCGACCTCCCAGCTCGAACCCGGCCTGCCGACCCCGGTGATCATCACCGCGTATTCGGACCGCACGTTCACCTTCATCACCAAGAGCACGCCGGCATCGGTGCTGCTGAAGAAGGCTGCGGGCATCACCTCCGGCTCCAAGCGCCCGAACACCGAAAAGGTGGGCAAGGTCACGCGCAAGCAGCTTGAAGACATCGCCAAGGCGAAGGAAGCCGACCTGACTGCGGCCGAGCTGGAAGCGGCAGTGCGGACGATTGCGGGCTCGGCCCGTTCCATGGGTTTGACGGTGGAGGGCTGAGGACATGACGAGCAAACGAATCAAGGCACAGACAAAGGTCGAGCCGGGCAAGCCCTACGCCATCGATGAGGCGTTGAAGATCATCAAGGACAACAGCAAGGCGAAATTCGTCGAAGCCGTCGACGTCGCCGTGCGTCTGGGCGTGGATGCCAAGAAGTCCGACCAGCAGGTGCGCGGCTCGACCGTGCTTCCCGCCGGCACCGGCAAGTCGGTACGCGTCGCGGTGTTCGCGCCTCCCGGTGCGAAGGCCGATGAAGCCCGTGCCGCTGGCGCTGAGGCCGTCGGCATGGACGACCTGGCTGAACAGATGCAGGCCGGTGATTTGAATTACGACGTGGTCATCGCCACACCAGATGCCATGCGCGTGGTCGGCAAGCTCGGCCAGTTGCTCGGTCCGCGCGGCCTGATGCCGAATCCGAAGGTCGGTACCGTGTCTCCGAACCCGGCCGAAGCCGTCAAGAACGCCAAGGGCGGCCAGGTGCGCTATCGCACGGACAAAGCCGGAATCATCCATTGCACGATCGGCAAGGCCAGCTTTGAGTCCGATGCATTGAAGAACAACCTGCAGGCGCTGCTGCTCGACCTGATCAAGGCCAAGCCGTCGACGGCGAAAGGCCATTACCTGCAGAAGATTTCCATCAGCTCGACGATGGGCCCGGGCGTGACCGTGGATCCGTCGAGCCTGGCGCTGAAGTAATTGCTCGACTCCATCCTTCGCGTGCGAAGGGATGGAGGCAACAAGTTTTGAGGGCATCGCAAGGGAATTGATCCCCGGGCGATAGCCGTCAAAGACCGCAGGTGCGGTAGCGCGCAATGACGACGGGCACGGAAGCTCACCACGGCAAGGAGTCGTCGTCATCGCTAGCGGATCGTTTAATCGGTGCTCGCAAGGGCGCTGGCCTGCGTAGATGGTGCAGCCCCTCTGGAAAGTTTCTGGGAAGAAAGTTTCAGGGCAGGCCACCACCGGGACACGCGAGTGTCCCCGACGCCAACGGACGGTGTCGCCCAGGACCGCTAGCGGCAGGAGCCGCGAGCGGAATTCAAATTGGAGGAGTGCCAATGGCTCTCAATCTGTCCCAAAAGCAGGAAGTCGTCGCCGAACTGGCCGACGTCGCCGCCAAGGCCCACTCCCTGGTCGCCGCCGAATACGCGGGCACCACGGTCAGCCAGATGACGGCGATGCGCAAGAAGGCGCGCGAAACCGGCGTGTACCTGCGTGTGGTCAAGAACACGCTGGCGTCGCGTGCCGTCGCCGGCACCGAGTACGAAGTCGTCCAGGACAAGCTCGTCGGTCCGTTGCT
>JBBSVH010000179.1:0-4340 GCA_038233685.1 Lysobacterales bacterium | reverse complement strand
TGCGTATTGCAATCATGGGATCCGGCGGCGTCGGTGGCTACTTCGGCGCACGGCTTGCGCGGGGCGGCGCCGATGTGACCTTCATCGCGCGCGGCGCGCACTTGGCCGCCATGCGGCAGAGCGGGCTGCGGGTGGAGAGCTCGCTCGGTGATATGCACCTGCCGCACCCGAAAGTGACGGACGACCCTGGCAGCGTCGGTCCAGTGGACCTCGTGCTGTTCAGCGTCAAGCTCTGGGACACCGAGAGTGCGGCCCGCGCCATCGCGCCAATGATGAGCGCCGGAACTGGGGTGATCTCGTTCCAGAACGGCGTGCAGAAGGACGACGTGCTGCGCAGCGTGCTGGGCGAGCAGGCCGTGATTGGCGGCGTGAGCTACATCGCCGCCACCATCGGCGAAGCGGGCTTGATCCGGCATTCCGGCAAGCTGCAGAAGTTGGTCTTCGGCGAATACGACGGCAGCAGCACGGAGCGCGTGCAGCGCTTTCGCGACGCCTGCGCCGCCGCGGGCTTCGACCATGAACTGAGCGGCCGCATCCGCGAGACGGTCTGGGAGAAGTTCGTGTTCCTGGTCGGCTTGTCGGGAACGACCTCCACCGCGCGCGTGCCGATCGGGCCGATCCGTGGCAACCAACGCGCGCGCGGCTTCCTGCACGACGTGATGGATGAAGTTGTGCAGGTCGCGCGGGCGGAAGGCGTTGTCCTGCCCGCGGACTACGCGCAGGACCGGCTGGCGTTCTGCGACCAGATCCCGGCCACCATGACGTCCTCGATGCACAACGATCTGGAGCGCGGCGGCCGGCTGGAGGTGCCCTGGCTGAGCGGCGATGTCGTGGCGCGCGGCCAGCGGCTGGGCATCGCCACCCCATGCAACCGGGCGATCCTCGACATCCTGGCAGTGCACACCGAGGGCAGGCCCGCGTGAACGCCGAACGACTCATCATCCGCAGCATCGAGGCGACCTTGGTGCGGGTGCCGATGCGCCGGCCGCTGGGCACCAGTGCGATGCGCATCGACCAAGCCCCCTTGCTGCTGATCGACCTGCAGACGGAAGAGGGCATCGTCGGCCGCGCTTATCTCTTCTGCTACGTGGAGTCGGCGGGCCATGCGGCCATGGCGCTGCTGCGCGATGCGGCGACGCTGCTGGCCGGCAAGACCGCAGCCCCGGCCGAGGTGCGGCGCCTGCTCGAGGGCCGATTTCGATTGATCGGAGTGCGCGGCGTCGTGTCGATGATCATGGCCGGCGTGGACGTCGCCTGCTGGGATGCGCTGGCCATCGCGGCGGGCCTGCCGCTCGCTACATTGCTCGGAGCGCCCTTGCGCGCCACACCTGCGTACAACAGCAACGGCCTCGGGCTGCTCGACCCAGAGGCGGCTGCACAAGAGGCGCTGGAGCTGGTGGAAGAGGGCTTTCGGGCGATCAAGATGCGGCTCGGTCGCGCGACCGGCGAAGCCGACCTGGCCGCCGTGCGGGCCATACGACGCGCAATTCCTGCCGAGGTTCGCCTGATGGCCGACTACAACCAGGCTTTGAGCCCCGTGGCGGCGCGCGAGCGCTGCCGCCCACTGGATGACGAGGGTTTCACGTGGATTGAGGAACCGATTCGTCACGACGACTACGCCGGCTGCGCGGAACTCGCAGCACTGCTGCGAACGCCGGTGCAGCTCGGGGAGAACTTCCAGAGTCCGCGGGCGATGGCGCAGGCGCTCTCACAGCGCGCGTCCGACTTCGTGATGCCGGATCTCGAGCGCATCGGCGGCGTGAGCGGCTGGATTGCCGCGGCGGCGATGGCCGACGCGGCGGGCATCGAGCTGTCGTCACACCTGTTCGCCGAGGTCAGCGCCCACCTGCTGGCGGCCAGTGCGACGGCCCACTGGCTGGAATACGTGGACTGGGCGAACCCGATCCTGCAGCAGCCGGTGCAGGTGGTCGACGGCTGCATCGCGCCGCCGGATCGCCCCGGGCACGGGATGAGCTGGGACATGGACGCGGTGAAGCGCTTGCGGGTCGGCTGACCGAAGCACCGCAGACATCACGCTCGACCTCTATACCGCAGCGACGCCCAACGGCCGCTAGGCTTCCATCGCACTGAAATAACTGTGGCTGCCATAGAAGCCTCGCGCGTGATCCAGTGGCTGCTGTTCCAGATGGGCGGCGTGGGCCCCATGGTGGGCGAACCAACGTCTTCTTCGGCTGTTCTTGGAGAAGATCCAGCAGGCGAGCGACCGCTACCAGGCGAGAGCAAACAGCTGCTGCGGCTGAATGCGCACCTGAAGACGCACGAGTTTCCGGCCGGCGGTCATTCGATCGTCGACAGCGCCAACTGGACCTGGGCGCGAACCCTTCGTCAGACGCACGACCAGATCGAGGACCTGCCGCCCCTGCAGCGCTGGCCGGCCGCGATCCGGGCGCGGCCAGCGGTGCGAAGAGACAGGCTGAGGCCACCTTCTTCGGTCGACTTGCGGACCGCTGACGAGCAGGCGCGCAGATTCTTCGAAGACGCCCACAAGATGATGGAAACTGGCCAGTTGCGCGAAAGCGGGGTTGAGCCGCACCACTGCAGGCCTGTCAGGAAAGAACACCTATGACGCTCTACGTTGCACCACGCGCTCCCAATCCGCGCCGCGCCGCCATGTTCATCGCCGAGAAGGGGATCAACGGGGTTGAACAGGTACCGGTCGAGCTGCGCGCGGACGAACACAAGACAGAGGAACTCCTGTCCGGGAGTTCGCTGTCGAATCTGCCCGTGCTGGAACTGAACGGCGGCCGCGCGTTAAGCGAGAGCCGCGCGATCTGCACCTATTTGAAGGGCCGGTTCCCGGAACGCAACCTCATGGGAGCCACTTTCGAGGAGCATGAGGGCCCCCGCTAACATGTTGTCCCTCGATCTCTACTGGTCCTTTCGCAGCCCGTACTCCTATCTTGTTCTGCCGCGGATTCTCGCGTTGACGCAGGAGTTCAGGGTGGATGTGCGCCTGCGGATCGTGCATCCCGCCGCGATACGCAACCCAGCCTACTTCAAGGCCATGAACCCGTTGGCGCGCCCCTACTTTTTCAAGGACTCGGTGCGGATGGCGCACTACCTCGGCCTGCCGTTTCGCCGCCCTGTGCCCGACCCGATCGTGCAGGACCCGGTGACGCTGGTGATCGCCACAGAGCAGACGTATGTCCACCGGCTCGGCCGGCTCGGAATCGCCGCAGTGCGGCGCGGGCGCGGGCTGGCCTATTGCGACCAAGTGTCGCGCATCCTGTGGGACGGCACAGTTGACGGGTGGCACACCGGCGACCACCTCGCGGGCGCCGCGCGAGGCGCCGGACTGTCTCCGGATGACCTGGAGCGGGACATCGCCGTGGAGCCGGCATCCATGGACGACGAACTCGACGCGAATGACGCGGCGCTGCGTGCCGCCGGCCATTGGGGGGTGCCGACCATGGTGTTCGAGGGAGAGCCCTTCTTTGGGCAGGACCGCTTCGACGTGCTGGTCTGGCGCCTGCGGCAAAGCGGGCTCACAGCGAAATAATCGAAGATGCCCGGAAACCAAATGATGTATGGCTAACAGGGGCCATCTTGACTTTCCAAACGGCACAAAGAACGAAAGAGAGTAGCTGCAGTGAGCCTCTGGTACCCGCTGGGGATCACAGCTGCTTTCTTGGCCGCGGGAGCCGTCAAGGGCATCACGGGAATGGGACTGCCGACCGTCGCCGTCAGCCTGCTGGCGCTGTGGATGTCACCCGCGTACGCTGCCGCCCTGTTGGTGGCCCCCTCCTTGCTCACGAATCTGGCGCAGTGCCAGGGGCCCCATTGGCGACGCCTGAGCGCCCTGCTCTGGCCAACGTGGATCGGACTCAGCCTAGTGACCGTATTCGCTCCGAGCTGGGGTGCGGCAGTCGACGTGCGGCTGATTCTCGGCTTCGTGCTTGTCGTGTATGGAGCCTGGGGATTGTGGCGGCCGGCGCTGCCCGATCTGCGAAGCCGCCCGGGGTGGTATGGCCTGCTCGCGGGTAGTGCCACCGGGTTGGTCACAGCAGCCACGGCGGTGTTCGTGATGCCGCTGGTCCCATACATGCAGTCGCTGCGGCTGCAAAAGGACGAGATGGTGCAGGCGCTCGGCCTTACGTTCGGGATTGCCACCATTGCGCTGGCTGTGAGGCTTGGCGGCTCCGGAGCCGGTCCGCTCGTCGGACCCGAAACCATTTTGGCCGTAATGGCGGCGTTTGCCGGTATGTGGCTGGGAACTCGCGTGCGTGCCAGGACCGGACCTTTGGCATTTCAGAGAGCGTTGTTTGGCGTCTTCCTGATGCTCGGGTTGATAAACCTCCTGAGGAGCGCCGTATGAAAGA
>JBBSVH010000178.1:0-4345 GCA_038233685.1 Lysobacterales bacterium | reverse complement strand
GCGACAAGCTGCGCTTCGAGTCGATCGCCAATCCCGCGTTGTCCAGCGGCGACAGCGACCTGCACATCGACGTGAGCTGGGACGAGCAGGCGCGTACCGTCACCGTGCGCGACAACGGCATCGGCATGACCCGCGACGAGGTCATCGCCAACATCGGCACCATCGCCAGCTCCGGCACGCGCCGCTTCCTCGAGGCGATGTCCGGCGAGCAGAAGGCCGACGCGCGCCTGATTGGCCAGTTCGGCGTCGGCTTCTACTCGGCCTTCGTGGTCGCTGACCGGGTCACCGTGCTCACCCGTCGCGCCGACGCCGCGGCCAGTGAGGGTGTGAAGTGGGAAAGCGACGGACGCGGCGAGTACACGCTGGAGTCGGTGGAAATGCCTGAGCGCGGCACCGCCGTAATCCTGCACCTCAAGGCCGACGAGGACGAGTTCCTCAAGCCGTGGAAGCTGCGCTCGCTGGTCACCCAGTATTCCGACCACGTGGCCTTCCCGATCCGCATGCCGGCCGACAAGTCGGAGCAGGCCGACGCCGATCAGGAATCGGCCACCAGGGAAGAGTGGACCACCGTCAACGCCGCCTCGGCGCTATGGACCAAGCCCAAGTCGGAGATCGACGACGAGGCCTACAGGAATTTTTATACCTCGCTCGGCCACGACTTCAACGAACCGCTGGCCTGGAGCCACAATCGCGTCGAAGGCAACCAGAGTTTCACCACCCTGCTCTACCTGCCCTCGCAGCCGCCGTTCGATCTGATGATGGGCGGGCGAGACGAGCGCAAGGGGCTCAAGCTCTACATCAAGCGCGTGTTCGTGATGGACGCGGCCGAGGAGCTGCTGCCCAACTACCTGCGGTTCGTGCGCGGCGTGGTCGACGCCGATGACCTGCCGCTCAACGTCAGCCGCGAACTGCTGCAGCAGAACCGTCAGCTGGACCGGATCAAGGCGGCGTGCGTGAAGCGCGTGCTCGACCTGATCGAAAAGCTGGCGCGCGACGAGCCGGAAAAGTTCGCCACCTTCTACAAGGCCTTCGGCAACACGCTGAAGGAGGGCATCGCCGAGGATATGGGCAACAAGGAGCGCATCGCCAAGCTGCTGCGCTTCGCTTCGACCAAGGTCGACGGCGGCGCCCAGACCAGCTCGCTTGACGATTACATCGCGCGCATGGGCGAAGGCCAGGACACGATCTGGTACATCACCGCCGACAGCTTCGCCGCCGCGGCCGGCAGTCCGCAGCTGGAGGCGTTCCGCGCGAAAGGTGTGGAGGTGCTGCTGATGTTCGACCGCATCGACGAATGGATGCTCGGTTCGCTGACCCAGTACGACGGCAAGCCGATGAAGAACGTGGCCAAGGGTGAGCTGCCGCTGGATGAGTCGGAAAAGGCGAAACAGGACGAAGCCAGCAAGACCGCCGAGCCGCTGCTGAAGAAGATCAAGGAGCTGCTGGGTGACCGCGTGGGCGAGGTCAGGGTCTCGGCGCGGCTCACCGAGTCGCCCTCATGCCTGGCGCTCAATGACTACGAAATGGCTCCGCACCTGGCGCGACTGCTGCGCGAGGCCGGGCAAGAGCTGCCCGACAGCAAGCCGGTGCTCGAAATCAATCCCGAACACGCCCTGCTCAAGCGCGTGGCGTCGGAGGATGACGAGTCGCAGGCCCGCGACCTGGCCACGCTGCTGCTGGAGCAGGCCGAGATTTCGGCAGGCGCGCAGCTCGCGGACCCGGCGGCGTTCGTGCAGCGCCTCAACCGGGTGCTGCTGGGCGGCTGAGCTCGCTCGTCGACGGCCATCCCGAATGAATGCAAAGGCCACCGAGAGCCCTCTCGGTGGCCTTATGTTTGGTGGCGGTGACGCGGCACACGCCGGTGCCTGCGGGTGAGCCCAGACGATTTGTTCAAGCCGAACGTGGTCCACAAGTCGGATTGATCAGGGGTCTGGATCAGCCCGCTGGGGCGACACCTTAAGGCAACGCGAAGGCTCCGACCTTCACCGCGTGCTACAACCGCCGCAACCCCACCGGCTTCCCAACATGTTCCTGAAATCATTCTTTGGCGACGCCGATACGCCACATCCCTGCGCCAGCTGCCGAGGCGACGACCTGCTCGATTTCGACGTGCGCATGGCGTTCCAGCCAATCGTGCAGCGCAGCACGCGCTCGATCTTCGCCTACGAGGCGCTGGTGCGCGGCATGGAAGGCCAGGGTGCGGGCGAAGTCATCGCCCGGGTTACTCCGGAGCTGATGTACCGCTTCGACCAGACCTGCCGGGTCAAGGCTATCGCCACGGCGGCCCGGCTGAAACTGCGGACGCGCCTGTCGATCAACTTCAATCCCAATGCAGTGTACGAGCCGGCCACGTGCATCCGGCTGACCCTGGCCGCCGCCGAGATGGTGGGCTTCGACACCGGCAAGCTGGTATTCGAGATCACCGAGTCCGAACGCATCCGCGATACCGGTCATCTGGTGGGGATCGTCAACGACTACCAGCGTCGCGGCTTCCTCACTGCGATCGATGATTTCGGCGCCGGCTACGCGGGCCTCAACCTGCTGGCCGAGTTCCAGCCGGACATCGTCAAGCTGGACATGGCCCTGATACGCGACGTGGACAGCAACCGGGTGCGACGCTCCATCGTCACCGGCATCGTGGCCACCTGCAGCGAACTGGACTGCGCGGTGCTGGCAGAGGGGGTGGAAACGATCGGCGAGTACCGGGTCCTGCGCGACCTGGGCATCGACCTGTTCCAGGGCTATCTGTTCGCGCGCCCCGAGCTGGAAGCGCTGCCGGCCGTGGATCCTGCAATCTGGGATGCGCTGGACGAGGACCTGCGGCACGCCTGACACAGGCGCGGCGAACCGTGGCATCGAGTTCTCGCGGTGCCTGCAACCCATCGAGCAGCCGCTTGCGCCAGACCAGGCATCAGGGTGCCGGAGCCGCGTCGGACGATTGCGCCTGCATGCGTTTCAGTCGCGGCGTCACCATCGGGATGGTGAGCATGGTGCTGGCCACCGCCATCAGCAGCAGCGCGGTGAAGGTGGCGCCGGTGATGATCGCCTTGTCCAGCAGCACGTTGGCGAAGATGATCATGATCAACGCCTTGGTCTGCAGCAGCCATCCGATCACCCAGGCGTCTCCTGCTTTCCACTTGAGCAGGCGCGCCGCGATGTGCACGCCCAGCAGCTTCCCCGACACCGAGGCCACCAGCAGCCCGGCCGCCGCGATGAATACCGCCAATCCCCCGACGCTCCATTCGGTGCGCAGCCCGGTGCTGAGGAAGAACACCGGCATCAGCACCAGCAGCACGTGATGCCGCAGCCAGTCCATCTGCACCTGGTCGAACCAGTCGGCATCCATCACCACCCCAGCCAAAAACGCACCGACCATGAAGTGCAGCCCTGACCAGTCGGCACCGAACGCGCACAGCGCAAGCCACACCAGCATCACGTACCAGCGGTCGCGCTGCGGCAGCCAGCGCATCAGCTTGCGGAAGGCAACGCAGGCGAGCACGAAGCCGAGCAGGAAACCCACCTGCCGGCCCATGCGGTCCCAGTCCATCAGCACCAGCGCCAGCACGCCCCAGATGGCGACGTCGTCCAGGCTGGCGTAGCGCAGGATCCGCTGGCCCAGCGGCTGGCGCAGGATCTCGAGCTTCTCCATCAGCAGGATCAGGATCGGCAGCGCGGTCACCGCGCACGCCATGCCCACGCCGACCACGAACTGCCACGGCTGTCCGGATGCGCCGATCCAGCCGGGGAAGGCCAGCATGCCCAGCGCCGCGATGCAGCCGGTCAGCAGCGGCACGCCAAGCGCCATGCCCGCGGTGATGCCGCTGTCACGGCGGCTGCGCCACGCCTGGCCAACGTCCAGCTCCACCCCGGCGATGAGCACGAACAGCATCACCGCCCAGGCGCCCAGGCCATTGAGCACCTGGATCACTTCGGCGGTGAACACGAAGTCGTAGTAGTCGGGCGCCGCGGTACCAAGCACACCGGGTCCAAGCGCGATGCCGGCGAGGATCTGCACCACCACCAGCGGGGCGAAGTATTCGGTGCGCGCAAGGCGCCACACCAGGTAGGGCAGGCTGAAGATGATCGCCATGGCGATCAGGAACAGCTCCATGGTGCTGATTGGGTGCGGCATGAGGGCCCTGGCGAAAACGTCACGCGACCGGCGCGAAGGCTCGAATTATCGCCGTGGAAGCGCCCGCGTGCCCGCCCTGCCGCCGGTTCGACCGATCGGCATGGTGTCCCTGCACCAGGGTTGAACCCATGGGGACCCGACGGGCATGGAGTTGGAACATCTCCCCGGTGTCGGCATTGGTGGGCCAACCCGACGCAACGCAGATCAGGCTTG
>JBBSVH010000177.1:0-4353 GCA_038233685.1 Lysobacterales bacterium | reverse complement strand
TGCTGGTGTTCGTGCTTGGCCTGCTGGGTTGGGAGTTGTACTGGCGTGGCCAGGGCATCGAGCCGGGCTACCGCAACAGCGAGGGCCTGTGGTCGATGCAGAGACGGCGCATCGACCAGGGCGAGGGCGATGCGCTGGTGCTGCTGGGCGCCTCGCGCGTGCTGTTCGACGTGCAGTTGCCGGTGTGGGAGCGCCTCACCGGAGAGCGCCCGATCCAGCTTGCGCTGGAAGGCACCTCGCCGCTGGCCGCGCTGGAGGACCTCGCGGTGGACGACGACTTCCATGGCCGGGTACTGGTCGGCGTAGCGCCGGATATCTTCTTCAGCGGATTCGAATACCGCGGACAGGTGCTGGCCCACTACCGCAAGCAGAGCCCGGCACAGCGCTCCGGGCAGTGGTTGTCGATGCGCCTGCTCGAGCCGTGGCTGGCCTACTACAGCGACGGTGACACCGCGCTGTTCGCCGTACTCAAGCGCCAGTCCTGGCCTGCGCGCCAAGGGGTCATGAACTTCATGGACGTGCGCAAGCTGGCGGTGCACGAAGCAGACCGCAACTCGCGGATGTGGCATCGGGTTGAAACCGATCCCCAGTACCGCTCGCTGGCCCGCTTGATCTGGGCGCAGCGTTTCGATGCGCCGCCACCGCCGCCGATGGCCACTCCCGAGCTGGCCAAGGCTGTTGTCGAGCGCCAGATCCAGCGTGCGGCCGCAGCCGTCGCGACGCTGCGCGCACGCGGCGTGCCGGTGGTGTTCGTGCGTGCGCCCAGCGGCGGGCGCTATTTTGCCTTCGAGCAGCGGGTTCTGCCGCGCGAGCGGACCTGGGATCCGCTGCTCGCTGCTACCGGCGCGCCTGGCATCCACTTCGAGGACTATCCATCGATGCAAGGACTGGAGCTGCCGGAGTGGTCACATCTGTCAGCCGCCGACGCCGACCGCTACACCGTAGCCCTGGTGGAAGTGCTGCAGCGCGAGAAGCTGCTGCAGCGCCCGGCGCAGTAGGTTTCCCGCAGGCCCCGCCAGCCACCGTCCCAAAGCGGTGGATGGCAGCGGCCTTCGGCCGCTTCCGCCAGAGGACTACTCGCGCTTGAACTCGATCACCTGCCCGCCCTGGCGCAGGGTCACCGAAGACGCCGGTGCTGGGCCCGGAGCGAATTCGAGCGATGCCTCGACCACTTTCAGGAAGAACTTCGTCGCGGTTTCGGCAAAGATTTCGAACGCCGGTTGCCCGGCCAGCTGCGTGGTCAGTTTTTCTCCGTCCAGGGCCACGGTCATGCGCATGCCCTGGTGCGAATAGTTGCCGACCAGTCGTTCCAGCGCAGCCTTGTCCACGGCAACCGCGTCGCGCTCGGCCGGCATGGGCTCATCGCTGCGCTTCACCACGTCGCCCTTGCCTTCGTCGTCGGCGATGAAACGCATCGCGTTGACCGCGCCTGCCGCGTCGCGCTCGAAGCGCATGCGCGAGAAGCCTTCCACGAACAGGAAGTCGTCCTGCGCTACCGGAATCAGCTCGTAGGGCTGGCTGCCGGTGCGCTGCGACGTGAGCTTGCCGTCGACCACGCGGATTACGCGCGCAGAGTCCTTGTCGATGCGGTACACGCCTTCGTACTGCTTCAATTCGGCCGCGTCCATCTGGATTGCGTTCTTTTCCGGATACGGATTGCCCAGCGCGTAGGCAGCCAGCATCCGCGCCATCGTTTCCGAACCCGTGCCGCCGGGGGCGACGTCATCGGTGTTCTGCAGCACCGCGATGCTCAGGTCCTGCGTCGGCAGGTACATCAGGTAGGTGTTGAAGCCGAAGATGCCGCCACCGTGCTGCAGCAGATCCTGGCCACGGAACGTTTCGTGGCTGATGCCAAAACCGTACTTTGTATCCACCGCCTTGCCTATTGGGGTGATCATCTGGCGATAGCTGTCCGCCTGCAGCACCTTGCCCTCGTGCAGTGCACGGTTCCAGACCAGCAGGTCGCCGACCGTAGACACCAGCGCGCCTGCCGCGTGCGGCTGGGTCATGCTGAGGTACCTGGCGACCGCCCACTTGCCATCGGCGCGGGTGTAGCCGGTGACGTGGCCTGGCACCACCGCAACGGCCTCATTGCCGTATCCGGTGTGCTGCATGCCCAGGGGTTTGAAGAACGTGTCCTGCAGGTAGGCGTGCCACGGCATGCCGCTGGCGGCTTCGATCACCGCGCCGACCAGTACGTAGCCGGAGTTGTTGTATTGCCAGCCTTCACCGGGTGCGAAGTCGGCTTTCTCGTTCTTGAACGTATCGACGAGCTGGCTCGTGCTCACTGCTTTCTGGATCGGCCCATCCATGACACCCGGCATGTCGGTGTAGCTGCGGATGCCCGAGGTGTGGTTGAGCAACATCCGCACCGTGACCTTGTCGCCACTAGGGTAGCCAGGCACGAACCTGGTCAGCGGATCCTGCAGCGAAAGTTTTCCGTCCTCGGCCAGCTTGAGCACCGCCGCGGCCGCGAACTGCTTGGTGATCGAGCCGATCCGGAACACCTGGTCGGGTGCCAGCGGCACGCCCAGCTCGATGCTGGCCGCGCCGCGCGCGCCGCGATACAACACCTCATCGCCGCGCGCGATCAACACGGCACTGCCGGGCACGCTGGGGTCCGGGTAGGATTTTTCCAGTAGAGACTTTGCGTACCGGGCGACCTCGGCATCCGAGGCCGGGGGCGCGGCAAAGGCAGGCGATACAACCGCCAACGCGAACAGCAGGGACATGATCTTCAGACGCATTTTGAGTTTCCGCAGTCATGATGGTGGCGCCGAGTATGCCAGCCAGCGGCGTGGGGCATGGTAGTCACGGCCGATTCCAGCCGCGTGCGCATGCCGCGTAGATCCGAGCTTGCGCGGATGCGCAAGGATCGAAGCGGAGGGCATCCGAGCAAGCTCGGATCTACACCGGTCACAACGCATTCGAGCGAGCTCGGATCTTCGGAGGCACCAAATCATCCGGGCACGCCCGGATCTGCAGATCTAGGGTGTTGGCTCGGCTGGAGGCGACACCGCATGCGTCTGGCTGCGCAAAGCCTTGAGGAGCTTCATGCCGGCGCGGCCGTCCTGCGGCTGCATGCCCAGGCGCTGCTGTTCGACCACGATCGCGCGGCGGGTGAGCGTGCCGATCAGGCCGTCGGCTTCGCCGATGTCGTGACCGCGCGCCAGCAGCAACTCCTGCACTTCTTTGCGTTCAACGCGGCCCAGCCCCGGATCATCGGTGGGCCATGCTGTGGCGAAGGCGCTGCCGCCACGCAGCCGATCGGACAGGTGCGCGATCGCCAGTGCATAGCTTTCGGCCGCGTTGTACGAATAGATCGCATCGAAGTTGCGGAACACCAGGAACGCGGGGCCGCCGACACCTGCCGGCAACAGCACACCGGCCTGCGTGTCGGATGCCGCAAGCGGGCTGCCGTCGATGCGCCTGACGCCGCGGGCCATCAAGTCGGAGACCGCGCGCTTGTTCCTGCGACCCGCCAGCGACGTGTTGAATCCTGCAGGCAGCCTGACTTCATGACCCCACGACTGGCCGCTCTGCCAACCGGACTTGCGCAGGTAGTTGGCCGTCGAAGCCAGCGCGTCCGGGATGCTGGCGACCAGGTCGCGGCGTCCATCGCCATCGCCATCGACGGCGATGCGCTGGTAGGTGGAAGGCATGAACTGGGTGTGGCCAAATGCGCCCGCCCATGAGCCGGTCAGGCCTTGGGGCCGCAGGTCGCCGGACTGCAGCAGCTTGAGCGTGGCGAACAGTTCGCTGCGGAAGAACGGCTGGCGACGTCCGAAACACGACAGCGTGGACAGTGAGGTCAGCAGCGGGCGCTTGCCGAAGGTCTGGCCGTAGTTGCTTTCCACGCCCCACACCGCCACCACCGTCTCCGGGTCGACGCCGTACTTGCGCGAGACCTGCTCGAGAGTGGCGGCATGCGCCGCGAGCATCGCGCGTCCCTCATCGACGCGCTGGCTGTCGACAAGCGAAGCGAGGTAGTCCCAGATCGGCGTAGTGAACTCCGGCTGTGCGTCGAGCAGCTCGAGCACGCTCAGATCGGGCGCCAGGCCGGCGGTGTAAGTGTCGAATGCCGCGGCCGACACGCCGTCCGCGGCCGCCGCGCCGCGCAGCCCCTGCAGGCAGTCGGCGAACACCAGGTCGCGCACGGGTGCTGCCGGTGGAGATCCGCCGGATGCCTGGAGCGGCGACTGCGCATCAGCCGTGGCCGTCGCCATGGCCAGGAAAAGTGCAAATGTTCCGGTGCGGACCTGCATGGGGACATCCTTGGTTCGGTATCGAGATGACCGAGTATCGGAGGCCGCCCTGCAACCTGCGATGACGCAGTTCAGCGAAGCAAAACGA
>JBBSVH010000176.1:0-4437 GCA_038233685.1 Lysobacterales bacterium | reverse complement strand
CGCCGCCCAAGAGCACAGGCCGCGAACAGTTCCACCTGCGCTGGCTGCAGTCGATCCTGGGCAAGTACTCGATCTCGCCAGCCGACGTGCAGGCCACCCTGCTCGAGCTGAGCGCGGTGACGATCTGCGATGCACTGCGCGCAACCCAGCCCGAAACGCGGCGCGTGCTGGCCTGCGGAGGTGGCGTGCACAACCCGCTGCTGCTCGCGCGCATAGGCGAGCATCTGTCGGGTGTCGTCGTCGAATCCACCGCCGCCCACGGACTCGACCCGGATTACGTGGAAGCCATGGGCTTTGCGTGGCTGGCCCGCCAGACCCTGGCCGGGCGGCCGGGGAACCTGCCCAGCGTCAGCGGCGCCTGCGGAGCGCGGGTGCTGGGCGTGATCTACCCGGCCTGAGCCGGGCGCAGGTCTCGCTCAGAATCCGTGTCCGGCCGGCACTTCACGCAGCGCGGTGATCGCGTCGGTCAGGACGTCGACTTCCAGGTTGTTGAAGCCGGTGCGCACCTCGCCTTCGCTGGCGAACAGGCCAAGTTCCAGCAGGTGCAGCAGCGTCTCGTGGATATCCCAGCCGCGCGCCGCGGCAGCGCGCCGGATCCGGTCGGCCAGCACCGGATTGATGTCTTTCATGATGATGTCGGTCACCTGCGGGGCCTCCAGTGAAGTCAATGCGAACCGCAGCGCAGTCAGGCGCCGGCGGGATCCTGGTCCTGTTCCTTGATCCGGCGCCACAGCCACCACAGCAGCAGCAGCGTCGGCACCACGGTCAGCGCGCTCATGATGAAGAACGCACTGTACGAGGTGGCTTCCACGATGTAACCCGACGCGCCGCCGACGAACTTGCCCGGCAGGTTGGCCAGTGATACCAGCAGCGCGTACTGGGTCGCAGTGAAATTGCGGTTGGTCAGTGATGACATGAACGCGATGAGCGTGGTCCCGGCGAAGCCCTGGAACAGATTGTCGGCACTCACTGCCGCGTAGAAGGCCCAGAGCTGCGAGGGATTCTGGGCCATCAGCAGGAAGGCCAGGTTGGACAGCGCCACGCCGATCGCAGCCACCAGAAGCATGCGCCGGTAGCCGTAGGCGGCCACGCACAGACCGCCAAGGAAGGCTCCGCCAATGCCCATCCAGATGCCATAGAGCTTGGACACCGTGGCGATGTCCGCCTTGGTGTACCCGGAGTCCAGGTAGAACGGACCGGCCATCACCCCGATCACCTGGTCGGGGAACTTGAACAGGCCTACGAACAGCAGCAACGCCAGCCCGAGCAGCAGGCCGTTGGTGGAGAAGAAGCTGGAGAACGGCTGCCAGAAGGCGCCGAAGAAGTCGATGCGCCGGACCACCGTCGACTCCGGCGCCACCGGTTCGCGGCACGCCAGGGTGGTTGCAATCGGCACCAGCATCAGCGCCGCCATCAGCAGGTAGGCGTTTTTCCAGCCGCTATATTCAGCCAGGTACAGGGCGCCGGCGCCGGCCACGATCAGACCGATGCGGTAGCCCAGGGTGTAGGTGGCCGCAAGCGCGGCCTGGGAGTCGGCCGGAGCGATTTCGATCCGGTAGGCGTCCACCGCCGAGTCCTGGGTAGCGCCGGCAAATGAGGCCACCAGCACCCACAACACCAGGGCCGTCACATCCAGGTCCGGCCGGGTGAATGCCAGTCCGACCAGGGCCAGCGCCACCACGATCTGCGAAACCAGCAGCCACGAGCGGCGCCGGCCCAGAAAAGAAACCAGCGGGAACGCGTAGCGGTCGATCAGCGGTGCCCACAGGAACTTCAGCAGGTAGAAGAAGCTGGCCAGGCTGATCAGGCCGATGCTGCCCAGGTCCAGACCCACGTCGCGCAACCGCGTGGACAGGGTCATCGATGCGATCAGCAGGAACGGCAGGCCGCTGCCGAAGCCCAGCAGCAGCATGGTCAGGGCCGAGGGCGTGCCGAACGCCCGCCGGATCCCGGCCCAGCCCTTGTATGAGGTCGGCGCGGGCGGCGCAGCGGTCCCCGGCGCGCTCATGGAGCGTAATCCACGGTCAACGGCGCGTGGTCGGAGAACCGCGACCCGGTGTGGATCGAGCAGCGCTGCAGCCGATCGCGCAGCGACGGGGTCACGATCTGGTAGTCGATGCGCCAGCCCACGTTGTTGGCCCGCGCCGCGCCGCGGTTGCTCCACCAGGTGTAGTCCTGGCCGTCCGGGTGCAGGCTGCGATAGGTATCCACCCAGCCCGTGGCGTCCGCGCACAGTCCGTTGAGCCAGTCGCGCTCGGCGGGCAGGCAGCCGGAATTCTTCTGGTTGGACGTCCAGTTACGGATGTCCAGGCGCGAGCGCACGATGTTCCAGTCGCCGCACAGCACGTAGTCGCGGCCGCTGTGCAGCCACTGGTCCAGGATGGGCCGCAGCCATTCCATGGCTTCGAGCTTGAAGCCTTGGCGCAGCTCGCCCGATGAGCCTGAGGGAATGTAGAAAGACACCACGCTCAGGTTGCCGAAGCGCGCTTCCAGGTAGCGACCCTCCTCGTCGAACCCGGGCCAGCCCAGCGCCGTGCGCACCTCGTCAGGCTGGCGTCGGCTGTAGATCGCCACGCCGCTGTAGCCCTTCCTGGTCGAGGCGTCGCGAAAGCAGGCGCTGTAGCCGTCAGGACGGTAAAGCGATTCGGACAGCTGGTGCTCCTGCGCCTTGGTTTCCTGCACGCACAGCACGTCCGCATCCTGTGCGTGGAACCAGTCGAAGAAGCCCTTGCTCGCGGCGGAGCGCAGGCCATTGGCGTTGAAGCTGATGATTCTCACGAAGCAGGACACCCCAAGCCGGATATTGGCTCGGAAAAGCGTAACCGAATCAGCCCCCGCAGGCGCGCTGCCGCTGGTTGCGCCTTGGCGGCAAGGTATCCTCTTGCAGCCCTCCTCCACCGCCTGCCGCGCAAGAATGGTCGATCATCAATCCCGCTTCCTTCACCTGGCCCTGCAGGCACAGGCCCTGCGCTTTGGCGAGTTCACGCTGAAATCCGGGCGCGTGAGCCCCTATTTCTTCAACGCCGGTCGCTTCGACAGCGGCGACGCGCTGGCCGGGCTCGCGGCCTGCTACGCCGATGCGGTGGAGGCGTCAGGCCTGGCCTTCGACATGCTGTTCGGGCCTGCCTACAAGGGCATCCCGCTGGCGACGGCGCTGGCGTGCGAGTTCTCGCGGCGCGGCCGGGACCTGCCGGTCGCCTTCAATCGCAAGGAAGCCAAGGTCCATGGCGAGGGCGGAATGCTGATCGGCGCCCCGCTGGAGGGCCGACGCGTGCTGATCGTCGACGACGTCATCACCGCCGGCACTGCCATCCGCGAGGCGCTGGGACTGATCGCCGCGGCTGGAGGGACGCTGGCTGGCGTGGTCGTGGCGCTGGATCGCCAGGAGGTGCTGGGCGGGGCGACCGGGGCGGATCCAGCGCGGCTGTCAGCCGCGCAACGGGTGGCCGCCGATGCCGGTGCGCCGGTGATCGCGGTTGCAAATCTGGATGACGTGCTTGCTTTCGCCGGCGAAAGCGCTGAACTTGTGTCTCACCGCGACCGACTGCTGGCCTACCGTGCCCGCTACGGCAGCGTTCCGACGGACTGACGCAGAAGGGGCTGCTACATGCCGAAGAATCGAATTGCTCTGGTGGCGCTCTGCGTCGCGCTTGCGCCCCAGGCGTGGGCCCAGAAGGCCGAGGCTCCGGCCAAGAAACTGTACTGCTGGGACGACCGCGGCCAGCGCGTGTGCAGCGATGCGCTTCCGGCCGAGGCGGTGAACCGCGCGCGCCAGGAAATCAACGCCAAGAGCGGCATGCGTACCGCGGAAGTGGGGCGCGCCTTGACCGAGGAGGAGCGGGCGATTGCCGCCTCCGATGACGTGCAGCGACGCGTCGACCAGGCCGCGGCCGAGACCCGGCGTCGCACCGATCAGGCGATGCTGCTGTCCTACCCCAACGAGCAGGAGCTGGGTCGCGTATTCACCGAACGCACCAACATCGTCGACAACAGCATCCGCACGTCGCGGTTCAACGTGACCAGCCTGAGGGAAGGCCTGGTGACGCTGCTGCAGATGGCCGGGAATCGTGAACTGTCGGGCCAGCCTGTAGCTCCGGACATGGCCGACAACATCCGACGGCGCCACGTCGAGCTGCTGCGCCAGCGCCGCATGCAGTCCAGCTTCGAGCGCCAGCGCCAGGAGTTGGACCTGGAGGTGGCCGACATCATGCAGCGCTACCGCCAGATGAAAGGCATCGACACGCCCTCCTCCCCGGCGCCTGCGGACGCGGCGGGCGGCAGCGGCCAGCGCTGACGCATCGCGGTACGCAAGCAACATGCAAAACGGCCGCTTCGAGCGGCCGTTTTGCATCGCCTGCCAAGTGCCACGGGCAGTCTGCTAGAAATCCGCCTTCAGCTTCGGGGCCACGCTCCGCAGGTGGTCGCGGAAGGCATCCT
>JBBSVH010000175.1:0-4463 GCA_038233685.1 Lysobacterales bacterium | reverse complement strand
GGAGCCGGTGCTGCGCAAGCTGGGCGCTGGTCTCGGCCAGCCGCTGCTGGATCAGGGGCGACTGCTGCAGCTGCGTGCGCACCCGCAGCTCCCGCTCGCGACTGTCGGCCAGCTCACGGTTGACCTGCAGCATTGGCGCCGTCCACAGCGGGTGGACCAGCAGCAGGTAGGCCAGGGCAATGACTGCCAACAGCAGGGCCAGCGCCAGCCAGCGGTCACGATCAGAGGGTGCCTGCGCCATCGGCGGCTCCCTGGGTGGTGCTGGTGCCCGGGGACGGGGGGGGCTGCAGCGTGGCGGTGAGGCTGAACCGATCCAGGCCGGTGCGTGGATCGGGCTGCAGCGCCCCGCTCAGCGCGGGGGAGTTCCATAGATCGGACTCCTCGAGGTTGCCAACCAGTGCGGAAGGTTCCGGGCTCAGGCCAATCAACAGCAGACGGTCGCCCTCGATCGAGACTTTTTCAAGATAGGTGCGATCGGGCAGGCGTCGACTCAGTTCGTCCAGCACTTCCACCGTCGTCGGACGGCTGGCGCGTGCCTGAGCCAGGAACTGCGCACCCTCCACCATGTCGACCAGCTGCTGGCGCTGCGCAGCGACCACCCGGGCGCGCACCGCCTGTTCCTCTACCTGGGTGGCAAAGGCGGCAGCGGCGCCGGCCCGGTTGTCCAGCACCTGCCAGGCGGCGGCCGCCAGGGCGAGCACGGCAACGATCACCAGCACCAGGTTCCAGCGACGCATCGGGTCAACCCGGCTGCGGCGCAGCGCAACGGGGAGGAGGTTGACTCCCAACGGGCGGCCCTGTTCGTCAGTGGCATCCACGCCCACCAGGCTGAAGACCAGGTCACCCAATTCGGCCACCGCCTGCTCGAAACGCACCACGGGCACCGCCACCAGTTCGACCTCCAGCTGTCCGTCTTCGCGGCGTCCCAAGACCTGCGCGTCGTAGCGCACCGACGCCGCACTGAACGGGGTCTGCCGATCGATTTCGAAACCGACGACGTCGCGCAGGCGGTCGGCCGCTGCGGCAGGCAGGAGCATGCGCCGGCGCAGTACGCCATGCGGAGGCAACAACAGCCAGCGCGGCAGTGCCACCAGGCGCTTGCCAAGCAACATCTCGAGCGCTTCCAGATCGGTCGTCGCCGGGACCTCGGCTACCGGCAGGATGCCATCGGGGTGCTGCCACTGCAGCTGCCAGTGGTCGCCGTATCGCGCCAGCAGCAGGCGCTCATTGGCCAGGCCCAGGAACGAGCGCCAGCGCAACGGCAGCCACGAGATAAGCGACTGCTTCCACCACGCCAGGAAGCTGCCGACGCCCGCGCCGTAGCGGCGGCGAATGTCCTCGAGCAGCGCCGGGCTGTGTTGCGTGCTTGTCATCGGGGTGCCATTCCTTCCTGCCAGCGCAATGCGGTGTAAGTGGATCCGGGTACGAGTCCTCCCCCTGCGCGCACGACGGTACGCAAAGCCGCTTCGCGGCCGTTGGAGAGCCGTGCGCGACTGGCGACACTATACGTGCCGCTGCCGGTGGCCACGAGCGCCCCCACGCCTGGAGCCCCGCCGCCGCGCTGGGCCAGCAGCGGTTGCGGATCAAGTCCCAGCGCCACCAGCACCGGGCCCTGCGCATACGTTGGATCGGGCTGCGCGCGGCCGCTGTACAGGGTCAGGTGGGGCTCGATCAGCTCGAAGAGCCGCGGCGTCATCCCCAACACCTGCTCGACCTCGGCGACAGTCTCGAACGCCGCATCCTTGGCACCGTATGGCAGCTGCGCGGCGGCGTAATCCGGATCCTCGGCACCGCCGCTGGGCTGGGTCAGCTGATCGGGGTCGCGCCAGTCCACGATGTTCGCGGAAACCTGGTCGGCCACGTTGCGCTCCACCCCAACGGCCTGCATCAGCGCGGACAGCAGTGGCCCCTGCGCCTGGTTGAGGTCGACCTTGCCGGTTTCGTCCACGATTTCGATCTCTACCTGGCTGCCGGCAAAGCTCCACTGGTACCTGCGGCCGTCGGGGGTCCAGCTGGTGGCCGGCTCGGTGTCGGCCAGCCGCACCAGGGCGTACTCCACGCCGGCCCGCGCCACTTCCTGCGCCTCCAGGCCACCACTGAGGACACGGCCCTGCAACGCTTCGATGCGGGCGTTAAGCGCGAATGCCCCGACCAGCGCGGTGAGCAGCGCAATCAGCCATAGCACCAGCATCAGGGCTGCTCCACGCATGCGTCTCACTGCAGGGTCTCCAGGTCCACGGCACCGGCGTCCCCTCCGCTGCCCTGCGCCAGCGACACTACCAGCGGCGGCCAGCGCTCGCCCTGCGCCGTCTCGATGTCGATGGACACCTGCAGCGGCAGCGACTCGGCCTTGAGCCACTGAGGCTGCCATTCGCCCAGTCGGCCCGTCTCGTCCAGGCCGCGGTAACGAAAGCGCACTGATTTCAGCTCCGTGGCCAGCGGCTCGGGCGGACGTGGGCGCTGGTCGCGCACCGTCTGGCCGGCCTGCACCATGGAAAAAGCGACCGACAGCCGGGCGCCCTGTTCGTCCACCTGGACGTCGTGGAGGTACGGACCGCCACGCCCGAGATAGTCCGGCAGGTCGGCCACGAAACGCATGCGCCCGGCTTCGCCCAGGAACCGGTAGGCACGCAGCGTCGCCGGATCGGTCGCGAAGGCGATCGGCGCGGCCGAGGCCAGCCGCCGCCGCAGGAAGCCCTCGACGGCACGCATGCGCTCGTTGCGCTGCGAAATCATTTCGCCACGCTGGGTCATGGCGGTGGCCGAGCGCAGGGTTGCGAAGGCCAGCGCCAGGCCCGAGGCCAGCAGCACCGTGGCCAGCAGTACTTCGATCAGGGTGAAGCCGGCGGCGTGGCGCTTCACTGCAGCAAACCCTGCTGTTCCAGCGAGGCGGGCGCCAGGCGCAGGGTCTGCCAGCGCAGTTGCTCACGCGGGGCCTCGCCCCAGGCCACTTCGAGGTTCAACTGCAGCAGGCGCTGCAGTCCAGGCTGCAGGGAACGGTCGGGGTTCACGGGATCCTGGTACGGACTGACCTTCAGCGTCCAGCGGTAGTCGCCACCTGCGAACTCACCCTGGCTGGTGCCCGGCTCGAGAATTTCGCCCACCCCCGCCTGCGCCATCAGCGACTGCGCGTGCAGCGCTGCGCGTGATGCGTGATCGGCATGCCGGATCTGGGTCGAGGCGCCAGAGAGCGAGCCGAGCAGCAGGGTCAGGGCCAGCGCCAGCAGGGCGAAGGCAATGATGACCTCCAGCAGGGTGAAGCCGCCAGACCGCCTGGGCGGCGATCCCCGCCTCAACGCAGCGCTTCCGGGCTGACCGGCGACAGGGTGACTTCGCCGGTCAGCCACGCGACATCGACGCGCCACGCCGCTTGCCGCGCGCGCAGCTGGATCCGGCCACCGGTGGACGCGCCGTCGGTGAAAAACAGGATGCCGCCCTCACCCGCTCGGGCCTGTGCTTCACGAGCGCCGGTGAACTCCACCGCCAGCGATTTCTGGATCCGGCCCGACTTGTCGTTCGGGGCGATCCAGGTACGTGCTGCCGGGTCGATGGCGAAACGTTGCGGCTGCCCCGTGGCGATGGCCTGGGCACGGGTGTAACGCAATTGCGAGGCGATCTCCTTGGCACTGGAGCGCAGGCGGATGCCTTCCAGCCCGCCAGTGAGCGCCATCGCGGCCAAGGTGCTGGCGATGGCGATAAGGCCCAACACCAGCAACATCTCCAGCAGGCTGAAGCCCGAGGCGTGCGAAGGTTTCATCGGGCCCGGACCACCAGCCCAGGCGCCGCGGGAAACCCACTCGCGCCAGGGTCACTCGTTGCTGATGTCTGCATCGACGCTTTCACCGCCGGGTTGCCCATCGGCGCCCAGGCTGACCAGGTCGTAGCGCTGGTTTTCGCCCGGCACGCGATAGAGGATCGGATTCTTCCACGGGTCGCTCAGCTCGCGTGCCTTGGCGTACGGACCGAGCCAGCCGCTGACACCGCCGGGCTGCTGGACGAGGTCATCCAGGGTGGCGGGCAGGCTTCCGGTGTCGAGCTGGTAGCTCTCCACCTTGCCCGCCAGCGTCTGCACCTGCGACTGGGCCAGCTTCGCCCGACCGCTTTCGGCGCCACCCAGAACGCGGCTGCCGACCAGGACCAGGATGCCTCCAATGAGGACCAGGACGATGATGATCTCGAGCAGGCTGAAACCGGACTGGGCGGCCGGCGACGGGGATCGGGTGGCGGAACGGGTGCGACGCATGGGTTTTTCCTTGGTCTTTCCAGCCCGATAGTCTGGACTGCAGTTTCTGAATAATTCGTTCGCACCAGCACCGGCGCGAACCGGCGCAACGTGGTCCGGCCCGCCGCGTCGCCGAGTGCAGGCGACGCCGCGAACCGATCAGCCAATCGCGTTGGTCAGATCGTACAGCGGGACCAGCACCGCGATGATCACCACGCCCACCACCGCCGCCAGCACCAGC
>JBBSVH010000174.1:0-4526 GCA_038233685.1 Lysobacterales bacterium | reverse complement strand
CAGCACTTCGCCGAGCAGCTGGAGGAGCTCCGCGACCAGGGCCTGTTCAAGTCCGAACGGATCATCACCGGGCCGCAATCGGCGGAGATCCAGCTGGACGATGGCCGTACCGTCCTCAACTTCTGCGCCAACAACTATCTCGGGCTTGCCGATCACCCGGACATCATCCAGGCGGCCAAAGACGCACTGGATACCCACGGCTTCGGCATGGCCAGCGTGCGTTTCATCTGCGGCACACAGGATCTGCACAAGCAGCTCGAGTCGACCATCGCGGATTTTTTCGGCACCGAAGACACCATCCTCTATGCCGCGTGCTTCGACGCCAACGGAGGTCTCTTCGAACCGCTTCTGGGCGAAGGCGACGCGATCATTTCCGATGCGCTGAACCACGCCTCGATCATCGACGGCGTGCGCCTGTGCAAAGCCAAACGCTTCCGCTATGCCAACTGCGACATGGCCGACCTGGAGGCCCAGCTGCAGGCCGCGGACGCCGCAGGATGCAGGACCAAACTCATCACCACCGACGGCGTGTTTTCGATGGATGGCTTCATCGCGCCCCTGGACCAGATCACCGCACTCGCGCAGAAGTACGGCGCGCTGGTCCACATAGACGAATGCCATGCCACCGGCTTCCTGGGCAAGACCGGGCGCGGTTCGGCCGAGGTCAACGGCGTGCTGGACCAGATCGACATCATCACCGGCACCCTGGGCAAGGCCATGGGCGGTGCGTTGGGGGGCTTCACCACGGGCAGGCGGGAAGTCGTGGAACTGCTGCGCCAGCGGTCGCGACCCTACCTCTTTTCCAATTCGCTGCCGCCACACGTGGTGGCCGCCGGCATCAAGGCGTTCGAGATGCTTTCGGCCGCTGGAGACCTGCGCGAGACCCTCGCCAGCAACACGGCCTACTTCAGGGAGCGCATGACTGCAGCCGGGTTCGACCTGCGTCCGGGGAGCCACCCGATAAGCCCGGTCATGCTTTACGACGCGCCGCTCGCCCAGCAGTTTGCCACCCGGCTACTCGAGGAAGGCATCTACGCGATAGGCTTTTTCTTTCCGGTGGTGCCCAAGGGCCAGGCCCGCATCCGCACGCAGATCAGCGCCGCCCACACGCGCCAGCATCTGGACACGGCGATCGATGCATTTGTCAGGATCGGCAACGAGTTGGGCGTGATCAAGTCCTGAGCGGAGTTCATCAAATCCGCGAGACCCCGCGCGGTCTTGCACCGTGCCCTTGCCGCGGCCCTACGGGGCTGCCGGTGCAAGCGACGAAACTTCTTCCACGCTCAGCCGTCGCCAGGCAGCCTTTTCCAGTTCGCCAAGGCCGAGTGGCCCGATGGCAACCCGGATCAGGCGCAGTACGCCTACGCCGTGCGCTTCAAGCAGTCGCCGGATATGGCGGTTCCGGCCTTCCTCAAGAATGATCTCCAGCCACGCGTTACGGCCACCGCTCCGCAACAAGCGTGCCGACCCAACTGAAAGCTGCTCGCCATGGTCCATTACACCGCGCGACAGTGCATGTACCAGGTCGTCCCCCGGGATCTGGTCCACCTGCACGTGATAGGTCTTGCACGGGCCCGATGCCGGATCGGTGACCCTGCCGGCCCAAACCGGATCGTTGCATAAGATCAGCAGACCCTCGCTCGCCTTGTCGAGCCGCCCCACCGGCGCCAGCCATGGAAGTCCAGAGCCTTCCAGGCAGCGGTACACCGTGTCCCGGCCGCGGTCGTCGCTTGCCGTAGTCACCAACCCGCGCGGCTTGTTGAGCGCGATGTAAATACGTTGTGCTTCCTGAAGCGCGACGCCGTCGATCTGGATCGAATGCCCATCGCCGACCACCGGAAATTCCGGATCCAGGATCACGCGCCCGCCAATGGCGACGCGGCCCGCCGCGACCCAGCGGGCCGCCTCCGTCCGCGAGCAGACGCCACGCTTCGAAAGCGTGCGCGCAAGTCCATGACGTATTCCCGACTTCGGTGGCATGAAGCGTTGGCCTGTCCTTCCCTGGACTGGAAGACTGCACCTTGATCGCTGTCCTGGCCGTCAGTCCGGCTGCGTGGCTTGTGGCTCTGGTTCTAGGGCGGGCTCGACCGCGACGGGCACCACTGCCCGCAGTGGCCCCTTGGCCACACGCACCCCGCGCGACTTCATCCAGGCATCAAACTCGACGGCGGTCATGCGCTTGCCGTTCTGGTTCATGTCGAACCGCCACGGGGTGTTGTCGAACTCCGTCTTGGGCTGGTATGCGGCAGGATCGTTGGGATCCGCCACCCCCGGCGCAGGCAGCGCCATTGCCACGTTCTTGCACGCCTGCATCCGCAGCCTCAGCAAGACGTGGTCAACGGACAGCGATTCGTCGTATGCGTGGGCCAGTACGCCGCTGGGAGTGCCCAGCGGTGCCACATGCGCGCGGAGCTCCGGAGCCACAGCCGAACGCAATGCTTCCCCTGGCGAGAGCGGCGGAGCGACCAGCGGCGCCATGCAATCGGGCGCCGCAACGGCATCCGCAGCCGCGAATAAAAACAGACAACCAACAATAGCGAGGCAGCGCATGCAGGACTCCATGAAATTCAGTACCCAAGTGTAAGAAGCAGGGAACCGCAGGGCAAGGAGGGCGGAGTATTGCCAGACATCAGCGGTGACCGCGTGCAGTGCCTCTCCTTTTCCATCAGGCAAAAGAGAAGCCCGGCACTAGGCCGGGCTTCGGGTCTTGCTTGAAGCTGGAGTCCGATCAGTTCTGGACGTTCAGCTCGGTACGACGGTTGGTCTCGTTACGGCAGGCCGGCAGGGTCTGCTCGGTCGGGACCAGCGGACGGCTCTCGCCGTAACCCACCGGGCCGGACATACGCGAAGCGTCAATGCCGTTGCTGGTCAGGTAGTCATAGACCGCAACAGCGCGGCGCTCGGACAGGCCCTGGTTGTAATCGTCGGAACCGCACAGGTCGGTGTGACCGGCGACTTCAACACGCAGCTCCGGGTAACGCTGCAGGATCTGCAGTGCTTCGCTCAGGATCGCAACCGCGTCAGGACGCAGGGTGGCGCGATCGAAGTCGAAGTTGACGCCCTTCAGGTCGATGGTGACCGGAACCGGGCAGCCGTCCGGACCGATGGTCTGGCCAGCCTGTGAACCCGGGCACTTGTCGTTGCAGTTGTTGACGCCGTCGCCGTCGTCATCCAGATCTGCGCAGTTGGGCGCCATGTCCGGAGCCGGCGGAGCCATTACCGACGGCGCCGGGCCGAGCGGGATCACGACGCCGATCGAGGCCAGGATGTCGCCAAAGTAGCTCTCTTCCTGCTGGTGCGGGTACTGCGGACCCTGCGCAAGGCCACTCTCGGCGGCGATGCTGGAATCGTCGAAGTCGGCACGGTATGCCACTTCAAAGCGGACGCCAATGCGGTTGATCATCGAGGTCTGGACACCGACGCCGAGCTTGGCCGACAGGTTGCCGTCCTTGCGCTGGCCCGGGGAGTTCGGCGACGGGAACGCATTGAACTCTTCTTCCGAACGCTGGTAGCCAAGGCCGGCCAGGACGTAAGGGTTCCAGCCGCGACCTTCAGTAATGAAATGGCGGCGCGCGTCGAGCGAGATGCCGTACTGGCTCCAGAGCAGGTCGTTGTTGGCGCCAAGTACGGAACCATCGAAGCTTGGATTCTGGTAGTTCAGTTCACCATCGATCGACCAGTTGGGGCTGACGAACTTGCCCAGGCCGAGCGAAAGGAACGGGGTGTCTTCAGTGCGGCGATCGTTGTCCTGCGAGTTGTAGCCAACAGCGCCCGTAACGTAGAAGCGGTCGTCGAATTCCTGAGCAGAAGCGGCCTGCGCCACGCCCAGACCGGCCAGCAGTGCGGCACAGAGAAGTTTCTTATTCATTTGCAGCTCCTTAAAAACATGTGGTGAGAAAAACCGAAGGACTCTTCAGCAAGTGCATCCAGTCTGTACAAGTTCAGACGGCCGTGTATGCACGCCATCTCTCTCAGAATACGTGCAATCACGTGAAGGCGTTGTTAACGATACCATAACAAATGAAAGGGGCAACCCCCCGGCAGCGCAGCCTCAAATTCCATACAGGTTCATGAACGCATCTACCGGTAGTGCATCGAACCGCTCCGGGTCCGCGGCCAACGCCATGATGCGGTCAGCCTGCCCGGCCGGAAGGTGCGCGCGCAGGGCAGCTTCGCACTTGGACATCAGCACGGGGATGCCCTCGGCCCGGCGCTTGCGGTGCCCGATGGGGAAATCCACCGAGACCTTTTCGGTGCTGCTGCCGTCTTTGAAGAACACCTGGATCGAGTTGCCGATGAAGCGCTTCTCCGGGTCGAAATAGTCCTTGGTGAACTGCGGGTTCTCCTTGACTTCCATCACCGCACGCAAGCTATCGATCCTGGGATCGGCAGCCACCACGTCACTGTAGTCCCCGGCGGTGAGGCGACCGAAGATCAGCGGCACCGCCACCATGTACTGCAGGCAATGGTCGCGATCGGCGTAATTGGCCAGCGGCCCCGTCTTGTCGATGATGCGGACCGCGGCT
>JBBSVH010000173.1:0-4547 GCA_038233685.1 Lysobacterales bacterium | reverse complement strand
TCGCCCCCAACGAAAAGCCCCGCTCGCGGCGGGGCCATTCGCTCGCACCAGCCTTGGATCAGGCTTCGGCGAGAACGCTCACGGTGCGGCGCCTGCGGGCACCCTTCACCGAGAACTGCACCTTGCCGTCGACCAGCGCGAACAGCGTGTGGTCGCGGCCCAGGCCGACGCCGGTACCCGGGTGGAACTGGGTGCCGCGTTGGCGCACGATGATGTTGCCGGCATCGATGGCCTGGCCGCCGTAGATCTTGACGCCCAGCATCTTCGGGTTGGAGTCGCGACCGTTGCGCGAAGAACCTACGCCTTTTTTATGTGCCATGACTGATGCTCCTACTTGTTCTTGTTGTCATCGGAACCAGAGATCCCGGTGATTTCGATTTCGGTGTAGTGCTGCCGATGCCCCATCTGCTTCTTATGGTGCTTGCGGCGGCGGAACTTGATGATGCGCACCTTGTCGGCACGACCATGGGACTTGATGGTGGCCGTGACGGTGGCGCCTTTCAGCGCGTCGCCGAGCTTCACGCCCTCGCCGTCGCCCAGCATCAGGATCTGGTCGAACTTGATCTCCTTGCCGGCTTCGGTATCGAGCTTCTCGACGCGGATCGTCTCGCCCGTCATCACGCGGTATTGCTTACCGCCGGTGACTACAACTGCGTACATGGGTGTTCCCTTATGTAGTTATTTTAGTGGCCTGACCGCCATCGAGGGCAGACAGAAGCGGAATTGTAAGGCTTTCAGCAGCTTAGGGTCAACCGGCCGGCTCCCCGGCAGGCGGGGGTCCGGGCCCAGGGCGCACTTCGGCGTTTCCGCGCCGGAACCGCACCGTGCGGACGCTCCAACGGCCGCTGGCGGCCTTTCAAAACCCGCGATTGCCCCCACTTCGTGAGATCGCTACGCTCCCCTGTTGGCTTCACGGACCCCCCACCCGATGGCTATGGAATTCATCCGCATTCGCGGCGCGCGGACGCACAACCTCAAGAACATCGACCTGGACCTGCCCAGGGACAAGCTGATCGTGATCACCGGCCTTTCCGGTTCGGGCAAGTCGTCCCTGGCCTTCGACACGATCTACGCCGAAGGCCAGCGTCGCTATGTGGAGTCGCTGTCGGCCTATGCCCGGCAGTTCCTGAGCGTGATGGAAAAGCCCGACGTCGACCATATCGAAGGCCTGTCGCCAGCGATTTCGATCGAGCAGAAATCGACCTCGCACAACCCGCGTTCCACGGTGGGCACGATCACCGAGATCTACGACTACCTGCGCCTGCTGTACGCCCGCGTCGGCCTGCCGCGCTGTCCCGACCACGCGTATCCGCTGGAGGCGCAGATCGTCAGCCAGATGGTCGACCAGGTTCTGCTCCTGGATGGCAACCAGCGCTACATGCTGCTTGCGCCGGTGATCCGTGACCGCAAGGGCGAGCACGCGCAGGTGTTCGACCAGCTGCGCGCGCAGGGCTACGTTCGCGTCCGGGTAGACGGACATCTTCACGAGATCGACGCGGTGCCGCCGCTGGCGCTGCGCCAGAAGCACACCATCGAGGCGGTGATCGACCGCTTCAAGCCGCGCGAGGACATCAAGCAGCGGCTGGCGGAGAGCTTTGAGACCGCGCTCAAGCTTGGCGACGGGATGGCTTCGGTGCAGTCACTGGATGATCCGGCGCACAGCCCGCTGCTGTTTTCTTCCAAGTACAGCTGCCCGGCATGCGACTACTCCCTTCCGGAGCTGGAACCGCGGCTGTTCTCGTTCAACTCGCCGGTGGGCGCCTGCCCCACCTGCGACGGCCTGGGCGTGGCCCAGTTCTTCGATCCCGCGCGCGTTGTGGTGCATCCGGAGCTCTCGCTGTCGGCCGGCGCGGTGCGCGGCTGGGATCGCCGCAACGCCTACTACTTCCAGCTGATCGCATCGCTCGCCAAGCACTATCGCTTCGACGTCGATGCGTCGTGGCAGTCGCTGCCTGAAGTAGTGCGCCAGGCCGTGCTTTACGGCAGTGGCAGCGAGCTGATCACGTTCAACTACATGACCGATTCCGGCGGCCGCCAGCAGCGCCGGCACAAGTTCGAAGGCATCGTGCCGAACCTTGAGCGACGCTATCGCGAAACCGAATCTTCCGCGGTGCGCGAGGAACTGGCCAAGTACATCAGCGAGCAGCCGTGCCCGGTGTGCAACGGCGCGCGCCTCAACAGGTCGGCGCGGAATGTATTCGTCGGCGACCGGCCGCTGCCCGACCTGGTGGTGCTCCCGGTCGATGAGGCGCTGGCATTCTTTCGTGGCCTGTCCCTGCCGGGCTGGCGCGGCGAGATCGCCACCAAGATCGTCAAGGAAATCGGTGAACGCCTGGGATTCCTGGTCGATGTCGGCCTCGACTACCTGACCCTGGAGCGCAAGGCCGACACGCTTTCCGGTGGCGAGGCCCAGCGCATCCGCCTGGCCTCGCAGATCGGCGCCGGACTTGTCGGGGTGATGTACGTGCTGGACGAACCCAGCATCGGCCTTCACCAGCGCGACAACGAGCGTCTGCTGGGCACATTGACCCGGTTACGGGACCTGGGCAACACGGTCATCGTGGTCGAACACGACGAGGACGCGATCCGCGCGGCCGACTACATCCTCGACATTGGTCCCTATGCCGGCGTGCACGGCGGCGAGATCGTGGGTGAAGGACAGCTCGAGGACATCCTCAACGCACCCCGTTCGCTTACCGGCCAGTACCTGTCGGGCAAGCGCCGCATCGAGATCCCCGCGCTGAGGCACAAGCCGAACCCGAAGATGACCCTGCACCTGCGTGGGGCCAGCGGCAACAACCTGAAGAACGTGGACCTGGAAATCGCGTCCGGCCTGTTCACCTGCATCACCGGAGTCTCCGGCTCGGGCAAGTCCACGCTGATCAACGACACGCTCTATGCTCTTGCGGCCAACGAGATCAACGGTGCCTCACACAAGCCAGCGCCGTACCGGGAGATCGAAGGCCTGGATCTGTTCGACAAAGTGGTCGACATCGACCAGTCGCCGATCGGGCGCACGCCGCGCTCCAATCCGGCTACCTACACGGGCCTGTTCACGCCGCTTCGCGAGCTGTTCGCGCAGGTCCCCGAGTCGCGCGCGCGCGGCTACTCGCCCGGACGTTTCAGCTTCAACGTGCGTGGCGGCCGCTGCGAGGCCTGCCAGGGAGACGGCCTGATCAAGGTCGAGATGCATTTCCTGCCTGACGTCTATGTGTCATGCGACGTTTGCCACGGCAAACGCTACAACCGCGAGACCTTGGAGATCACCTACAAGGGCTACAACGTCAGCGACATCCTCGAGATGACCGTGGAGGATGCGCTGCAGCTGTTCGAGCCGGTGCCGACGCTGGCGCGCAAGCTCGAGACCCTGATCGACGTGGGCCTGAGCTACATCAAGCTGGGCCAGAGCGCGACCACCCTTTCAGGTGGCGAGGCGCAGCGGGTGAAGCTGTCCAAGGAACTGTCGCGGCGGGATACCGGGCGCACCCTCTACATCCTCGACGAGCCCACCACCGGGCTGCATTTCCACGACATCGAGCATCTGCTCGCGGTGCTGCACAAGCTGCGCGACGACGGCAACACCAGCGTGGTGATCGAACACAACCTGGACGTCATCAAGACCGCCGACTGGGTTGTCGACCTCGGGCCCGATGGCGGCCACCGGGGCGGCCAGATCCTGGTCACCGGCACGCCGGAGCAGGTCGCCGCGGCACCGCACTCCTACACCGGGCAGTTCCTGGCCAAACTGTTGCCCAAGTCGAAAGCGGCCAAAGGCAGCAAACCGGCCGCGGTGGCCAGGCCGGCGGTGCTGCCGCAGCGCAAATCGGTTCTCAAGCAGGCGGCCAAGGACGCCAAGGCCGCTGCGGCTGCGGACAAGAAGGCAGCAAAGATAGCGGCCAAGCCAGCGACCAGGAAAGTGGCGAAGTGACGAACGACCAGCAGCAGCGGGCACAGCCGCATCCGGTGTTCCGGTTTTCACTGCCGGTGCGCTGGGGCGACATGGACGCGTTCAACCATGTCAACAACGCGCAGTACCTGCGCTACCTGGAGGAAGCGCGCGTGCGCTGGCTCGAGTCGTTGCCGGGCGTGTCCCTGCGTGACCGGATCGCGCCGGTGCTGGCCGCCAGCACCGTCAACTTTCGAACCCCGATCGAATGGCCCAACGAGATCCTCGTTGAGCTGTTCCTGGAGCGCATCGGCACCAAGAGCATCAGCGTGGGGCACCGCATGGTATCTAGTGGCGACCCTGCGACCCTGTACTCGGACGGCCACGTGGTGATGGTGTGGGTGGACTCGCACACCGGCGCCAGCGTGCCGCTGCCCGACGCTCTGAGGGCGGCGCTGGCCTAGCCCGATCTGATCCAAACCTGCCCCGCGATCTCAGGGTGCGCTGGCCTGCACGACGAACTCGGCAGGCAGTACCCGTCCATCTTCGAGCATCAGCGTCACCGACACCGTGTCGCCCGCCTGCAGCGGCGCGCGGGGCTGCATCAGCATCAGGTGCAGGCCACCTGGTTCCAGCACCGCCGCCGTTCCTGACTTCACCT
>JBBSVH010000172.1:0-4585 GCA_038233685.1 Lysobacterales bacterium | reverse complement strand
GGACTGGATGATCTGTTCGTGCATCGAAAGGGCTTCTTGGGCAAACCCTTATTCTAGCCGCCTACCCCTGGGCGGCCATGGCCGGGTTGGCAAAGGCCGCCGTGGATGGGAGCGCCGCTGACAGCCTCTGGGCGACCCAGCGTTCGGCGAAGCCGTCGCAGGCGGCGTTCTCGATGAAGCCGCAATGTCCGCCCCACGGCGCGATTTCCAGGCGTGCGCTGGCCGGCAGGGTCCAGTCCTTGAAGGTCAGGAACGGAATCACCGGATCGTCCTCGGCCATCAGGATGTCCACCGGCACCTGCAGTCCGGCAAGGCGCTCACCGGCGATGGCATAGCCGTCGAAATACGCGTCGATGCTGCCGAACTCGGTGTGCCGCTCGACCAGCCAGCCGGTCAGGTCGCGCAGGCCCTTGGACAGCACGTCGCTGTCGTAGTCGTGCAGGTCCGGAAACAGCGCCCGCTTGCGCTGCAGCGAGCTGCGCCACTTGCGCTGGAAATACCAGTGGTAGAACGGCAGCCCGCGCTCCAGCTCGGTCATGGTCGCGGCGGGATCCAGCACCGGGCACACCGCCACCGCGCGCTCCAGGTCCAGGCCCTCCGCCGGCGCGTGCAGGGCCAGGCGCAGGGCGAAGTTGCCGCCCAGCGAATAGCCGGCCACGGTCATGCGCTGCGCCGGGAATCTGCGCGCGATATCACGCGCGGCATGGATCACTTCGTCGAGCAGGTTGGAGTGGAACAGGCCCTCGTTCAGATGGTGGGTGTCGCCGTGGTCGCGGAAATTCAGACGCACGACCTCGAAGCCGGCCTCGAGCAGGCGTGCGGCGGTCATGCGCATGTAGCTGGAGTCGGCGCTGCCTTCCCAGCCGTGCAGCAGCAGCGCCAGGCCGCGCGAGGGCACGCCCGGGGTGGCGCTGTGCCAACCCTGCAGGCGCACGCCGTGGCCGCCGTCGAAAATGTGCTCGGTGGTTACCGCGCCGCTTGAATTGAGCGCCTGCAGGCCGCGCCGTCGGCGCATCGTGCTGGAACTCAGGACCGACTGCAGGTGCGGATTGCGCAGCCACTTCGGCGGTTGATAGTCAGCTGCGGTGAGCATAGGCAACGCGGGGTTCCGGTGGGGGATGCCGTCATCGAGTGCGATCTCGGGCAACCGGTGATACGCAGTGTAGTGGCATAGCGCCGGCCAGATCGCGGCGATCAACGCAGGCGTCGGGCATCCAGAGCCACCACGCAGTCTGCGCGTTGCAATTGGAGCTTTGCCTCAAGCGGGCGAAGGTGGCGGCGATCAGCCGCTGGCGGTCATCGCGGCAACGATGCGCTCGCGCGCGACTTCGGCCATCTGCCGGCGGCCCTCGAGCTGGTTGGGCAGGATCGGCTGCAGAAAGCAGACCGTGGCCGGTCGCGACGGTTCACCGAGCAGCCTGACGAAGTTCACCACGAAGTTTTCGTTGGGCGCGAACGCCACGATGTGCTGGGCGCTGGCACGCACGCCATAGCGCAGCGCCACCGGCTGCACCGGCACCCCGGCTTCGACCGCCGGCTGGAAGATGCGTCCATGGAACGGGCCCACGGCATGACCGTCGCGGGTCCGGCCTTCCGGGAACACCGCCACCGGGCGTCGCTCCTGCAGTCTCGCCAGCATCGCGTGCATCACCCCGCCCAGCGATTCCTGGTTGCCGCGCTGGTGGAAGATGGTTTCCCCGCGCTCGGCAAGCCAGCCCACCAGTGGCCAGCTTCGAATCTCGCGCTTGGCCACGAAGCCGACCATGCGCTGGCTGTGCAGCATCTCGATGTCGACCCAGCTCACGTGGTTGGCCACGAACATCACCGGGTCCGCCAGCGGCGCGCCCTGCACCCGCACCTGAAACCCGAAGATCCGCAGCAGTCCTGCAGACCATGCGCGGACGACCCGGTGGCCGAAACGCTCGCCACGCCATCGCAGGCCTGCCCACGGCGGTGCCAGGCTGAGCAGGGTCAGCGGCAGCAGTACGATCAGGTGCACCAGCAGCAGCGGTACGCGATAGAGGTAGCGCAGGGCGCGTCCCATACCGCCATCACCGCGGGCGGGAGGGAAGTGTGGCGTCATCGGCATGCACGATACCGGTCGTCCGGGGCTGAAGCTACTGCGCGCTGCCCGGTTTGTGTCGCGGTCAGCGCCCGGAACAACGCAGCGCGAGCCCCACTGCGAAACCCTTGCTCACCAGCACCACCCAACCCAGGGCGACCACCGCGGCCCAGCCTCCGAGCCCGTCACGCACCAGCCAGACCACGACCAGGCCGGCAGCGCAGCATCCCAGGAACAGCAGCGCAAGCAGGATCGTCCGCGTCATCGTCAGGCCGGTACTCAGGCCAGCGGCACCACGGCCAGGGTCAGCCGCGAGATGCATACCGGCTTGCCGGCTTCATTCTCGATGCGGATCTCCCACACCTGGGTACTGCGACCGACGTGCAGCGCGCGGGCAGTCCCAGTGACCACGCCTTCGCGCGCGGCGCGCAGGTGGTTGGCGTTGATTTCCAGCCCGACCACCATTGAGGTGGCGCCATCGACGCACAGGTTGCCGGCGATGCTGCCCAGGGTTTCGGCCAGCGCCACCGACGCGCCCCCGTGCAGCAGGCCGTAGGGCTGGCGGGTGCGTGCATCGACCGGCATGGTGCCGCGCAGCCAGTCAGGGCCCGCCTCGGTCATCACTATTCCGAGATGTTCGACCAGGGTGCCGCGGCTGCGCGCATTGATGGCGTCGATATCGGGCGTGGCAAGAAACGGCATGGTCAGTCCTTGGCTCGTCCATACGAAGGTCAGCGGGTGCGCGGCAGGCTCGCCGGGTGAAGTGTAGATCCGAGCTTGCTCGGATGCTCGCGGCGCAGCGCGGGTACATCGGAGCAGGCCCGGATGTACTGGAGCAGAGCGAGGGCATCCGAGCAAGCTCGGATCTACTGGAGCATCGGCATCCGGGCAGGCCTGGAGCTGGCAGATGCCCACTAGAGGATCGGGATGAGTCCGGCGGCGAATGCGGTCAATAGGCGGGTGTAAAGCCACTTGGGGCCGACGTTGACTTCGGGAAAATCGCCCACCGACTCGTAGCACCGATGGAACGCCGGATCGTCGTAGGGCACCGGGACGAGGCAGCCGGGGCCGGGGCGGAACTCGTAGTTGGTCGCGTAGCGGAACGGCCACAGGTCGAACAGCGGCAGCGCTTCGGACACCTTGCCCAGGCTGTAGTCGACCCCCGAAAGAATTGGCGGCTTGGCCCGCGGCGCAACGGCCCAGGAGTTGTCCGGGGCGATGTCGCGGCGGATGCTGTCACCCAGCAGTTGCGCAAAGCGCGCGTCGTCGATGATCACCGCGCTCTCGGTGTTGTAGTGCTCCGAACGCGGGTCGAAATTGTGCGTGCCGATCACCGCGATGCGGTCGTCGATGACCATCGACTTGGCGTGCAGGCCGATGCGCGCACCTTCGCTCTTGAGCGGCAGGGGAGCGGTGCCGGCGCCGCGACTGAAGAAAGACGGGCGCGATTCGGTACGCTGCAGGCGCCGTGCGGTGGTGCGTGAGAAGCGCGAACCGGCGCGCGCACGCAGGGCGTCCTGGCGGGCACGTGCCTCCTCCGCCACCTGCGGCGAAACCCGCGCCATGGCCTCGAAATCGAACGGCGCATCTTCAGGGAACGGCTTGTACTCGTAGATCCGGAAACCGTATTCGCGCAGGTTGCGGCGCTTGTACTTGAACGCCATCGAATACACGACCGGGTTGTCGGTGGAGGCCAGGCTGTTGGTGGACACGATGACCTGCGGCGCCTGTGGCTGCTGGTGCAGCGTGGAAAAAAGCTCGCTGGCCTGCTGGGACAGGACCAGATATGGGGTTTGCAGCAGGACCTCGCTGCGCGCATTGGCGATCAGCGTCTCCAGTTCGGATACCGCCGGCGCTCCGGTCCTGGATCCGGTTTGCTCGGCGACGTGTTTCTGGGGCAGGTCGGCCACGTACGCCACGCGGCCCACGGCCAGTGCCGGCTGCACCAGCCGCAACTGCACCTGATCCGGATCGCTGGCCTGGTCCGACATGGCCGCCACACGCTCCGGGCGCAGGTAATCGATGGCCGGCATTTCCGGCACGCCGTCGCGCAGCAGGCGCCTGCCGACGTCATTCAGCCGCTCCACGGCCACGGTGCGACGCGCCTCCCAGAAGACCTGGAAGTTCTCCGCCATCGCCTGGCTCGCCGGCCCGGCGATGAGCACGTCGCGGTCGCGGAAGTTGTACTCGGCGTCCCAGTCGTAATAGTCGTCCTGGTAGTTGCGCCCGCCGGTGACGCCGATCTCCCCGTCCACCAGCAGCAGCTTGGTGTGCATGCGCTGGTTGAAGCGGCGGAAGCAGCACAGCACGCTGCCGGCGTAGTCGAGGTAGTTGGGCTTGGCCTTGCCGAAGGTGGGGTTGTAGACGCGGATGGCGAAATTGCGGTGCGCGCCGGCCAGCGCGGCCAGGATCTCGACGTCAGAGATGGCCGCGAGCTGGTCGATCAGCACCCGCACCTTGACCCCGCGGCGGGCGGCGTCGAGCAGTTCGTCCAGGACCATGCGGGCGCTGTCGTCGGTGTCG
>JBBSVH010000171.1:0-4598 GCA_038233685.1 Lysobacterales bacterium | reverse complement strand
CGTGGTCGGCAGCAGCTTCGACCTGAAAGTGGGCCAGGTCCTGGACTTCGACCAGGAGAAGCGTCGCCTGGAATCGGCCAGCTACCGCAACGTGCCGCAGGTGCTGGACCCGGGCGATTTCGCGATCCGCGGCGGTCTGCTCGACGTATTCCCGATGGGCGCGCAGTCGCCGATTCGTATCGAGTTGCTGGACGACACCATCGACTCGATCCGCGCTTTCGATCCGGAGACCCAGCGCTCGCTGGAAAAGACAGACGCAGTGCGCATGCTGCCGGGCCGCGAAGTGCCGCTGGACGACGCCTCGGTGGAGCGCGCGATGGCCACCCTGCGCGAGCGCTTTGAAGTCGACATGCGCCGCAGCGCGCTTTATCAGGACCTGAAGGCCGGCGTTGCGCCGGCCGGGGTCGAGTACTACCTGCCGCTGTTCTTCGACGCGACCGCGACCCTGTTCGACTACTTCAGCCAGGACACCCTGCCACTGATCGCCGACGGCGCGCACGCGGCGGCCGATGCCTTCTGGACGCAGACCGGCTCGCGCTACGAGCAGCGCCGCCACGACCTGGAACGCCCGCTGCTGCCGCCCGACGAGCTGTATCTCTCACCCGAAGCCCTGCGCGAGCGGCTCAACCAGTTGCCGCGTATCGAAGTCTGCGGGCCAGAGCATCCGCGCCGCGACGACGCCCAGCCGCTGGGCGAACAGCCGGCGCCAATGCTGCCGCTTGCGGCCAAGGACGTCGAACCGGCCGCGGCGGTGAAGTCGTTCCTGGCCAGCTACCCGGGCCGCGTGCTGATCGCTGCCGACTCGGCCGGCCGCCGCGAAGCGCTGATGGAGGTGCTGCTAGCGGCCGGCCTGGTGCCGGACGTGGTGGGCGGTTTTCCCGATTTCGTTTCCGACTCTGCTTCCGGCCGTCATCCCCTCGAAGGCGGGAGTCCCGTCGCATCTGCGCAGGGCAAGCTCGCACTCGGTGGCTCACCCACTGGCTCCGCCCCGCGCTTCGCCATCGCCGTGGCGCCCCTGGAAGACGGCTTCGCCGTGGACGCGCCGCAGATCGTGGTGCTCACCGAACGCCAGCTGTTTCCCGAGCGCGCCAACCAGCCGCAGCGTCGCAAGCGCAGCGGACGCGAACCCGAAGCGATCATCCGCGACCTTGGCGAACTGAGCGAAGGCGCGCCGATCGTCCACGAAGACCACGGCGTGGGCCGCTATCGCGGACTGGTGGTGCTGGACGTGGGCGGCATGCCCGGCGAATTCCTCGATATCGAATACGCCAAGGGCGACCGCCTGTACGTGCCGGTGGCGCAACTGCACCTGATCAGCCGCTATTCGGGCGCATCGGCCGAGACCGCACCGCTGCACTCGCTGGGTGGCGAAGCCTGGACCAAAGCCAAGCGCAAGGCCGCAGAGAAAGTCCGCGATGTCGCCGCCGAACTGCTGGAGATCCAGGCCCGCCGTCAGGCTCGCGCCGGACTCGCACTGCACCTGGACCGCGCAATGTACGAACCGTTCGCGGCCGGGTTCCCGTTCGAGGAAACCCCCGACCAGCACCACGCCATCGAGGCGGTGATCCGCGACCTCGGCAGCTCCCAGCCGATGGACCGCGTGGTCTGCGGCGACGTCGGTTTCGGCAAGACCGAAGTGGCTTTGCGCGCTGCGTTTGCCGCCGCCAGCGCCGGCAAGCAGGTGGCGGTGCTGGTACCGACCACGCTGCTGGCCGAACAGCACTACCGCAACTTCCGCGACCGCTTTGCCGATTGGCCACTCAAGGTGGAAGTGCTGTCGCGCTTCAAGACCGGCAAGGAGATCAAGGCCGAACTGGAGAAAGTCGCCGAAGGCACGCTGGACGTGATCGTGGGCACCCATCGACTGCTGCAGCCGGACGTGAAGTTCAAGGATCTGGGCCTGGTGATCGTCGATGAAGAGCAGCGCTTCGGCGTGCGCCAGAAGGAAGCGCTGAAGGCGCTGCGTGCCAACGTGCACCTGCTGACCCTCACCGCCACGCCGATCCCGCGCACGCTCAACATGGCCATGGCCGGCCTGCGCGACCTGTCGATCATCGCCACGCCCCCGCCAAACCGCCTCGCCGTGCAGACCTTCATCACCCCGTGGGATGGCGCCCTGCTGCGCGAATCGTTCCAGCGCGAACTGGCACGCGGCGGCCAGGTGTACTTCCTGCATAACGATGTGGAAAGCATCGGCCGCATGCAGCGCGACCTGTCCGAACTGGTGCCCGAAGCGCGCATCGGCGTGGCCCACGGGCAGATGCCCGAGCGCGAGCTGGAGCAGGTGATGCTGGATTTCCAGAAGCAGCGCTTCAACGTGCTGCTGTGCACGACGATCATCGAGTCGGGCATCGACATTCCCAACGCCAACACCATCGTGATCAACCGCGCCGACCGCTTTGGCCTGGCCCAGCTACACCAGCTGCGTGGGCGAGTCGGTCGTTCGCACCACCGTGCCTATGCCTACCTAGTGGTCCCCGACAAGCGCTCAATGACCGGCGATGCGCAGCGCCGTCTCGAAGCCATCGCGGCCATGGACGAACTCGGTGCCGGCTTCACCCTGGCCACCCATGATCTTGAAATCCGCGGCGCAGGCGAGCTGCTGGGCGAGGACCAGAGTGGGCAGATGGCCGAGGTCGGCTTCAGCCTGTACACCGAATTGCTTGAACGCGCGGTCCGCTCGATCAGGCAGGGCAAGCTGCCCGACCTGGACGCAGGCACCGCACATGGCGCCGATGTCGAGCTGCATGTGGCTTCGCTGATTCCACACGACTACCTGCCCGACGTGCACACGCGCCTGACCCTGTACAAGCGCATCAGCAGCGCCCGTGATGGCGACGAACTGCGCGACCTGCAGGTGGAGATGATCGACCGTTTCGGCCTGTTCCCCGATGCGGTGAAGAACCTTTTCGCCGTGGCCGAGCTCAAGCGCGCCGCGACCGAACTGGGGATTCGCAAGCTTGACCTGGGAGAGAACGGGGGCCGCATCGTCTTCGACAAGGAGCCCAATATCGACCCGATGGCCGTGATTCAGATGATCCAGAAGCAGCCCAAGCTGTACGCGATGGACGGGCCTGACAAACTGAAGATCAAGCTGCCGCTGCCCGAGACAGCCGACCGGTTCAATGCGGCGCGCGGATTGATGGCAGCGCTGGCGAAAGGCTGACACGGCAACACGTCGTCGCTCACGGCTGCGAGATGTTTTCCGCATCGCTGTAGAGCCGGGCCCGCGAGCTCGTAACTTCGCAACGCGCCAATCCTTCTCAGCGGTCGAGCGGGCTCAGCACGCCACTGGGTCCGCGATTGAGCACGTGGGTGTAGATCTGCGTGGTGGTGACGTCCTTGTGCCCCAGCAGCTCCTGCACCGTGCGGATGTCCGAGCCCGACTCCAACAGATGGGTGGCGAAGCAGTGCCGTAGCGTGTGGGGAGTCACCGGCCTGTTCAGCCCGAGGTCCCGCGCCGCGGCCCGCACTGCTTTCTGCAGTCCCTTCTCGTCGATGTGGTGGCGCCGCTTCGCACCGTCCAATGGATCCACCGACAGGCGCGTGGCTGGGAAGACGTATTGCCACGCGAGCTCCCTGGGCGCGGTGGGATACTTCTTCGCCAACGCGTGCGGCAGGTAGACCGCCCCGAATCCGTCTGCAAGATCCTCGGCATGGACCACGCGCACGTCGTCGATCTGCCGTTGCAGCAGCGGCCGCAAGCTCAGAGGCAATACCGTCTTGCGATCCTTGCCCCCTTTGCCGTTGCGCACCGTCAAGTCCCCGCGGACAAAATCAACATCCTTGACCCGCAAGCGCACACACTCCATCAGGCGCAGCCCGCTGCCGTAGAGCAAGCTCGCCATCAGCGCCTCCCTGCCCTTCAGCTTGGCCAGCAATGCCATGACTTCACCCTTCGAAAGCACCACCGGCAAGCGTTGCGGCCGCTTGGCCCGCGTCACGTTCTCCATCCACGGCAGATTGATCGACAGCACCTCGCGGTAGAGGAACAGCAGAGCCGACAATGCCTGGTTCTGCGTACTGGCCGCCACCCGGTCGCGCACTGCCAGTTCGGTCAAAAAGCCCTCCACCGCCACCCCGTCAAGCTGCCTCGGATGCCTGCCCCGACTCGCACGGATATACCGGCGAATCCAATAGAGATAAGCCTCCTCAGTGCGCAAGCTGTAGTGCTTGACCCGCAAGCGAGCGCTAACTTCGGCCAACAACCTGGGCCGAGGCAACTCCTCGTCATCATCCGTTACCGGAGCGCCAGAACCGTCATATTCCATAGCAGGGTCTCCTTACCCTCTAACACCCCCAATGATCGATCACCCGCCGGCCGAGCCCCATCAGTAAAAACCTTTGCTGCGTATAGGAAAAGCCTTATTGACCCCAGCGATGCAACCCCGCCACACTCCGGTTATTACCCCTTCTTGGGGTCTACTTGTAGTTAGGCGGCAGGATGAGCAACGTGGCACGTCGAGTTTTGCTAACAAGCGGATCAGTCCTATGCGGACTCGCCGCTGTGTACTGCTTTCTGTGGATCTTCTCCGCCGCAAGTCTCGCGTCGGGCTTCTGCGGCAATGACTTCTCGCTCTTTGCGGAACATCTGCGCT
>JBBSVH010000170.1:0-4638 GCA_038233685.1 Lysobacterales bacterium | reverse complement strand
CCGAGTCATCGTGCGGTCCTAGAACACCAACCGTCGCTCCACATCCAACCCTCAGATCGCCGCCACGTCCGTACCGGCTGCAGGCAGCAACAGGGAATGCCGAGCCACTCGCGGACGACCAGTTCAGAGCTCGACCGGTCGCTTCAGCCAGGCCGCCGCGCCCACAGCGGCGCGGCGGCCGCTGGCAAAGCAGGCGGTGAGCAGATAGCCCCCGGTGGGCGCCTCCCAATCCAGCATTTCTCCCGCGCAGAACACCCCGGGCGCCGTCATGGACATCAGGTTCGGGTCCAGGCCCTCCAGGCGCACACCTCCCGCGCTGCTGATGGCCTCCGCCAACGGCCGCGTGCGCAGCAGGCGCAGGGGCAGGCGGTGGATGGTCTGCGCCAACACGTCCGAGTTACCCAGACGCGCCTTGTCCAACACTTCAAACACCAGTGCGGCCTTGACGCCTGACACGCCGGCGTGGCGGCGCAGGTGTTCGCTGACGCTGCGATGGCCGCGCGGCACGGCGAGGTCATGCTGGAGGCGCGGAAGGCTGCGCCCCGGCACCAGTTCCAGGTGCAGCATGGCGTGCCCGTCGCGCTCGATCGCCTCGCGCAGGTCCGCGGACATGGCATAGATGAGGCTGCCCTCGATCCCGTCCGAGCTGATGACGCACTCGCCCTGCAGGGAGTGTTCGGCTCCCGACGCGTCGCGCCAATGCGCCACGACCGGCTTGAGTGGCGCGCCGGCGTGGCGCTGCGCAAGGTGCTCGCTCCAGGCTATGTCGAAACCGCAGTTGGAGGGCTTCAGGGGGGCAGTTTCGACCCCGCGCGCTGCAAGCAACGGCAGCCACGCGCCGTCGGAGCCCAGCTGCGGCCAGCTGGCGCCGCCAAGCGCCAGGACCGTGGCATCAGGGTTCGCCGTCACCGCGCCTGCATCGCTGTCGAACGACAGTGCACCGTCCGGCGTCCATCCGGTCCAGCGATGGTGCACATGGAATCGGACGCCTTGATCACGCAGCCGGCGCACCCATCCGCGCAGAAGAGGTGCGGCTTTCAGGTCGTTGGGGAACACCCGGCCGGAGCTGCCGGTAAACGTCTCCACGCCAAGCGCGCGGGCCCATTCACGCAGCGCGCCAGCATCGAATTCGCGCAACCAGCCATCCACCTCTTCTCTGCGTTCGCGATAGCGGCTGGAGAAGAGTTCCGGCGGATCCGAATGGGTGAGGTTGAGCCCGCCTTTGCCGGCCACCAGGAACTTGCGGCCCACCGATCCCTTGGCTTCGTAAAGATCGACCTGCAGGCCGTGCTCGAGCGCGACTTCGGCGGCCATGAGTCCGGCCGGGCCGCCGCCGATTACGGCCAGGTGCTGGTTTGTCTGCAAAGTATTTTTCACCGCGACATTATGGACGGTAGCGCCTTGATCGCACTCTGCTCGACGGCCGCCGCGTCACTGAGGACGCGTGGCGTGCGCATCGGCCGTGACTGCTTCCGTGGCGATGCGCCTATGGTTTTTGACCGGAGTGGCCCCGTAAAGTGCCCGAAGCGCGCGCCGCAGCGGACGGGAGACGTCGTGCGCTGGCAGCGTGGCGCCGACCGGGCACGCGGGAGTGAACGCGGCCTCACCTTCGACAGGTTCAGCAATTTCATTCCTGCTACAGGGGCAGGCGTTTGCGCCGCACGGATGCGGGTGGAGTTCCCACTGACCAACTCCAGCATCGATCTCCGCGACGTGCGGTCGGCGTCGGCGGAGGGCAGAACCCCAAAATTTGCGGTCAGGCCGGCAGCGGGTGATCAGCCCGGATTGACGCCGAGCAGTTCAACCTCGAACACCAGCGAGGCGTTGGGCGGGATCACGCCGCCCGCGCCCTTGCGACCGTAGCCCTGTGCGGCAGGCACCAGCAGCACGCGCTTGCCTCCAACCTTCATCCCCGCCACCCCGTCGTCCCAGCCCCGGATCACCTGTCCGGCTCCGAGCAAAAAAGTGAAGGGTTCACCGCGGTCGAGAGAACTGTCGAATTTTTCCCCGCGCTGGTCTGGCGCCTGATCGTCGTACAGCCAGCCGGTGTAATGGACCGTTACCCGATTTCCACTGGTCGCCATGGTCCCGGTGCCCGTCGGCTGATCGATGCGCTGGAGCTCGGCGACCGACCCCCCAGGCGCCGGAGGCGGCTCGGAGCAGCCGGTCATGGTCATCAGGAGCAGTGCGAACAGGGGCTTGAGCATGTTTCATTCCCGGCGGGAGGCAGTGGCGCAGGGTAGCGTGACCGGTCCATCTGATGCGCCAGCGGCTATCATTTCGCAATGGCCAAGATGCTGCTGAACCTGCGCAACGTGCCTGACGACGAGGCGGATGAAGTCCGCGACTGGTTGACCCGCGAGGCGATCGGGTTCTACGAGACCAGGCCCAGCTCCTGGGGCATCTCTTCTGGTGGAATCTGGATTGAAGACGACGCTGAGGCCGTGCGCGCCAAGGCCCTCATGGCCGACTACCAGGCCCAGAGGCAACGGCGGGCACAGGCGGCCCTGAGGTCAGCGAAGGAAGACGGTAGCGCTGAATCCTTCGCCGGGCTGCTGCGCCAGCGCCCCGGCTACGTGATGGCCATGCTCGCGGCCATGATCGCGATCATCGCTTTGACGCTGGCGCTGCCGTATATATTCCTGGCCTGAGCCAAGCCGGTCGCGTGTGCGGTCTGTCTGCGGCTGTGGCCTTGGGCCGGGTCAGCAGTCCTGGAACGGATTGGCCGCCACGGGAAGCTCGGCCAACGCGTCCAGCATCGTAGTCCATGCGCGCGTCGTTGCCGCGGCATATTCTCTCCAGCGCGTATCCATCGTATGGGTGAGGGTCAACACGCAGCCATTTCCATGGGGCGCGATGTCGATCGCGACCACGCTGGGTTCGTCATCAGGAAAGTCGCTGATCGACCAGGTGAACACCAGGCGGGTGGGGTGCTCGATTTCGAGGTACTGGCCCACGTGCTCGACCAGTACACCCTTGCGCCGCACCTTCATCGAGAAGCGCCCGCCCACGCGCGGATCCAGGTCCAGCCGCACCACGTTTTCGTCGCGGACCCGCGCGCCGAACATCCATTGTCCCAGCATGCGCGGCACCAGCCACGCGGAGAACACGCGATCGGGCGGCACGTCGAACGTGCGGCTGACACTGACGTCGATATTCCGGCGTGTTTCCTGGGTCATGGCGGGAGTTCGGATGAAGTGGCGAAATCGTAAACGTTTTGAGGGGCGGGGCAATGGGCAATGCGCCGTGAGGGCGTCCAGCCATGCGGCGATGAGCCATGTGCATGCCCCGCTTACAATTGACCGCATGATCATCAATGCCGCCGCCTACCAGTTCGTCCGGGTCGACGATCCCGCGCAGCTTGCCGCTTCGGTGGAAGACGGGGCGCGAGCAAGGCAGCTCAGGGGCAGCATCCTGGTGGCGGGGGAAGGTATCAACCTGTTTCTGGCGGGCCGCGAAACTGCGATCGGCGAGTTCTTCGACCGCCTGCGACAGGACCCGCGGTTCGCCGCTATCCGCGTCAAGCTGAGTCGTAGCCAGGCGCAGCCGTTCAAGCGGCTCAAGATCAGGGTCAAGCCGGAGATCATCAGCTTCCGGCGCGAGGATGCTTCGCCCTTGCAGGGGCGCGCGCCGAGCGTTGCGCCGGCCACGCTGGCACGCTGGCTGGACCAGGGCAGTGATGACACAGGGCGTAGGATCGTGCTGCTGGACACCCGAAACCGCGAAGAGGTCGCCCACGGTACTTTTGCCGGGGCGCTGACCCTGCCGATCGACAATTTCACCGACCTTCCGCAGGCGCTTGAGCCGCATCGCGAATCGCTGGCGGGTGCAACGGTGGTGAGCTTCTGTACCGGCGGCATCCGCTGCGAAAAGGCCGCGCTGTGGATGCGCGAAAAAGGCATTGATGATGTGGTGCAGCTGGACGGCGGCATCCTCGGGTATTTCGAGGAGGTCGGCTCGCGGGGCTACACGGGGCGCTGCTTCGTGTTCGACGAGCGCGTGGCGTTGGACCCGGACCTGACCCCGCTGGTGGACGCAACCCACAAGTGATCCGGCGGCACGCTTTCGCGGGCCAGCTATGATTGCGGTCCACAACCCTGCGCAAGGCTTGAAGATGCTCGTAGTCCATCACCTCAACAATTCCCGCTCCCAGCGCGTGCTTTGGCTGCTGGAAGAGCTGAAGCTGGACTACGAAGTGAAGCGCTACCAGCGCGACGCCAAGACCATGCTCGCGCCGGCCGAGCTGCGCAAGGTCCACCCGCTGGGCAAGTCCCCGCTGCTGGTGGATGGCGACAACACCGTGGCCGAGTCCGGGGCGATCATCGAATACCTGGTGGAGCGATACGATGCCGGCCACGCATTCGCACCGATGCCGGGTACGCCGCAGCACCTGCGCTATCGCTACTGGATGCACTACGCCGAAGGTTCTCTCATGCCGCCGCTGCTGTTGAGCCTGGTGTTCTCGCGCATGAAGCAGGCGCCCATGCCCTTTTTTGTAAAGCCGATCGCACGCGGCATCGCTGACAAGGCGATGAGCAGTTTTGTCGGGCCGCAGGTCAAGCTGCATCTGGACTACCTTGAATCGGAGCTGGAAAAGTCCAGGTGGTTCGCCGGCGACGAGTTCAGCGCAGCCGACAT